>NZ_JBFTMQ010000003.1:0-416256 GCF_056397045.1 Arthrobacter sp. 05N429
TTTGTGGGAGCGATATAGGAAGGAAGTAAGTGCAGCCATGATGAGTGCCTCCCGACGTGGAACTGCTGCTGCGCCTACTGATTCCGTGGCAAGGGTTTCCTGGCGTCTGAACTCCCACAATGACCCCACATCAAAAGCAATCGCGTCCCGACTGGCACTGGGAGAGAGCGATGAATACTCGTCACCACTGGAGCGGTGAAACTGAGACACACGCCTGGCGGAGAAGTGTGGGGAAAACCAAAATTCAAGGGTCCCGGTGTAGACCAAGCTGGACACATCGCCAGCCTTTAGTCGCCGGGATAATGCTTTTGCAGATGCCGGCCGCACGGGCGGAGGGTTTGAGACCATTTCCTTGCTTGACCGAGGCCGCCAGAAAGCGGATACCTGCTATCCTCCACCGGACGCCAACGTCCCACGAGGTCGAATTTCGGATGGTGCGCTAGTAGGGCAGCACTGCTCTGTCGATTTGAGCGCGCCCGAAAGCCGGCGCCACCGGGCCGCCACACCCGGCTGACTTCAGGCGGGCGGCGGCGGAGCCTGAAAGATGAATGTCGGTGACGGTCGAAAACTGAGCCATTGTGACGGTTGAAAACTGAGCCACCTGTTCCAAACGATTGGGTGGGTGATCACAGTGGAGGATTGGGCGCTTATTCGGCGGTTGCATCTTGCCGAGGGTGAGTCGATGAGGTCAATAGCGGTGGTCCGGGTCCCCGGCCTGGTTCCGGGAGAACGTGGCCAGGATCCGGCCGGAGTATGCTCCGGCGGATCCTGCGGACCGGATCAGTTACGAACCCGGCGACCAGGCGCAGTGCGACCTGTGGTTCCCCGAGGTGCGGATACCCGTCGGCGCCGGCAAACCCCGGATGCTGCCGGTGCTGGTGATGGTGTCCTCGCATTCACGGTTCATCATGGCCCGGATGGTCCCGTCCCGGATGACCGGGGACCTGCTGGCCGGGATGTGGGAGCTGATCGGATCCCTGGGTGCGGTTCCGCGGCGGCTGATCTGGGACAACGAAACCGGCATCGGACGGCGGAACAGCTACGCCGCCGGCGTCGCGGCGTTCGCCGGGGTCCTCGCGACCAGGATCGTGCAGGTCAAACCCTACGACCCGGAGAGCAAGGGCGTGGTGGAGCGGGCGAACCAGTTCCTGGAGACCTCCTTCCTGCCCGGCCGGGCCTTTGCGTCGCCGGAGGATTTCAACGCCCAGCTCGGCCAGTGGCTGCCCAAAGCCAACGCCCGGTTGGTCCGGCGGACCGGCGCCCGGCCGACCGAGCTGATCGGCCCGGACAAGGCAGCGATGCTGGGACTGCCGCCGGTTCCGCCCGTGACCGGTTTTGCCGCGCGGGTCCGGCTCCCGCGGGACTACTACATCCGGATGGGATCCAATGACTACTCCGTGCATCCGCAGGCGATCGGCAGGTTCGTCGATGTCACCGCAGACCTGGAGACCGTCACGGTCAGCCTGGACGGCCGATGCGTCGGAAGCCATCCCAGGTCCTGGGGCGCGGGGCAGACGATCACCGATCCGGACCATGTCGAGGCTGCCCGGACCTTGCGGAAAGCCTTCCAAAACCCGGCACCTGCCGGGGACACGGCCGGGCTGCGGGACCTGGCGGACTACGACCGGGCGTTCGGGGTCGTTCTCGATGACGGGCAGGTCGCCTGATGACCGAAGCGAAGGAAACCGCCGGCCAGATCGAGTACTACTCCCGGGCGATGAAAGCCCCAAGGATCCGGGAAGCGGCAGCCCGGCTCGCGGACCAGGCCCGCGAGGCCGGCTGGACCCATGAGGAATACCTGGCAGCGGTCCTCTCCCGGGAGGTCGCCGCACGGGAAGCCTCCGGAGCCGAATCCCGTGCCCGGGCCGCCGGCTTCCCTGCCCGTAAATCACTCGATGACTTCAGCTTCGACCACCAGCCCGGCCTCAAACGCGACACCATCGCGCACCTGGCCACCGGCGCGTTCCTCAGCGAGGCCTCCAACATCGTCCTGCTCGGCCCGCCCGGAACCGGCAAAACCCACCTCGCGACCGGGTTGGGGCTGCGGGCCGCCCAGCTGGGCCACCGGGTCCTGTTCGCGACCGCCATCGACTGGGTCGCCCGGCTTCAGGCTGCGCATCAGGGCGGGCGGCTGCCGCAGGAGCTGGTCCGGCTGCGCCGCTACGGGCTGATCATCGTCGATGAAGTCGGTTACATCCCGTTCGAACAGGACGCCGCGAACCTGTTCTTCCAGCTCGTCTCCTCACGCTACGAGCACGCCTCGCTGATTCTGACCTCGAACCTGCCGTTCGCCCGCTGGGGAGATGTGTTCGGAGACCAGGTCGTCGCCTCGGCCATGATCGACCGCATCGTCCACCACGCCGAAGTCGTCACCCTCAAAGGCTCGAGCTACCGTCTCAAACACACCCGCACGGACTCCCTGCCCTCGACACGACCGGAAAATCAGGCAGAATAACGAACGTCAACGTGGCTCACTTTTCAACCCACGAAACGGCTCAGTTTTCGACCATCGCTGACACCAAATAGTTGCCGAAGCCGTCCAAGCAGGCGCTAGGATCGTCGGATGGGGACTGGTCTGGCATTCAAAGCATCGACAATATTGGCTTCGTCGGAGGAACAGGCAGACTATTGCCTCGGTCAGGAGCAATCGGGGATCCAGGGCTTCGATGCGTGCATGCGTGAACTGGAACGCAACAGTAATCAGAGCGGGCTAATAACGATGCTCATTATCGCCGGAGTCATCGCGGCCGTGTACTTCTACAACAAGGGACGATCGGACAGCGATACGGCGAGGCAGCCTCGCGCGGACTCGCTCTGACACCGCACTTCCAAGCGAAAGCATCCCACCATGGCAAAGACGGCCACCATCATCGGCGCGGCCGCAGCCGCCGTCATCCTTATCGGACTCGGACCAATGCCAATCGGCTACTACACACTGCTCAGATGGGCTGTCTGCATCGCCGCCGCCTGGATTGCTGTCTTGGCGTGGCAGAACGGCAAAGCAGGCTGGCTGCTCCTCTTGGTGCCGGTTGCCATTCTGTTCAATCCGATCGCTCCCATGTACCTGATGACGAGGGCGGCCTGGGCACCTTGGGATGTGGCCGCGGCTGTGATCCTGGCCCTAGCTGGAACTCAGGCGGACAAGGCGTCGGCTAAGACCCGTGTCTGAGCGCCGCTTGAATACTCACTGACGCAGACGTCGGACACACATGTCTGTTCGGGCCCACAGGGCCTGCCCTGCACTTTGGGCGACACGGTGCCCGTGACGTCGTCCATTTGTTATCGAGCGCCGTCCCTTGATGAGCAAAAAACGAGAGCCTGTAAGCGGACTGGGATCGAGGGCGGCGACTGCAAAACCCGAAGGATGTCTGCCGACAACATCACAAACAGGGACGACGTAGTGCAGCTGCAACGAGTGTCAACTAAGGTTGGAACACCAAGATTTTGAGCCGACAATTACGAGTCGGAAACAGTGGGATCAACTATGCGCAATGGTCCAGATAGGTCGGAATCTCACATCAACCTCGGGGTCGCCCGGCAATCTTCTGCGGGGCGACCCTTCTAGGATAGTAGGCTCGAGAAAATTACGTCCTGCAACAGAGTGCCATCTTCAGTCTTCCATTCCGTTCGTCCGTTAGCGGACCTTCCGAGGACGAACATCGCCGCAGCGCTGGGCGATGGGAACTCGACGGGCCGATCAAGCAGCAAGTGGTGTGGTCCGTCAGGCGTCAACGCTCCTTGGGAGATCAGATCTCTTCTTCGACTCAAAAGGGATTCCCGCATAGAGACTTTCGTTGTTCGGAGCAGCCGAGCCTTGGTCAGCTGGAATTGTCCGTTGCAAAATTGAGCTTCGCCGAATGAACCTTCTGTGCCGTACAGTCGGAGGCTGAGTCCCTCTGTAGCCACAGTTGAAATGGCTTCGGTGGTCGCGTCGGGCCTCAGATCCCATTCCTTCTCCAGCATGCTAAGAAGTGCTTGCTGGCGCTCCAAAATGGTGTTGGCGTCCCACTGATCCTGCGTGATGACCTGCGTTGTAACTGAAAAAACTGACACGCCCTTAGCTGTCTTGAAGTATGTCGACTTCTTGAAATCGAAGTCAGCGTTGCCCGCCTGGGAGTTCTTTCTCTGATTTAGCAAGACCAAATTACCCAGACGGTTCACCAGGGTCGCTCGTTCTTCGTCGCTGAATATTCGACGCCAAGACGAATCCGGGGCCGGCCTCTGTGGGAGCACATGCTCGACGGTTATCACCTTATGGTTGTAGCTGACTCCTGCTTCTCCCGATAGAATCTCGTCGGTACGCAACAAGACATATCTAGCAACGGGGTTGGCCCCGTAAATTTGGCCATCCAGCGCTTCTAGGGTTGCGGACTTTTCTTGTTCTGTGAGTTGGAGAGCACGAGACTCGAGCCCGTTACCGCTCTCCAGATGTCGCAAGAGCTCGGCGTACCGTTGGGCGCGTGGGGTGGCGTATTCGCGGCGAATAAGCATCGAGGCGGCGAGGCGCTCGAATCGGCGGAAGAAGTCCGCCAGGAAGTCCTCATCGTCGCCTTGGTTGTGAATTGCCCAGAGAGCAGGTGGTAGCCAGTCCTTATTGTTCAATGCGTTCAATCGTCTAAGAGCAGAGTTGATTTCGACGGATCGCGCGCGACCTTGGAAGGAAGAATTTGTAACGATTTCGTATGCTTGCGAATACGGGACTAGAACCCTGTCGACGAAGTCAGTGGCTCGGTCGGGTAGGAACTTGGCCAATACTAGTTCTTGGAACTCTTTGAGTAGGGAAGTTTTGGCCCGTTCTTGGACGAAAATTGTGCGGATGTGAAGGAACAAGTCAGCGAAGGACGACCGCGTTATATTTACCTCGGCCTGTTCCCATCTCGACGCATACTGCTTTCTGGCGGGTTCATCCGATATTGAGCCGATGACGCGAGACTTGAAGATGTCGGCTGGGGAAAGTTCAAGGCCGCGCGAATTCATCACGCTAAAAATGCGATGTGCGCTTTCAGTTGAGGGTGTGCTGACCACAACGAGGAAAGTCTTCTTAGATAGCAGCGCGGCGAGCTGCTTCCGCTTTTCGGAGCTCCAAGAAATGAGTTCCTCATGAAAATGCTTGAAGTTCTCGAAGATTCTCTGTTGCGATTCAGAGGCATCAATGGGTGGCGATTTCATATCAGTGATTTTTTCCAGACCCGCGGCGGACTGAATATTACGGTAAAAGAATTCTTGGTCACGATTTCTTAGGATCACACGGGGCTGTGATGGCGCATCATCGAACGGGTCGATGGGCGCGTGGATCCAGCTTTCTATACGGTTGACGACGGTTTCTTCCGTGGCCAGCGCGCGCAGTGCCGAGAACAATATTGTTAGTGTAGTTAGTCGCTGCTGACCGTCAATTACATCGGCCGCCGGACTACCCTTCGACTTCACGAGAACGATGGAACCCAAGAAGTAGGGTTCGCCATCGTTCTGATCCATGGCGTCCTTCAGATCGTCGAGCAGTTGACCCGACTGATCGGTGGACCAAGAGTAGGGACGTTGGTAGTCCGGGATGGAGAACGCGAAGTCACTAGAAAAGATCTTTTCAAGAGACAATTCGTGCGCCTCCAGTGTGGGTGCTAGGTTCGCCGTCATATGTTCATCCTCCTGCGAGCGACGATGACGTCGCTGATGGCGCATTGAATATTGGCTAGGTAGTTCGTGGCTGGATTCATCTGCGCGCCTCGGCGAACCGCGGGGCCATGGTTTCCATCTGCTCCATGACCAGCTTGATCGCCTCTGGCTGCTTGGCCGGCGGGTACCCGAAACGGACCAGGAGTCGCTTGATCGAGGACCGTAGCTTGGCCCGCACGTCGTCGCGCACAGTCCAGTCAGTGCGGACGTCACGGCGCATTACCGACACAAGCTCGCGGGCGATGTCAGCCAGGACGCCTTCGCCCTGAACCTCCACAGCAGACTCATTCGAAGCCACAGCGTCGTAGAAGGCTAGTTCGTCCGTATTCAGTGGCGGAGTGAACTGCGCACCGCGGTTGCCTTCTGCGGCCACCTCACGCGCCAGCTCCACCAGCTCAGCGATGACCTCCGCTGATGTCAGCTGCTGGTTGGTGTACTTCTTCATCAGCTCGGTGATCCGCTCCGAGAAGGCCCGCTGCCGGATCACGTTATTCCGGGTCGTCTTCGCCGACTCGTCGGCGATGAGCTTCCGCAGCGCCTCGATGGCCAGCTGCGGATTCCGCGCCTGCTGGGTCTTGGCGATGAACTCCGGCGTCAGGTCATCCAGCGATGGCTTGGGCATGCCGGCAGCCTCGTAGATGTCCAGGACCTCGCCCGAAGACGTTGCGGTCGCGATCAGATTGCCCAGCAGCCGCTGAATCTCTTCCGGCACCGGCTCGCCGCTGGCCTGCCGGTCGGCGGCGTCGAACTTGGCCATATACACCCGGGTCTCCTCATAGACCTGGATCTCCGGCCGCAGCTCGGCCAGGGTCTCGGACCCCGAGCACAGCGCCCACGCCCGCGAGAGCTGGCTGGAGAACCGCCGGTACTTCGAGGCGAGCGTCTCCTCGCCTTCGGCAGGCTGGTTTCCAGGCGTCCCCGGGCTGCGCAGGTAGTTGGCTGCGCCCGTCGCAGCGGACACAAACGCCTTCGGGCCGCCCTTCATAAGCACGGCCTTCCAGTCGTAGCCGGCGATCAAACCCCGCAGGGACTCCACCAGTCCAAGGGCAGCGCCTACCGCTTCATCGACATTGCGACCCACCGGCCTGTTCTTCTGGTCGGACTGCGTGTACTCGCCCAGCGCCTTTGCCAAGTTCTCCGCCAGCGGGGCGTACGCCACCAGCAGCCCGTCCTCCTTGCCGCGGAACGTACGGTTCACGCGGGCAAGCGTCTGCATCAGCAGCGCGCCCTTGAGCGGCCGGTCCAGGTACAGGGTGTGCAGCGGTGGGGCGTCGAAGCCAGTGAGCATCATGTCCTTGACGATCACCAGTTCCAGCTCGTCGTCCACGTCCTTGAGCCGTTCCTTCACCGAGGCGTTCGCAGAGTCGCGGCGCACGTGATCGGAGACCGGCGGCACGTCGGACGCGGTGCCGGAGTAGACCACTTTGATCTTGCCCTTTGCCAGGTCGTCGGAATGCCACTCAGGCCGAAGCTCCACGATGGCCGTGTACAGCTTCGCGCAGATTTCCCGCGTCCCGCCGACGATCATGGCTTTGCCCGGCGCCTCGATGAACTTGCCCATCCGGACGCTGCGGTTCTCCCAGTGCGCGACCAGGTCGGCGGCCAGCGCCGCGATCCGCTGCGGCGCACCGTAGACGGCATTCACGACGGCGACGCTCGCCTCGATGCGCGCCCGCTCGGTGTCATCCAGCCCCACCGTGGCCTCATCGGCCGCCTGGTCCAGGATCTCCTCCGTCACGTTCGAAGCCAACCCCACCTTGATCAGCCGCGGCTCGAAGTACACAGGCACGGTAGCGCCGTCCTCCACCGCGCGGGAGAGGTCATAAATGTCGATGTATTCTCCGAACACGTCTTGGGTGTTGCGGTCGTCGAACGAGATCGGTGTTCCGGTGAAGGCGATCAGCGTGGCGTGGGGAAGGGCGTCACGAAGGTGCCGGGCGTAACCGTCCAGGTCGTCATAGTGCGAGCGGTGAGCTTCGTCCACCACCACGATGATGTTGCGCCGGTCGGACAGCAGCGGGTGCTCGGCGCCGGCGTCCTTCTCCGACTTGCTGCGGCCAAACTTCTGCAGGGTGGTGAAGTAGATGCCGCCGGTGGTGCGGTTGCTCAATTCGTCCCGGAGCTCGGAGCGTTTCTTGATCTGTTTGGGGGACTCGGCCAGCAACAGGCTGCGTTCGAAGCCCTCGAACAGCTGGCCGTCGAGCTCGTTGCGGTCAGTGATGACGACGACGGTGGGGTTCTTCAGCTTGGGGTGGCGCGCCACGAGGTTGGCGTAGAGCTCCATTTCCATGGACTTGCCCGAACCCTGGGTGTGCCAGACGACGCCGGCCTTGCCGTTGCTTTCCACGGCCTGAACGGTGCTGCCCACGGCTTTCGTCACGGCAAAATACTGGTGCGGCTTTGCGATGCGCTTGCTTAGGCCGTCCGAGCCTTCATCAAACGCAGTGAAGTTGCGGACCAACTGAAGGAACCGCTCCTGGTTGTAGAGGCCCTGAAGTGCGGTCTCGAGGGCTGTCACGGCCTCGCCGTCTTCCATGTACCCGGGCGCGACGGGCACTCCGTCGTCGTCGACGTTCCATGGTGAGAAGTGGTTGAGGGGAGTGAACGGTGTGCCGTACTTGGCCTGGATCCCGTCCGAGGCGAGCGTGAACACGCAGAAGCGGAACGCCATGGGGAACTCGCGCAGGTAGGTCTGCAGCTGGGCGTGCGCGGAGGCGACGTCGGCGGTGGCGCTGCCGGCCTTCTTGAGTTCGATGACGCTGACGGGCATCCCGTTGCAGTAGAGCACGACGTCGAAGCGGCGTTTGAAGTCGCCCTGCACCAGGGTGACTTGGTTGACGGCGAGCCAGTCGTTCTGGTCCGGGTCCGAGCTCAGCAGGTGGATGGTGGGGTTGGCCTCGTTGCCATCCGAGTCGATGTAGCTGAGCCGGTAGCCGTCTACGAGGTAGTTGTGGATACGGTGGTTTTCGGTGATGGCGTCGTTGGACTTGGGCGCGGCAATCTCTGCGAGTGCCTGCTGCAGGTACTGGGCCGGAACCCTCGGGTTGAACCGCTGCAGAGCCGCGGCCAGCCGGGGCCGGATCAACAGCTCGTCCCATGAATCGCGCTCACCCCTGCCCGGCGCGATGTCCTGCCCTGTAGCTGGCCGCCACCCGAGCGGCTCGGCCAAACGGTCTAGCGCCATGCCTTCCCAATCGGCTTCGGAAAAGGCTACTGCGGGTGCTGCTGTCACGGTGTTTCCCCCTGATGGACCGGATGTCATTCTAGATGTCGTGCGTAAGCTCGGCCTCGAGCCAACACTTATTGGGCTGTACGAGCGCGAGGTGGTGACGCCAACGCGATTGTGCAAGCAGCGCATGCACAATCGCTGTGGCCGGCGGCCAGGCTGCGGCGCAGGGCGTCGCCATTGCTAGCTGAGACGCACTATCGCCCGACCTCATACCCCCGCTTCCTCCAGCACTTTCTCCGCGTCCGTGACCCGTAGCTTTCCGGACATGAGTTGGGGAAGGAGGGCATCGCGGGTGGTGGCGAGCGTCTGGTTCTCCGCCGCCGCGTTCAATGCCAAACCCCGAATGGACAGGACCTGCTGGCCGAAGGCGAGGGCTCGCTCTGTTCCGGGCCACGGAATTTCAACCAAAGATAGATCCTTCCAGCTCGTTCGAGGCATTCTTGTTCCTTCGCTTAGCGCCGTAACTGCCCGCACAACCTCATCGCTCGCTAAGGCAGCCAGTGCGAAACCTGCCATTTCGTGGGCACCGGGGCTTAGGACTAGGACGTCCGTGGAGCAAATGCCGTTTGTGGAGGCGGTGACCACCTTGTGGAAATAGGGGCGGAGCTTTCCGAACAAGACGTCGCCATCGCTAAAACGGTGCTTATTGCTTGTGACATCCGATGATTCGCCGATCTCACCCAGCCACATTAGTCGTCGCGGAATGTGCTCAAGGCCGACATAGGGAATCGTCACATCGAGCTTCGTAGGGTCGACCGGCTCCTTGCGGGATCGCACGAGTTTTGCCAGCGGCCTAGTGTCCGCGGATTCAGAGGAGAGGAGGTCGAAGTTACTTCGGATCCAGGCGTCTCCAAGAGCGGCCAACTTTGTGTTGGCGGCGATCTTGTCGTCGAGAGCCCCCAGTACTTCCGCGATCGCCCGCTGCTGATCCAGCTCCGGTATTTGGATTGAAATCCCACGTAGCGAAGTAAGCGGCTGCCCGATGCCCGGTGTTCCAACGGTTGACGCGCGGTTCAAGAGCTCCCGTTGACCGGGTCCGCGGAAGTAGTAGAAAACGAAACGGGGATCAACCCTACGTAGATCAACCGTGAGCTTCATCATGCTGGAGGACAGCAGCATCTGACGCTTCCCAACGATGCCAACGCGACCGATTGCCCCGCGATGAGGGAAAACTAAGTCCCCCTCGTTCAGCAAGCAAGCGGGAAACCGAGCCGCCGTTTCCGGCTCAACAAAGACTAGGTCGGACTCATCCAGTTCCCCGCCCTCCCCAATGTTCTGACCGCGAACAACGGGAACCCCCGATGGAACGTATAAATCAGCCTTCAGACTTGATCCAAACGGCCCGATAGCTATCGACCGATTGTCGGGCGCTGCGATCTCGGCAATGGTGACAGTCTTGAGACTCATAGGACCCGCCCCAACTGCTCGCTCACAACCTGGGCCAGCCGCTCGGATTCCTCGAACTGCTCGAAGAGCTCCTTCGACAGGCGGGCGATCTTTTCTTCGATCGGCTCGCCGTCGTGCTCAACATCGGCCGCACCGACATACCGGCCAGGCGTCAGCGCGTAGTCTGCGGCCTTCACCTCCGCGAGGCTGGCCGAATAGCAGAAGCCAGCTTCGTCGTTGTACGTCAGCCCCGCCTCACCGGCGGATGCTGTGCCGCGCCAGGCGTGGTAGGTGTTGGCGATCTTGGCGATGTCGTCGTCGGATAGCGCGCGCTCGGCGCGGTCCACCATGTAGCCGAGGTTGCGGGCGTCGATGAAGAGCACCTGCCCAGTGCGGTCCACTGAGCCGTTCTTGCCGGCGGTCTTGTCCTTGGCGAAGAACCAAGTGCAGACGGGGATGCCGGTGCTGCGGAAGAGCTGGGTGGGCAGCGCCACCATGCAGGAGACCAGGTCAGCTTCCACCAGCTGGGCCCGGATCTCGCCCTCGCCGCCGGAGGTGGAGGACATGGAGCCGTTGGCCATGACGACGCCGGCGCTGCCGCCGGGGGCCAGTTTGGAGATGATGTGCTGGATCCAGGCGTAGTTGGCGTTGCCAGCCGGGGGCACTCCGTACTTCCAGCGGGGGTCGGATTCTGCGCGGGCCCAGTCCTTGATGTTGAAGGGCGGGTTGGCCATGATGAAGTCGGCGCCGTTGTTTCCGGTCAGTTCGGGGTGCTGGTCCCGGGCGAACGTGTCGCCCCAGCGGGAGGCGAGGTTGGCGTTGAGGCCGTGGATGGCGAGGTTCATCTTGGCCATCCGCCAGGTGCGCTCGTTGAGCTCCTGGCCGTAGACGGAGATGTCCGAGCCCTCCATGTTGTGGGCTGCGAGGAACTTCTCGGCCTGGACGAACATGCCGCCGGAACCGCAGCAGGGATCGTAGACGCGGCCGCGGAGGGGTTCGAGAACCTCCACGAGAACGCGGACCACGCCGGCCGGGGTGTAGAACTCGCCGCCGCGCTTGCCCTCGGCCTTGGCAAACTTCTCCAGGAAGTACTCGTAGACCTCGCCGAGCAGGTCGCGGGCCTTGCTGGCGCCCTGGCCGGTGAAGCGGGCGGAGTTGAACAGGTCCAGCAGTTCGCCGAGGCGGCGCTGGTCCACGTTGTCGCGGTTGTAGATGCGGGGGAGCGTGGCCGCCAAGGACTTGTTGTCGGCCATGATGAGTTCCATGGCTTCATCGATGAGCTGGCCGATCTGCTTGGGCTCGGCGCCTTCCATCGCGGGGAGGCCCTTGGCGTTGTCTGCCAGGTAGGTCCAGCGGGCCCGTTCGGATACCCAGAACACGCCGCGGCCGGTGTACTCGTCGACGTCGTCGATCAGCTGGGCGATTTGCTCTTCCTTGAGCCCGTCTGCTTCCAGCTCGGCCTGGATCTGCCCGCGGCGCTCCTCGAAGGCATCCGAGACGTACTTCAGGAACACCAGGCCCAGGATCACGTCCTTGTACTGGGAGGCATCCATGGAACCGCGCAGTTTGTCCGCGGCCTTCCAGAGGGTGTCCTTGAGTTCCTTCATGGTGGACGGGGCGAGGTCCACCTTCATTTTCGGGGGCATTAACGGGTTCCTTCGGTCTGTGGTTCGGCGAGCTTAATGGTGGGGTCTGTCAGGGTGAGGCTTCCGCCCGCTACGCCGTCCGTAATCAGGGTAGCGAGTTCTTCCAGCCGCTCAAGGCGTTCGCGGGCTTGTTGCTGCTCGTGTTGCAGCCGGGCGAGCGTTTCACCCAGCTTCTTGCGCTGGGCACCCGGTATGCGGCGTAGGCGCCACTGGCGCCAGGACTTGTCTGCTGCACCGAGGGCGCTGATGTCCGCGGCGACGACGTCGGCCAGCAGGCCGCCGGGGTCACCGGCGTCGATCCGTAACACCCTGGCCGGGAAGACGACGGCGGAGCCGCCCTCGTGATCCACCAGAGCCGCGGGACGGGGGCTGGTGCAGAAGACGACGTCGCCCGGCTCAGTGAGCCGGCCGGAAGGATTGTTGGCGGCAAACTCGAGAAGGTCGATGCAGCGGTGCGGCGCAGCGTGCGCGTTCAGGAGATCCGCCGGTCCGAGGAGCCGGGTGCCCTCCGGTTTGGTCGCGGTTGCCTCCTGAACCCGGTTGCCCTTGATGTACCGAAGGTTACCTAGACGAAGCAGTTCCTCGACCTTGACGGTGCCCGTTGCCGCCGGCGCCTCCACTGGCTCAACCATAAGCCTGGCTTCCGTGGACCCGAAGAGTCCGGGCCTGAGCAGTTCGTCGATCCTGAGGGCGGCATCGGCGCTGGCCCTGACACGCGTAGTCGTTGGCGCGGACGCCGCCACGAGGCATCCCTTTCCAGCCAGCAAGGTACGGGTGGGAATGAGGCGAGCGAAGCGGAAGGAATGCGCGCGGAGAGTCCAGCGGTTGCCCATGGCGGCGACTACGTCGCTGACGAGGTCCTGGCTGACGTCCTGCGTGAGCCGCCGGGTGCTGAGGTCCGCCACCATGGTCCAGCGGTCCACGATAGGGACTTCGGCGAAGGACGGCCCAAGGATCCAGAGGGCCTGGAGCTCCCGAGGCTTGGCCTTGAGCAAGCCCGGCGGCAGCTGGATGATGGCCCGGACGCGGCCGGAGCGCAACAGGTCGCCTCGCAGGTTGCCGGCTGTTCCGGTCAGCGGAGCGGACAGCAGTCTGGCGGGTGCGATGATTACGGCGCGCTGGGCGTCGTCCATTTGCAGCACGACGTTTTCGATCCCCGCCAGGATTTCCTCAGCGGTGGCGCTTGGGTTGCCGGGGGAGGGGTACTGGGCCGCTTGAACTGCTGGCCCGGAGATGGCGAGACCGTCCTCGCCCTTGATGCTGACCAGCCCCGTATCGGCGCCGTGCACCGCGAGCCGCCGCCTCAAGAGGCGCGCGGCGGCGCCGTCGTCGTCCGTGGTCAAGACCGGAACGTGGGCGGCATCCGTGTGTGCCTGGAGAATCGCGACTAGGAGGTCGCCGCCGCCGGCCGTCGGATCAACAAACACCGGACGGCCGTCCAGGGTGGCGGCCAGCGCCGTGGCGGCCGCCGCGACCAAAGACAGGGCCGGTGCCGTGAGGGCGGTGTCCGCGTGTTCGCGAAGGCCGGCACGGAACCGGTCCGCCAGGAGCGCTTCGAAGGCTGCCGGTGCGCTGTACGCACTGTCGGTCAGTCTGTCTCCATAGCCGGCCAGCGCCGGCAACTCGTCCGTGAGGGCTTCCAGTTCGGAGTAAAGCAGGCGATCGTCCGGGTCGCATTCGTCCGCGACGTCCAGTAACTGGTCCGTGCCGAGCGTTGACAGTTGCCGGCCGGTCAGGACTTTCAACGCCAGGAGCGACGTCAGGGCGTTGAAGGTCTCCCGCTGGCCTTGCAGAGCCGGGGCGGCAAAAGCGGCAGCGTCGTACCGCGCCTCAGTGTTGTTGCCGCGGCCGGTGGCTTCCAGCCAAGCGCCGACCTGGTCGGCGTCGAACAGTTCCCTTCCGCCGTCGAGCGCCGCCGGCGCCGGAAACGGGTGGGCAGACGCGGCGCTGCGTTTGCGCCACATGGAAACGACGGGGCGCTGGACCTGCGCGAGGGCGGCAACGTCCGAAAGGGTCATGCGCAGAGCTTCTGCTTCATTCATTTTCCGCCTCCTTACAACGTCGACCCTCAGCCTAACTGGGCTCCGCGGCTTTTCTTGTCAGGTGCTGATAACGGGGGTTATCAGTGTTCTTTGGTTCTTGTTGGGGTGGGCCGCCATACCTTCGTTCTGCAGCTACGAAGGAATCCTCCGGAGCTGCGACGGCGGCGGCGGGGAACCACGCATTGGGGGACTGGTGTCCCGCCGCCGCTCAGCAGCCATCCGAGAACAGAGGAGCACATCAATGTTGAACACCGAGACCACCAACGAGCCGGCGGGCACGCATAGCAAAGACGTACTGGGGGAGGCGCAGCCGGCCGGGGTCAAGGCTAAGCCGGGACGGAAGCGGCGGATCTTGGCTGCCGTCGCCGTCCTGGGCCTTCTGGCGGGTGCCACCGCCGTCGGCACCACGCTGCCGGACCCGAAGTCCAGCGACGCCTACGCGGCGCTGGCAGGGGAGAAGGCGTCCGTGGAGTCCGAGCGCGACTCGGCTAAGTCCAGCTACGAGTCGATGAAATCGAAGTACGACACTCTAGAGAGCGGCATTGCGGCCCGCGAAGCCAAGGTCACCGCCCGCGAAACAGACGTCGGGAAGGCCGATGCAGCCGTCAAGACTGCCGAAGCCGAGGTCAAGAAGCGCGAAGAAGCAGTAACCGGCGCCGAGAAAACGAAGGCGGCCAATACCGTCGGCGACGGCACCTGGACCGTCGGTACGGACATAGCGCCAGGCACCTACCGGGCGACAGCCGACGTCGGCTCCTCCTGCTACTGGGGCATCTACGCCACCGGCAGCAACGGCAGCAACATCATCGACAACGATCTCCCCGGCGGAGGCCGGCCCTCAGTTGCCCTCTCCGGCGGCCAGGACTTCAAGTCCAGCCGCTGCGGCACGTGGGAAAAGCAGTAGCAACCCCACGCACTCACACCATTTCATTCACCTGTAGAAAGGCACCACATGACACACGAGATCTCCGATCAGCCCTTGACCGCTGCGATTGCAGCGCCTCAGCCGCGACCGTTCTTCAAGAAGAAGCGCTTCCTCATCCCCGCCGGTGTTCTGGTGCTCGGCATCGCCCTGGGCTCGTGCTCCGGCGGTGCCAAGCAGGCCAGTGACGTGAGCCCTGCGGCGGCGCCGTCCTCCGCGGCGGCTGTTGCGGCGGCCCCGAATGCTACTGCTGCTCCGGCAGTTGCCGCTCCGGCACCGGCACCGACGGTCGCTGCCGGACCCGTCGTCGGGAAACCTTTCAGCGTAAAGATGGGCAGCGGCGACGTCGCGAAGATCACAATTGTCTCTGCCGTGCGGACGGATGCTGTCGCCACCACAGCGTTCGCCACCCCCGCGAAGAACGGCAGCTACCTGCTCCTGGACGTCCTGTGGGAAACGGAGACGGGGAAGACCAGCTCCAACCCGTTCTACTTCTCGGCTAAGGACTCCAGCGGGCGCAAAGCCGATCTGAACCTCTTCGCGGACAACCAGCTGGGCTCCGGCGACATTCTGCCGGGTGACAAGGCGCGAGGATTCATTGCTTTCGACATCGCGCCCGGTGCTTCCACTGTGATGATATCCACCCCGCTCATGCAGGAAGCCGCCCGGATCCAGATCCCGGGGTAGGGCGGCAAGGGAGCCGTGTCTGTGGCACCTGGCTCCTTTTGGTCGCCTACAGTTCAACTGTTCACTTTCGTATTACCAATTGGGGGATTTCATGAGCATCAACAAGGAGCAAGTTTCGCCGTATGGGCAGATGCCCGATGCAGGCTCCGGAACCATGGTGACCGCCGGCATCGGAACGGTTCCCGGGGTCCAGATGTACCAGTTCCGCGGCGGGGCTGCGTCCTGGTTCGGTACCCAGATCCTCGGCGTCCTGATCACGGTCTGCACCCTTGGGATCTGCTACCCGTTCGCCGTCGTCCTGATCGAACGGTGGCGGGCAACAAACACCTATCTTCACGGCCGGCAGCTTCGGTTTATCGGCACCGGGTGGGGCATTTTCGGACTGTGGATCAAGTGGCTGCTGCTGAGCATCATCACGCTGGGCATCTACACGTTCTGGGTCTACCCGCGGCTGATGCAGTGGAAGGTTGAGAACACCGTCTACGCGTAGGCGGAAGGCCCTGCACCCGTTGGGGTGCAGGGCCTTGGTTGGAGCGCTGCTAGTCGCGCCACAAGTGCATCTTTTGAGGCCATCCGGTAGTTGTGGCGCCAGCGTTCCTTGTCAGCGGGCCTACAGTGACGGAGCCGACGATCCTCCTGTGGCACCGCGCGGCTGTCGTGGCGTCGACCCTTGCGACAGCCGAGTCGCCGCGGGGGTAAGTGGCGCCGGTAAGATGCCATCAGCATCTTCGCCGAGCACAAAGGAACCCAGTGCGAATCGTCTCGTGGAACTGCTCTATGGCGTACTACAAGAAACGACACCTGATCGAGGCGCTGCAGCCCGACGTCGTCATACTCCAAGAGGTCGCCAAGAAGGACATTTCCGCGGCCGAGCAACCTTTCGCGGCATGGACCGGCAGCAATCTGAACAAAGGTCTCGGGGTTATTGGATTCGCCAACGCGCGCTACAAAATTTCAGAGCACGCGGATCCCAATTTGCCCTGGCATCTTCCCTTTTCGATCGACGGCCTAAACGTCATTGCCCTTTGGGCGCATCAGTTGAATCGCGATCTCAGGTATGTTCGCGTGACCCATGAGGTAGTCGACCGCCATGCTGGATTCCTTGCCGGCGGCAACGCCTTGCTCATGGGGGACTTCAACAGCAACACGGTCTGGGATGGGCATCATCCGGGCAGGAACCACAGCATGCTGGTCGAAAAGCTGGCTGGGCTTGGACTCAGCAGCGTCTACCACCGCGACGCGGTGAATGACCAAGGGGCGGAGCCGACGAAAACCTACTTTCACACCCGGAACCTCCGCTTCGGGCATCACATTGACTTCGCATTCCTGAGCGATGGACTCCCGGCCGATCTCCGATTAGGGGGATCCGAAGACTGGTTGGCGCATAGCGACCACATGCCGCTGATCTTGGACATCGCCCAGTAACACGCGGTTTTAAGGCGCCGCAGCCTGCTCGGCAACCTTCGTGCGCGCTGCACCGAATTGCCAGCGGGACGTGGAGACGTCCCGCTGGACTGACCTTCGGGTCATTCCGTCGGTTGCGGAAAAGGACCAACTTGCCTGTCCACGGGAAGACGGGACCAGGCAATCACCACCGAGAGGCTGGATGAGGACGCCATGGACCGGACACTCCTGATCGCCGGCTGAGGTCGTCCTGTCTCTGGCGAAGGACCAGAATGTCGGCTAGAAGCTGATCAACGCCCCCGCACGAGTCTGATTGTCTGCACGAGGATGCTCAAGTAGAGAACTACCGCAAAAAGGGTTGGCCGCATTCCAGCCGTATTCAAGGTGTCCAGGAGGTTGATGATGGCAAGTGCAAGGCCGATGCCCGAGAGGGCCAGCGCCGCAATTAGGGGAGCCAGGGATTTGCTGCGCCGTGCTGCGATGTTCCATATCCCGCCTGCCAGCAGGGCGACAATGAAAAGGACATTAAGGGAATCGAATATGACGACTTCGACAATCTCGCTCTCGCTGAGGGTGCCGATGAGAGAGCCGTACTGCGTGTACAACCAGACCATGCCAAACGCGGCCAGCGCACCTACTACAAGGAGCCCGATTCCGATGCCTGTCCGTCCCTTACGGGAGCGCTTGGCGTCGTCAGTCTCCGCTGCAATGGCTGGGTAGCCCGCGTGTGTATATTCCGTGCTCATGTGTGTTCCCCCCGAGAGTGCAGGGAGAACCCAATGCCCCCCAGCTGGGAACAACGTAGCAGCCTAGGGGACTTCTTGGTGTCTAAGGTCACTGCCAAACAAAGGAAATGTTCCCAAACGCGGCAGGAATAGGTCGAGTACTTTGGAACAGCGCCAAGCTCGTGTGCTTGCCTCAGGGTCCCGCCCCGACCCCGCGACGCCGGGTCGCGATGTGCTCGGCGACCATGATCGTGGGGATGTTGGTGTTAGCCGACGGCGGTTCAGGAAGGATCGAGGCGTCGACCACCGAGAGGCCTGGCACTCCGTACACCCGACCCGACGTGTCGACCACGGCCCCGGCCCGAGGGTCCGTTCCCATCGCACAGGTGCCCACGGGGTGGTGGTAGGTCGTGGCCGTGGCCTTGATCCAGGCGCGAACGGCGACGGCGTCAGCGACCAGGTCCCGCCGGGGCGCGAGCCGGGAACCGCGAGTGATCCGGGTCAGGTGAGGGTGGGACACGGCAGCGTCCGCGAGCTGCAGGCCCTCCACCAATCGGTCGATGTCCACTGGATTGCGGAAGTACCCGAGGTCGATGGCCGGCGCGGCGTTCGGGTCGAGACTGTGCAGCCGCACCTCACCGCGCGACGCCGGCTTCAGCAACGCTGCGGCGAGCATGCAGTGGTACCCGTCCTCGAGCCGGTAGGGTCCGCATACCATGAGCTGGAGATCCGGGGGATCCGCAGCTGATCTCCGGCTGCTCCGGGCTGTCGCCATCACCTGGAAGAGCGGAGGGTCGCCCAGCGGTTGGAGACAGGGCAGGTCGATTGCCACCCAGGGGTGGTCAGCGAGATTCGTTCCGACACCGGGCAGGTCCATCGTGACGGGCCCGCCCAATGCGGCTACGTCCGCGGCGGGGCCGATGCCAGACCGGATGAGCAGCGCTGGCGAGTGGTAGGCGCCCGCGCAGACAATCACCTCATCGGCCGCGATGATCTCGCCGTCGGAGGACCGGACCCCTATCGCACGCCCGCCACTTAACACGACCTCGGCGATCGGACAGGTCGCGCGGATGGTCAGGTTGGGCCGGGAGCGGATTGGATCCAGATAGGCCCCCGCGGTGCTGACCCGAAGGCCTCGCACACAGTTGACTGGCAGCGCCGAGAGGCCGACGGCCCCCGGGGCGTTGTGGTCTGGAATTCGGGGGATGCCCACGTCCGCGATGGCGTCCTCTAAAGCGCGCGTGAGCTCGGACCGTTGGTCCCCCAGGTAGCGGCGGATCGGCACCGGGCCGTCTGTCCCGTGATAGGGCGATGAACCGAAGTCGAGGTCATGCTCAAGGCGGAGGAAAGACGGCAGCACGTCCGCGAACGTCCATCCCGGCAAGGCCCAGCCGTCGTAATCGGCCGGATGCCCGCGCAGAGCGAAGGTGGCATTGACGGCCGACGACCCCCCGGTCACCCGCCCTTGCGGAAGGTCCAGCGGAGGTCCGCCGGCGACGCCCGTACCATGAAGCCCCCAGTCGTGCGAGGCCGTGCTGGTGCCATGAATGCCGTCCGCGAGGTCGGCCGGGAGGCTCGCCGCCGGGTAGTCCGGCCCCGCTTCTAACAGCACCACCTCGCGATCGGCGTCCTCGCTGAGCCGCGAAGCCAGCACACAGCCTGCACTGCCCGCACCCACCACGGCCACGTCATACCGGCTCTTCATCTCTTGCCCTCGCCTCCGATTCCAGTCTCGGACGGCTGTCGGGATATTACTAGTTCGAATTCGAACCGCCCCAGAGAGGTCTCCGGGCCACGATATACGCCGACGGCGCGGATGCCACGCGGGTCCAGTCTCAGTCACCGTAAGGAGGCCAGGTACAGATCAACAGGTCTTCGATTGGCGCAGGTCTCTGCCCGGGAACATGCGTAGACAGCCGGGCGGCGGGAGAGCGGCCAGCGTCCTTCCCCCGGCTAAGCTGGAGCCACGTAGCCATTTGGGTGGGGGACCTCAATGACAGATTTGCAGCACGCAGAGACAGCCGAACGCACAACGGAGTGGTCCCGGCGCTGCCGGCGGATGAACGTGGTCTACGTGGTCACAGTCATTGTCGTCCAACTGCCGTTGGCTGTTGGGCTCTTCCTGGTCAGCTTCTGGCTCCTGAACGTCTGCGGGCCACTCCTGCGGGGCGACGTCGCCTTCGGCCATCCTGCCTACGAGTATTTGCAGGACTCGAAGGATCTCCTTGCCATTGCTCTTGGTGGACTGACCGCCATACTGGTCCTCACCTCGGTCCTGCTGCATCGCTGGTGGAAACGCTCCGCAGCAGCATTGGGGCCAATGCCTGCGGAACTGCGTCCGAAGACCTATAGGGCCTGGAACCGGCACAGGCGAATGATGCGGGGGAGCTACCTCGCGGGTGGGGCATCACTCCTGTGGGTATCCGCGCTGCTGGCGACCAGCATTGTCTCCGGAGTGCAGGCGTTCGAAGAATGGTCTGCCCAGGGCGGATCCGGCTACGACGATCCAGGCTACGACGAAGCGCACTCCCTGCTGGATATGTCCTTCGCCCTGGGCAGTGCCGGTGCCATTGCCCTGATCCTCCTGAGTGTTTCCTTGTGCCGCACTTACGGCCGTGCCCAACAGCTGCTCGGTCCGCAGCCGGACCGGGTCGCAATCCGCGAGCTGGAAGACGGCACAGCGGCTTAGAGGAGCGATTAAGTGATTGGGTCCGTCGAAGGAAACATCGTTGCGGTGCGACGACGACGCCAGATCAGCGGACTTTTCGCGGGCCTGGCTGCCATCGCCGGTGTCATCGCTTTGGCAGATCCAAGCAGCCACTCGAGCTACGTCCTCGTGCAAAACCTGAATCCGTATTTCATCGGCGCATTTTCCACCGCTGCGGCTGTGACTGCGGGGGCATTCTCGTCGGGCCGGCGCAGCGAACGGTGGGCGGCCGGCATTCTGGGAGGCTGCGTGGCATTGGGCTTGGTGGGCGCGGGAGCCATGACCGTCCCCCCGCCACCAAAGTATTCCTTGGCCGGGCCTGGCAACGGCCTGGTCCTGCTGGTTACCCGTGACTCGGCATTTCTTGATCCCAGCGATGTCGTCACTATTCAAAAGCCGTCGGGATTAGCCAGTCAGGAATGGTACCTGGCCTGCATCGACAATTTTCCTGGGTTCTATAAGGCGGAATGGATCACCGAGAGCCAAGTCAGCCCGACTGTCGGCGACGCCACGGCAAGTGACACCCGGACCTTCTTCGTCGATCCGCAAACTGGAGTCCCCTTGGGCGCCGGCCTATGCTCCTCAGCGGCATCCTCCCACCGACCAGGTGTCCGGTCTCCGCGCTGAGGCCAAGTCGGTGAGCGGCTCTTCGCAGGTGGCCTACCTCTGGGGCACTCCGGCGGCGGACTCTGCTGCCGCCAGCGCCTCGGCGAACGCCGCCACGGCGGACTGGTAGTTCGCCGTGTTGCTTTCTGACTTGGCCTGTTCGGCCCTCCGCCTCGCCCTGATCATGGCCGCGGTGGCAGGGAAAGCAGTATCGGACATCGCCGGAAAATCGAACTGCAGTTTCGGGTCAACCTCGTAGGCCAGCCACCGGCTGTCCAGAAGTTTGTGCCGCGCCGCAATTGAGCTGAAGGCCTGAGCGTCAAGCAACGACACGCCGCTCAGGCTTCCGGGGGTCACGCCAGCGGCCTCCTCGGATTTCCGGGCGGCCTCTTGTTGGCGCTGAAGTGCTTGTTCGGTCCCCAGCCCTCCGGAGCCCTTGAGCCGGTGCTTGAGAACCATGTTGTTCTCGTAAACCCGGACTTCCTCCGGGGTCATGCTGTCGAGCTCCGTAGCGCTTCTACTGACCACATCGGCAGGGCCCCTCCGGCTGGCGATACTGCTGTCCGGGACGGGGAAAAGGTACTTGCCGCCCAGGAAGCCCCCGAGTAAAACACCCACGACAGCCCAATCCGGCAGGTCTGCCGAGCCTGTCGACCCGGCAACAAAAAAGGCGTTCAAGTTGGTTAAGCCCTGACCTGTGGTGAATGTCAGGCGGGTCTTTCCAAGGCGTCTGACCTTGCGGTGTCTGCTGCGCTGTTGGAAGTGAAATGAACGGGCCTTTGCGATCCAATCGCGTGCTCGGTTCACCAGTTGCGGGCTTTCAGTCATGATGACGAGGTTACCGGTCACCTCAGACACTCGACGGACGTCGTCCCTCGGCCTGTCTCCGGTCGAGGAGCCACTGGAAGGGCTTTACAAGAACGCGCAGGCAGGCCCAGCCGGCGTCGTTACCTTTGGCGCCATGCCGGCGCCGCAGGCGGTCCGCTCGCGGCGCCGGCTTCCATCACCCGGGTGCCTGGCCGAGGAAGGCCGTGATTTGCTGCGCCATGGCCGGTGCCTGCGTCCAGTGGAGGTAGTGTCCGCCGGGGAGCACAACCACCGCATGCTGCCTGACGTTCCGCAGCCGCTCCTCGTGCAGTGCCCGGTTCGGAGGAGTTCCCTTGTCGTCAGCCAGGAACGTCAGGACGGGCAAATCGTCCGGGTAGCGGAGTCCCTGCACCTCGTGGGCATTCTCCGCGATCCGGTTTGTCTCGTCGGCGACGGCGGGATTGTCGTAGTTCCAGCTGGTCATCCGGCGCATCTGTTCACGTTCGGCCGCCGTGTATCCGTCGCCGTCCGGTTCGACCAGGGCGGGGGCAAGAGTGCTGGCCCAGCGGACTATTCCCGTGGTGGAGAGCAGGCGGCCCCAGTTGACGCCGTCCGGAGCGGCCCCGGCGTCCGGATGACCGGCTCCGGCTGCGGGGACTGTGGGATCTATGCCGACGACGGCCGATACTTCCGTCCGGTATTTGTTGGCGTAGAAGAGGGTGTAGAAACCTGCGATGGAATGACCTGCGAGGATGTACGGTCCGCCGACGTGCACTTTGGATAGGGCTTCATGCAGTTCCGCGGTGATGTTCTCGACGGTCCGTTCCTTGGGGGACAAGTCGCTGTACCCGTAGCCGAATCCCTCGACGACCACCACGTCGTAGCCGCCCAGCTCCCGGATGAGCGGGGCGAAGTCGAGGGCCGGAGCCGCAGTGCCCAGCCCGCTCAACAGCACGATGGTTTTTCCGGGGCCGGCGGTTCCCGTGCCCGGTTCGCCGGGGCCGCGACCGCCGGCGGTGCGGTACACGTTGAGTGTTCCGTGGCTGACCGGCACCCTTTCCCCGTAAGGTGCGGTCGAGGAACGCTCGGCGTGTTCGATCACCAGGTTGGCCGTGGTTGACGCGGCAACCAGCCCGGCCAGGGTGGCAAGGACGACCCAGAGGTTCCGGAGCCTGCGTGAATTTCGGCTGGGGGCGGGGGCGGTGATGGTCATGACATTCCACTTTCAAGGCTGAAGGTGCGGTGGGGTGCGGGTGTTTTTCTGGCCGGTGATTTACGGGCCACGGAGCGGATCAGTCCGGGCAGCGCCCCGATGCCGACGGCGGCCGCCACCGCCAGGGCGCACAGCCACAGGGAGCGGGTGTCCGTCGCGTCGGTTTGTAGCTGGAGTCCGGCGGTGGGGTAGTCAATGAATTTGGCCGTCGAAGCAGCCGCAGCGCCGCCTGCATGCCGGGACAACTCTTCGAGGGCCGCATCGAAGGCCGTGCCCTGGTGCGAACGTTCCGGCAGGGCGGTTGTGCCGAGAGGCCATTTCGCCGCCCAAGCGGTGAGCCGCGCGTCGTCTGCGGCGGTGCCTGGCAGGATCAACCGGTCCATCGCCGGCCCGTCCGTGGACGGAAGCGTCGTGAGCAGGATCATGCCGTGCTGGGTTGTGATGGACGGCGTGGCGGCAACAGCAACCGTTCGCGCGGAACCGGAGACGGCGTACACCTCGAAGGGCGCGACGGCGTCGATCTCGCCGATTCCATCGGTCAGGCCGATGCCGACGGTGGGCCGGAACCAGGGGAGTGCGGCGTTGAGCGCGACGGGCGCGTCGCTGGCGCTGAAAGCCTGTTCGGGGATGGCCGTGCTGCCGGACGGTGACCAGCCCGGATAACCGACCTCCGCGCCGACCCGCGCAGCTTCCGCCGGCCCGGCGAGGTCGTGGATCAGCTGCAGTGCCCCGGGGATGCCGGAAGTCACGCCGGCCGTCGTCGTAATCCGGCCGTCCTGGACGAAGCGCTGGCCGCCAACCCACTGCACGCCCGGCCGGCTCTTTTTCAGTGAACCGATCCGTGACCAGTGCGAGGTGGCGCGGTGCCCGTCGAGCACCCCGGTTTCGGCGAGCAGCACTGACCCGGCGCAGATCCCGAGAATATGGATGCCCCGGGCAGATTGCTGGGCGATCCAGGATCTTGTGGCGGATTCGCTGTCCTCGGACGGGTTCTCGACGGCGGGCACCACCAGGAGGTCCGGCGCGGACGCCGCACCGCTGTCCACCTCGGAGAAAGTGCTGGCGGGCATGACGGCGGGACCTCCCACAAGCCGAACGGGCAGTCTGGTTTCGGCAACTGTCGATACGGTGAATTTGGGCGACCGGGCGAAAACCTCATAGGGGGCCAGCACATCGGCCGCCTCGGTCCCGCTTCGACCCAACACGAAGGCAACGTGGATCGTTCCGGCCGCCGGGTGGAGGGCGCCGGCAGCAGCCTCGACGGGACCGGCCTCCGCAGCGTCCAGACCGTTGTCGTGCCTGATCGCCGCGGTGCCGGCCAGCAGGACGGAGGCGAGGGTCGCGCCCCCGAGCGTGACGGCCAAGGCGGCACGCCCCAGTCGGTGCAGTGCCCCTGAATATTTGTTCATAGGTCAACGCTGTCAGCTTCGGCCCGACCGTGGGAGCGGTAAAAACGCCTACCTTGAAAAGAATCCTGCTTTCGGAGGTTCCGGAGTCGGCCAGGTAGGTACAGTAACTGCATGCATCATGTCGTTGCGCTGGCGCTACCCGGGGTCGTCGCCTTCGACCTCGCCATTCCTGCGCAGGTCTTCGGCCACGAGGACGAACGGAAACGCTATTCGTTCCGGATCTGCGCGGCAGAGCCCGGCATGATTGCCACGACGTCGGGATTCTCCATCTACGCCGCAGAGGGACTCGACGCATTGGCTACAGCCGACACGATCGTGGTGCCGGGATTCGAACCCCTCAACGACCCTCCTGCACCTGTATGCGACGCGCTTCGTCGGGCGGCCGCCGGCGGGACCAGGGTCGTCTCGGTGTGCACAGGTGCTTTTGCCCTGGCAGCTGCCGGGCTCCTGGATGGTAAGCGGGCAACCACCCACTGGAGGAATGCGCAGCAGCTCCAGACCCTGCACCCTGCGGTGACCGTTGACCCGGAAGTCCTCTACGTTGACGACGGCGCCATCAGCACCAGCGCTGGCGTGGCAGCCGGCATCGACTTGTGCCTTCACCTGGTCCGCAAAGACTATGGAACAGAAGCTGCCAACCGCATCGCCCGGCGCATGGTCGTTGCGCCCCATCGCGAGGGCGGGCAGGCCCAGTTTATTGAACGTCCAGTTGCTGTGCCGCTGGCCCAATTCGGCTCAACATGCACCTGGGCCCGCCAGCATCTGGCGGAGCCGCTCTCCGTGGGGGACATGGCCGCCCACGCCGGATGGGCGCCGAGCACGTTCGCCCGAAGATTCCTCGCCGAGGCCGGGACGACGCCGCTGCGCTGGCTTACCGGCCAGCGGATCGCCGAGGCGTGCCGGCTGCTGGAAACGACCGATCTGACCATGGAAGCGGTCGCAGCCAGGAGTGGGCTGGGAACGACCGCCAACTTCAGGCTTCACTTCATGCGTGAACTCAACACGACACCGTCCAGTTACCGGCGCCTTTACCGGGGCCGTACCCGTACTTAGGCCGCAGCCAAGGGTTTCTAAGACACTTGAACCTTCAAGTAAAACCGGATACGATGATGTCATGACATCGACGCTCGAACGCCCTCCGGTTCTCTTCCTCAGCCATGGTGCGCCGCCGCTGGCTGACGACGCCACCTGGACCCGCGAACTCAACGAATGGTCCGGCACTTTCGACAAGCCCAAAGACATCCTTATGGTGTCCGCCCACTGGGAAAACGCCCCGGTCACGCTCAGCGCCACCGGGCGCAACCCGGGACTGGTCTACGACTTCGGCGGCTTCCCCCAGAAGTACTACGACGTCACTTACGACGCCCCGCAGGCTCCCGGGTTGGCCGCCGAGGTGGAGAAGCTCGTGGCCGGCCACGGCCACCACGTTGAGCGCGACGAGTACCGCGGCCTGGACCACGGCGCCTACGTCCCGCTCAAGGAGATGTTCCCGGGCGCGGATGTACCGGTGGTGCAAATGTCCATGCCCACCCTTGATCCGCAGGGCCTGTTCGATCTGGGCAAGTCGCTGGCCCCGTTGCGCGACCGCGGCACGCTGATCGTCGGTTCGGGGTTCACCACCCACAATCTGCGCTGGTTCAATCCCGCGGGCGGCCCCGACAGCACCCCGCCCTCGGTCTCCCGTGAGTTCGATCAATGGGCCGAGGAGGCAATGGCGCGCGGCGACGTCGACTCCATCCTGGACTTCCTCCACAAGGCCCCGGCAGCCCGCGAAGCGCATCCCCGCAGCGAACACTGGGCCCCGCTGTATGTCGCGCTCGGGGCAGCCTACGAGTCCGGCGACCTGCACGCCAAAACCGCCATCGACGGGTTCTGGTTCGGCCTGTCGAAGCGCTCCTGGACCCTGACTTAAGGCACTGAACGCGAAAGCCCTGCACCTTTCGGGGTGCAGGGCTTTTCGGGGCTGCGCCGGCCGGCTGCATTGGCAAACCAACGATCAGCTGTAACTCAGGCTCAACAGCAGCGCCTTGAGGTGGGCGTACTGATCGGTCGCCATCCAGGCCTTGGCCGCGCCGTGGTTCGGGAAGCCGGGGTCGTTGAAATGAACGCGGGTGAAAAGGCCGCCGTTCGCCGTGGGGATCAGGTTGCACCAGGACGAGACGCCCTCTCCTTCCTTCAGCGACCGGGGATCGGTGAGTCCCATGAAATACGCCTCGCCGTTCCCATAGTTTTCCGCAACGAATCCGAAGCTGGGTTCCGTGCCGTTCGGGGCCTTCATTGCCGGAACCGACGCCTGGTCCAAGACCTGGCGCGACACGGGGCCGCCCGCGCACCCGGCGGTGACGCCGTTGGCCAGGGTCAGGAGTTCGTTTCCCGCGGCGTCAGCGACAATCGCCTCGACCCCGGGGAGGCCGGCCGGCGGCTGTACCGTCCGCACCGTCCACGTCTCCGGATAGGCGAACGAGATGTGCCCGTCCGGGAAGGTGAAGGTCTTCAGCCCGGGAGACACGTGCTTCGCCGATGGGGTGGGAACTTTCGACGCCGGCACCGCACCGGTGGCGGGTGCCTCCGGCGCCGCGGTGGGCGTCGATGCGACGGTCAGCGTTGCCGTTCGGTCGGCCGTTCTACTTAGGGCAGGGTTCGAGGCGGCGGCAGGAGTGCCTGTCTGCGGCGCGCAGCCGGCAAGGGCCAGGCTGACGGCAAACCCTGCCATGGTGACGCTTGCGGCGAAGGCGGTGCGCTTGGAATTCATTGTGTAACCCCCATGTTCTTTGACGGCGGGCTGGTCGTCCCGCTCACTGACTAGGTTTCCCGGGCATGGCCCGGGATTACAGTCGGGGCGAAAGTTCTGCCCGCAGCGCCAGCTTGGGCCCGGTCGGGGACGTTGCCTGCGGCCGAGGACTCTTCCGTGGCCACGGCGCAGCTGATAGACCGATAGCTGCTTCATGAAGTATCCGGGCGACTGGGGAGGAACGATGACGCTCCGCGCGGCGAAACGGTCGGCACCGGCCGGAGCCGCTGCTGCGGCGGCGGGTTTAGTGACCGCCTACCTGGCAGTTGTGCGGCCCCGCCTGCTGCGTGCCGGCGCCACCCCAGGCGAAGCCGCAGGGCCCTATCCGGGGGACGGGCTTATCCCGGGCGGTACCCGGAGCGCCACCATGGCGGTGACGGTTGATGCGCCACGCTCGCGCGTGTGGCCCTGGCTGGTGCAGATGGGGACCGACCGGGGCGGGTGGTACAGCTGGGACCGGCTGGATAACTTCGGGCGCAGCAGCACTAGGTCTATTCGCCCCGAGTGGCAGGACATCGCTGTTGGCGACCATTTGGCGGGCACGCCGGACGGAAGCCAGTGGTGGGAGGTCGCGGCACTGGATCCGGAGCGGTTCCTGGGCCTGCGCATGTCGCTTGATCTGCGGGGCCGCCCGTTCGATCCCGTGGGGGAGCGGCCTCGATATTTCACCGACTCGCTGTGGGGATTCGAGCTGAAGGACGCGGCAGCCGGGCGCACCCGCTTGGTCGTCAGCGGGTACTGGTCGTTCCGGCCGAAATGGCTGCAGCCTGTTCTGAGTATTGTGTTGCTGGAGCCCTCGCACTGGATCATGCAGACCCGGCAGTTTGCGAACCTCAAACGCCGGGCCGAGTCAGGAAGCGCCTGAGTGGCTGCGGAATCTTCCGCCCCCAACGCCATATGCTGTGACCGCAACCATCGCCAGCAGCACGGAATACCAGGGGGACCAATGTCGACCAGCCAGTACGGACCGCAATACGCCTATCGGAACCAGGACCAGCAACCAGTGACCATGGGTCAGCTGCGCTGGTACATGGAGGGCATGCGGCACGCCCGGCTGGCCACAGTGTTCGGCATCCTGTCGATCTTCAGCCTGGGGGTCCTGTTCGGGCCGTTGGCGATCGCCCGGTCGAAGAAGGCTGAGGCCTACGGGGTGCCTGCTTCCGAGGGGCGGGTGCTGGGTTGGGTGGGGATTGGCTTGTTCGTCCTGTGGGTGGTCTTCTTCATCTTTTATATGGCCCTGATCTTCACGGTCATCGGGAGCCTCCCGGAGTCGGGCAGGACGTCCGCGTAGAAAGATCTGGCAGGCCCAAGGGGGCCGGGCGCAGATGCGCGCCTGGACAGGTCCATTGCCCGTAGCGGGGGCGGGCGCTCAACGCCCTAGGGCCTAGGGCATCGCCGGGCGGTTCCCTTCACGCAGCCAATCGTCGAAGAACTTGTCGAGCTGCCGGCCCGAAGCCTTTTCCATGACAGCCTCGAAGTCCTCTGTCGTCGCCGTCGAGTCGTTGTGCCGAGTGAGCCAGAACCGGGCGCCCGCGAAAAACGCCTTGTCGCCGATCTTGGCCCGCAAGGCGTGGAGAGCAGCGGCGCCGCGGAGATAGACCTGGCCGGCGAACAGGTTGTCACGGCCCGGGTCGGCAATGTTTAGCGCCCAGCGGTTTTCCGCATCGAGGTAATCGACAGCGTCCGAGAACTGCCGCGGCATCGTCGCCACGCCGCGGTGCTCGGCCCAGAGCCATTCGAGGTAGGTGGCCCAGCCCTCGTTCAGCCAGATGTCCCGCCAGTCGGAGGGGCTCACGCTATTTCCGAACCATTGGTGCCCCAGTTCGTGCAGTACCGTGTACTCACTCGCGATTCCCGAGTAGACCGGCCGCGTCTGCGTCTCCAGCGCGTACTCGACTGTGTCGTCGTCGACAATCGCTCCAAACGCTTCGAACGGGTACCGCCCGAACTGGTCCTCCAGGAACGCGATCATCTTCGGCTGCAATGCGAGTGACGCCTTCGTCTCCGCCAATTCCGCGCCGGTCACGCCGGCGTCGATGGCATTGATGATCGGCAGCCCGCGCGGCCCCTTGTCGTAGGACAAGGCAAAGTCGCCGACGCCCGCCGTCGACAGGTAGCTGGCCATCGGGTCTGATGCTTTCCAGGTCCACGTCGTCCATCCGGACTTCGTCGCCGGACGGCCGGAAGGCACGCCGTTCGCAACTGCTGTTTTGCCCTCCGGCACCGTGATGCGGAACGTGTAGGTTGCCTTATCTTCCGGGTCGTCGTTGACCGGATACCAGGTCGCAGCGCCCTCGGGCTCGTTGACGACCATCGCGCCGTCAGCGGTGGTGACCCACCCGTACAGGGCCCCGGTGGTGTCGAGCGGCCGGCCGGTGGTCCCGCCGTACTCGATGACGATCGTCGTCTTTTGTCCGGCCTTCAGCTTCGGTTCCAGCCCGATGGTGAGTTCCCAGATGCGGTTCGCGTCGTCCTGTTCCTGTGACCACTCGGCGCTGTTCCCGCCCTGCGATTTGCCGGGCTTCGCCGCCTTGCCGTCGACCCGGACCGACGTAACGTTGAGGCCCCGCAGGTCGAAATTGAGGGACTGCAGGTCCTGCTTCGCCCGAAGGGTGACGGTGGCGACGCCGGTGAGGCGGCCTTCGAGCACCCCGGGATCCGCCGGCGGGGCGTAGCGGAGGGCGAGGTCATAATTCAGAACGTCGTAGCCGCCGTTGCCGGCGTAGGGAAAGTACTCGTCGCCGCTGCCGGGCGCGCCGGCCACGTAGCCGGTACCGTCGTGCTTGGGGGCGGCCTGCGCCGTGCCGCTCACCGCACCGACCCCGGCAGCCGCCAGCACGACGACGATCGCCGTTCGGCGCAGGCGGCCATTCCTTTGATAGCTTCGGGTTTCGATCATCTGCCGGTCCTCTCACGCATGGGGACGTCCAAGGTAGATCTGGACCTTAGCCCTCCAGCGGTATCGAGCGGAAGGGGTCCCTCAAGCGGGAGGGAAATAGTCCGGAGCCGGCGGCGTCCGTTCCGCCCTGGAGTGGAGTGTGAGAGTGCGACGGGGAACGGGGGCGGCGTGGCCAGTTACGGAATCCACACCGCCCCCGCGCTGTCCGGTCAGCTGGCCGGGATCACCAGGCCCTTGAACTTGGTCTGCAGGAAATCCTTCATGTCCTGCGAGGTCAGGATCTTGTACAGCTTCTGCACTCGGGGATCGTCCTTCATCTCGGCCTTCACGGCCAGGACGTTGTAGTAGGCGCTGTCCTTGCCCTCGACCAGCAGCTGCTTGTCGGCGCTCAGGCCGGCGGGAAGGGCAAATGCCAGCGTCACGATGGCCGCGTCCTTGTCGTTGAGGGCCTGCGGCAGGCTGGCGTTCTCGATCTCGGTGAACTGGAGGTTTTTCGGGTTCGCGGTGACGTCCTTGAGGGTGATCGGCTTCTCGCTGACCTCGATCAGGCCCTTGGATGCCAGCAACTTCAGGGCGCGGGATTCATTGGTGGGGTCATTCGGGATGGCGACCGATGCGCCGTCGGGCAGTTCCTCAAGGCTTTTCACGTCGTTGGAGTACAGGGCCATCGGCGGCAGGTACACCTTGCCCACGCTGACGAGGTCCTTGCCGGATGCCTTGTTGTAGGTCTCCAGGAAGGTGGTGTTCTGGAACAGGTTGGCGTCGATGTCGCCGTCGCTCACGGCCGGGTTGGGCGTGTTGTAGTCGCTGAATTCCTTGTAGTCGACGGTCAGGCCCTCCTTGGCGGCGAGCTCCCGCTGGACATGCTTGAGCATGTCCCCGGCCGGAACGGCCAGGGCGCCCACCTTGATGGTCTCGGCCGGGCTGCTGGTGGTGCCCGCGCCGCAGGCGGACAGGGCGAGGATGGCGGCGACGCCGGTGGCGGCGGCCTTCAGGATGTGTGAACGGAACATTGGGAAACTCTTTCGCAGGATGAATGTGTTGGGGGAGAGGAAATTTACGGGGCGGGGCGGCGGCTACCGGTGGGACAGGCGCCGCGCCGCGAAGTTGCCCAGGGACTGGAACACCTGCACCAGCAGGATCAGGAGGATCACGACGCCGAACATGTACTCGGGGCTGTAGCGCTGGTAGCCGTAGCGGAAGGCGACGTCGCCTAGGCCGCCGCCGCCCACGGCGCCCACCATGGCCGAGTAGCCGATGAGCCCGACGATAGTGGTGGAGAGGCCGAGGGCCAGTGCCGGAACCGCCTCGGCAACCATGACCTTCGTCAGGATGGTCCACCGCGTGGCCCCCAGGGACTGCGCGGCTTCGACCAGTCCCACCGGCACTTCGCGGATGCCGATCTCCACCAGCCGGGCGAAGAACGGGATGCCGGCGATGGTCAACGGGACAATGGCCGCGGTGGGCCCGATGAAGGACCCCGTCAGCAGGCGGGTGAACGGAATGAGCAGGATCATGAGGATGATGAACGGGATGGACCTGCCGATGTTCACCACAACGTCCAGCACCCGGTTGACGAAGATCCCCAGGGCACGGCTGCCGAACGGCTTGGACAGCAGGCCGCCGGACTCCGTGGTGACCAGCAGGACGCCGGCGGCCAGGCCGAAAACGACCGTGAACAGCAGGCTCAGTCCCACGGTGTAGAACGTTTCGCCCATACCCTTGAGGATCGTGTCCAGGAGGTCCGACCAGAAGTACGGGTCATTGCGGTCGATCACTTGATTACCTCCACGAAGAGTCCCTGGGAACGCAGATCGGCCACGGCGTCGGCCACGGTCCGCCCGTCGCCGGGCAGCTCCAGCCGGGTGCGTCCGGTCTGGCGGCCGTGGATGGTTTCCACCGCGGCACCCAGGATGCCGACGTCGATGCCGTGCTTGCGCGCCAGCTGGGCGATCACGGGCCGGTCCGTCGTGACCCCGTTGAAGGTGATTTCAACGATGGCGCTGGAGGTCTCCGGGATTTCCCCCAGCGGGAACAGCGCCTGGCCCAGCAGGGATTTCTCCGTCGTTAGCAGCTGCTCCACAGGCCCCTGCTCAAGGATCCGTCCCCCGCTCATGACGGCGGCGGAGTCGCAGATCCGCTTGACCACATCCATCTCATGCGTGATGAGCAGCACGGTCAGTCCCAGGTCCTTGCTGAGCTGGCGGATGAGGTCGAGGATCTGCCGCGTCGTTTCGGGGTCGAGCGCCGACGTCGCCTCGTCGCTGAGCAGGACGGCCGGGCTGGACGCCAGTGCACGGGCAATACCGACGCGTTGTTTCTGTCCGCCGGACAACTGTGCCGGGTAGGCAGCGGACTTGCCGTGGAGGCCCACGAGTTCGAGGATCTCCAGTGCACGGGTCCGCCGCGCGGCGCGGCCGGCGCCGGTGATCTCCAGTGAGAGCTCTACATTGGCCAGCACGGTCCTGCTGCTGAGCAGGTTGAAGTGCTGGAAGATCATGCCGATGTTGTGGCGGGCCTCGCGCAGCTCCGTGCCGGCGAGGGTGGTCATCTCGCGGCCGTCGACGCTGACGCTGCCCGAATCTGGGCGCTCCAGTGAATTGATGGTGCGGATCAGCGTGCTCTTGCCGGCGCCGCTTTGGCCGACGACGCCGAAAATCTCGCCCCGGCCAACGGACAGCGAGACGTCGTCAAGGGCACGGACCGCGGCCGTCCCGGAGCCATAGCTCTTGGAGACACGGCTTACGGAAATCATGGTGCTCCCTGTTGTGGCTGGAATCTTCACGGAAGCGTTTCCGCAGACTTGGGTTTAGACAATGGTCCGAACGCCGGGCACAAATTCTGCCAAGGAGAAGTTTGTGGCGCCTAATCCGAACTTCCATTAGCGAAATATTCGTTCTGGCCCCGGAAAATTCTGCGTGCGGGCCGGGGTGGGCCCGGAAGTGGCCGCAGCGGCCGGAAGTGCCCGGACAATCGGGAGCCCGGACAACTTCCGCGGCTGGATGAGAGCTTCGTCACGTGGAGCCGTCCGGTTGCGCGCGTTGCCGGCGTGGGCGGGGTGACGTTGCCTGGACACTTTGCGTAGCGGGGGCCCGGTTCCCGTGCAACCATGGGGACTCACTGACAATGCACCGTGAGGGGGCTCGATGAAATCCAACGAACTGCTGCTGGACGCCTTCGGCCGGATCCATGAGACCGTGGCACGAACTCTTGAAGGGGCGGACGGCCAGACCCTGGTCCGTCGGCCCGCAGGGAACGGAAACTCGATGGCATGGCTGATCTGGCACCTCAGCCGGGTCGAGGATGCGCAGCTCTCTTCCGTCGCCGGCCTGGAACAGGTCTGGACCTCGCAGGGATTTGCCGGACGATTTGATCTTCCGCTGTCCGAACGCGACACGGGTTACGGCCACTCGAGTGGCCAAGTCGACGCCGTGAAGGCCGCGCCGGGGCTGTTGCTCGAGTATTACGACGCCGTTCACCGTCAGACCGTGGCATTCCTGACGGACCTTGGCGACGACGACCTTGACCGCATCGTGGACAGGCGCTGGGATCCTCCCGTCACGCTTGGCGTGCGGCTGGTCAGCACCATTGCCGATTGCCTGCAGCATGTCGGGCAGGCCGGATATGCCAGGGGCTTGAACTCCGCGCCCCAAGCCTAGAAAGCGGTGGCGCCGCCTCGGCGTGCATCCATTGCCGCGGCAACCAGGCGATCAAAACTTTCGGTCCCGGTTTCCGGCGGGACCACGGTGAAGACCGCAAGCCATTTCTCGGGGGCGTTGTTGTCCAGCGATCCCATCCGCTCGACGTGCAGGTTCAACCCGGGCACCCCGTTGACGAGGAGCGGACGCCGCTCGCCGCTCTTGACCATGCGCTGAAATTCCTTGACCGACAATTGGTCGCCAGGGGTGTTAGTCACCTCCGCAATGGTGTCGTTGACCCGTTTGGTCAGCCCGAACATGAATGTCCTCCGGCCTTTGACGGTGGGAATGGTGAGCAGGGCGGCGAAGAAAACCGTAAACAACACGACGGCGCCGAAATTCCTGAGGCTGGGTATGAACATCATCAGGACGAGGCACAGGATGAGGCCGAAGACGCTGAACAGCACGAACTTGATCACCGGACTTTCGCCTGGCTTCCTCGACCACCGCACAAGAGCGACGGTGTTGTTGCGGGGCGGCTCGACCGGTGAATTTTCCATGATTAGTACCCCTTCAATTCCATCAGCGCTTCGGCCAGGATGACTGCCTCGCGTGCTTCTCTAAGATCGCTCAGCAGCCCCATATCGGGGTGTGCCGAGACGGCAACGGCAGAGCCGGCGAGTGCAGAAAAGATGCTGCTCAGCTTTTCCCGGTCCTGTGACAGCATTCGGGACGAGTTGAGTTTCAGCCGGCTCAGTTCAAGGTCCAGCAGCGACTTGTCGATGGCCTCGCGACGACCGTGCATCACCGACAAATTGTCCTGGACGCGCTGGACCCGGCCACGGAGCATCGATTCCATTTTTGCTGCCACGTCGTGGAGTTCGCTCAGCGCGGTGTGTGACTGCGGCGGCCCGGAGTGCCCGGCGAGTTGCTCTCCGACGTGGCGGCGCCGTCGTTCCCATTTCCGGACGGCGGATTCGTAAGGTCCCAAGAGCAATGAGGCGGCTGCCAGCGCCTTGTCCAGCGCTCCGGCCCGCGTGCTCAGGCTCATGGTGGCGGCATCCAGCCTCGACAGGAAGGCGTCGTAATTGTCAGGAGGCTGGGCGCTAGAGGTATCCACGGGCCGCTCGCACGAAATGGCGCGGTTCCCCTCGCCGGAACTTGCCCCCAACTCTCATGGCAAGAGAATAGAGGCTTCGGGCCTCGCGGCATAGGGTGCGGGCTGGAATCACGGCATTCCCCAACAGCGGGGTCATCGCCTCCTGCTCGCAGGTTCCGGCTGCTTCTTTGTCATGGAATCCGGCGGCGGGGGGAAAGACTTGGCAGGGTAGAGTCCTGCCACCTCGAGCATGTAGTTCGCCCACTGCGGGCCGGCGAGCATGTAGCCATCAATGCCCTTGTAGAACTTGCCATTGATGGTGACGTTCTGGCCGGGCCGCTTCTGGCCTTCCAGGGTGTCTCCGAAGAAGGACGCGGTGGCCATGCCGGAGGTGTAGCCGACCACCCACGTCGCGCCGTTGTTGTTGGAGGTGCCGGTCTTCGCGGCCACCGGGAACTGGCTGTGGACCTTGGGCTTGATATAGACGCCGGACCCGCGTTTCAGCACGTCCTGGAGGACGGAGTTCACGCCGCGGGCCACCTCGGGCTTGACGGCTTTGCGGCAGTCGCTGGTCTCCGCCGGGAACTTCCGTCCCGCCGGGTCGGTCACCTCCACAATGGCGATCGGGGCGCAGTACTCGCCGTCGTTGGCGAACGTGGCGAACGCATTGGCAAGGTGCAGCGGCGCCACTCCAATGGCACCCAACAGGTTGCCCAGCTGGTGCATGTTGATCTGGGCGTTGTCCAAACCGCTGTGAAGCCCAACGGTGTCGACCATCTTCTGGATGTTGCAGAAATCCAGCTGGGCGGCCTCCGCGAAAGTCGCCGTGTTGATGGAGTTGTAGAGCCCGTAGTCAACGGGCATGCGACGGTAGTATCCCTCGTCGTTGTTCTGGAGGTCGTCCGTGGCGTCGAGTCCCGCTTTTTTCTCCTTGGTGCTGTAGGCGCCGCGCACCTTTCCGCAGCTGGATTTCCACGGAAAATCGAGCGGATACGTCCTCTTGGAGGCGTCCACCATGGCCGTCAGGGTCTTCCCCGAGTTGAGCCATTCCGCGAACGTGAACGGTTTCATGGTGGATCCGGGCTGGAACCCGCCGGCGCCGTTCAGGTCATTGCCGTCCGCGTCCTTGGAATCGACGTTGAAGTTGAGCTGGGTATCAAATTTTCCGGGTTCGGGGAGGAACACGGTGTTCTGCGCCATCGCGAGGATCTTGCCCGTGCCTGGCACGACGGAGACCAGCGCCGCACCCCATTTGTCCGGGTTGGCCCCGGCTGTGGCGTCCACCTGCGCCTGCGCGGCCAGTTGCAGCCTGCTGTCCAGGGTGGTGGTGATGGTGAGGCCTCCGCGGTACAGCTTCCGCTGCCGGGTGGCGAGGTCGACGCCGTAAGCCGGATTGTTGAGGATCAGGTGAGAAACGTAGTCGCAGAAGTAGGGTGCAATTTCCGCGCCGGCGCAGCCCTGCCTGCCCGGCGTGATCTTGAGGTCGACGCCGGTGGCGATGGCGGCGTCGTAGTCGGCTTGGACGATCATCCTCTGGCTGAGCATCCTGGCCAGGACCTCGTCGCGGCGCCGGAGGGAGTTGTCCGGATAGACGGAGGGGTCGTAGAAGCTGGGGCTGTTCACCAGGCCGGCGAGGAGGGCGGCCTGCGGCAGGGTGAGGTCCTTGGCTGTGGTGCTGTAGAAGTAGCGCGCCGCGGCCTCTATGCCATAGGCGTCCCGGTTGAAGAACACGATGTTGAGGTAGCCCTCGAGGATCTGGTCCTTGGTGTACTTTTTCTCCAGTTCGATGGCCAGCTTGATCTCGCGAATCTTGTCCCCGACGGTCTTCTGGCCCCCGCGGATGACCTCGTCGCCCCGGTCCGCCGACACGAGGGACTCGGTGACGACGTTGGCGACGTACTGCTGGGTCAGCGTGGACGCGCCCTGCCGGCCACCGCCGGTCAGGTTGGAGGATAGCGCCCGCAGTATCCCTTGGGGGTCTACGCCGGCATGTTCATAGAAGCGCCGGTCCTCGACGGCGATGATCGCGTCTTTGATGTACGGGGACATTTCGGCCAGGCTGACCCGCACACGGTTCTCCGCGTAGAAGTTGGCGATCAGTTTGCCGTCCGCGCTCAGCACCTTGGTTGACTGCGACGGCGGTTCAACCGTCAGCCCCGAGGGGAGCTGGTTGAAGAAGATGATCGAGTTGCTGCCGGCAACTCCGGCGGCGGCAACACCGGGGACCACCAGGCCGGCGACCAGGACGCCGCAGAGCGCGCTCACTGTGAAGTATCCGAGAATTGCCCAGAGAGCCACGGCGAGACGAGATCGGGTTCGTCTTCTCAGCTCCATCTTTCCCCCACTTGTCACGCTCGAAAAATGTGGTCAAAAATGCCCCCGCTTCACCCCTGTCCGGATCGATTCAGATCCCGGAGCGCCTCACCGCCGTCGTCGGTTGTGGCGTTCTACCCGGTGCCGCAGTAATCCCATGTCCATAACATAGGACCGCCTGCCCGGTTGGCGCCACACCCTGATCGGATGAACCAGACAGAACGCGGGGAGAACCCGCGTTCTCCGTGGTGATGCCTTGACACTGACTTTGGCCCTCGCAGAAACTGAAAGGTCCAGGCTGCTCAGTGGAGCTAGGGAATGGAAAGACAATGGCCGGTTCAGATTCGTTCGTGATTGTGGTTGGTTTTGACGGTTCCGAGAATTCTCAGAATGCGCTGACGTGGGCTGTGGATGAGGCCCGGCAGCGCAACGGCCAGATCCGTCTGGTCACGGCCTGGAGCAAGCCCCCGCTTGCCTGGTATGCGGCGGTCCTGGAAACGGCCGCCGGCGAAATCGTGGCAGAGGATTCCCCGCAAGGAATCGCGGAAACCCTGCAGGCCGACGCCCTGAAATCGGCCGAGGACGCGGGAGTCGAAGCCACCGGGCAGGTCGTTCACAACGATTCACCGGCAGCAGCAGTGGTCGACGCCGCCAAGGATGCGGATCTGGTGGTGGTCGGCTTCCGCGGGCACGGCGGATTTCCCGGCTTGCACCTGGGCTCAGTCGCCACCCAGATCATCAGCCACGCACCGTGTCCGGTCCTCGTCGTCCGGCCCAAAGCCGCCTGAAGCCCGGACCGTCGTCGTCCGCAGTTGCTTGTGCCACCGGGGCCCGGGCGAACAATGGCCTGCCTGCCGGGGGAGTCTTCAGCAACCGTTGAAAGGGCGCGGGGGAGCGCCTACGATGTGGCCACAACCCCATTCTGGGGACCACCTCCGGGACCTGCCGTCAAAAGTGTCTTTGACACACTTTGCGTTGCCCGAGTCCTGGATATGACAGGACGGTAAGGGTCATGACCAAATATCTGTTCGAAGCGAACTACGTGGGCGAGGGCATCAAGGGCCTCATGCGCGAAGGGGGAACGAAGCGCCGTGATGCGCTCGTCGACGCCCTCAAATCCGTGGGAGGATCGCTCGAATGCTTCTACTACGCCTTCGGGGAGCGGGACGTGCTGGGGGTCTTCGAGGTCCCGGCGCCGGCCGATGCCGCCGCGCTTTCTCTCATGATCAATTCATCCGGTTCTGTGAACGTGCGCCTGAAGCCGCTTCTGACGCCGGAGGATCTTGACGATGCGGCGAAGAAGACGCCGACTTACCGGCCCCCCGGGCAGTAGGACACCGGGCCAGGCCGACACCGGACTCCGCTGCCCTGCGGCTACTAGTGGAATCGACGGGGGCAGTTCGGCGCCGGCCTGCAGGGGATCCAGTCGCGCCGCCGGATGCGAAAGAATGGCCCCATGAGTGATGCCGGCGACTTCATCGACCTTGCGCTCCAGCGCGAGTCGTCGTGGGGCCGCGCCGAGGAGTCCGAGGCCAGGCATGGAAGTGGCCACCGGTACTACGGCGCATCCGTCGGAGCCGTGCGCGGAACTGTCCGCGATGCCCTCCGGCGCTATCCGGGGCTCACGCACGATGACGTCACGGCGCTTAGCTCCGAGTTGTGGCAGGTGCCGGTCTTCGAACGCCGCCTCGCCGCCGTCGTCCTCCTGCAATCGAGCGTCCGGCTGCTGACCAACACGGACCTGACGCGGATCGAGGGCTTCGTCCGGAGCGCACAGCTGAGCGCCCTGGTGGACCCGCTCGCCACCGACGTCGTCGGCCCCCTGATCGCGGGTCTCGACGTCGTCGGCAGGGTCCGCGCGGACAGCGTTCTGGACCGCTGGGTGAGGGATCCTGACGGCTGGTTGCGACGCGCCGCCCTGATGGCCGGGCACGGGCCCGAGCTGGAATCTGACCGCCCTTAACGCCCGGGGAAAATTCCCTAGCTTCCCGGCCGGCGCTCCACCACGGCATAGGCTTTTTCGTCGAAGAACTCCCAGTCGGTGACCACCATGAAACCCAACGCGTCCACGCGGTCGTTGAGGACGTGGACATCGAAGCCGCCGTCACGGGGCTCAGCGTCCCAGGTGGAGACGTGGACCTCCCCGTTTTCCAGTACCAGCAGCTCGGTGTTGACGTTGAAGTCCTCCGGCGGTTCATTGCTCAGCTGGCAGATGGCAACGCAGTGCGTGTTGACGTCGGGATTGTTCATTTGGGGCCTCCGCTTCTGGGAACGGTGATGCCATTATCGTATTCCCGAATCGGCGTCTGGCGTGGGGAAAGACCGCCCGCAACCCCTTCCTGCCGTTACCTCAATGTGACATGCCGTGATCATTCCGTTACCGTTGTTAGGTGCCTGTTGTTTCCGAGACGGGCTCTCCCCAGCCGATTGCCTAACTCTGCCGCGGCCGTGGGGATAACTCGCAGCAACGTCCGGCAGAGACGGGGAAACCACTTTTGACCCACTGTTCGTCAGGGGTCTTGGGGTGAAGCCGCACGGCCCGCAATGATCGGGCCCGAGTGCGGCCGGGTGCCTCCCATCCGAATCCGACAGCTCACCTCGCAGGCATTGGGAGAGGCTCCTTTTAATGACTTTCAGCAATACCCATGCGCCCAAGCGCGCCGATCTTCGCAGCAAACGCCGTACCGCCGGGACCATCGGCCGCCAGGCCGCAGTTCTCGTCGCCGCTTCCGGAATGGTGCTTAGCGGCGCCATGGCCGCCAACGCAGCCGATGCGCCGGCCGAGCGCGGCGCCGCCCCGGCGTCGTCCGTTGACGTCAAGGGCCAGGTCGGTGCACCGGTCATGGCGGACTCCGCTGTCCAGATCACTTTCGAGCGCCCCGCCGTTGAAACGGCACCGGCCCCCGTGGTCGAGGCCCCCAAGCCCGCGGCCGCTCCGAAGGCCCCGGCAGCACCGGCCCCCGCCGCTCCCGCCGCCAAGGCGACGGTGAAGGTCCAGTCGACCCCCGCCCCCGCCGCTGCCCCGGCAGCAGGTGGAGTCAACGCCACACTGCTGTCCATGGCATACGGCCAGATCGGCATCACCCAGGACTGCACCGCCATGGTGGAGAAGGCCCTGAACGCTGCCGGCATCCCGGTCGGCAACATCGGCCCGACGGCCTTCCTGAAGTACGGCCAGGTCGTAGCCACTCCGCAGCCAGGTGACATCATCGTCCAGTCCGGCCACGTTGCCATCTACGCCGGCAACGGCCAGGCAATCAGCGGCGGCATGAACGGCGTCAACGCCACCATGGCGCACCCGCTGTCCTGGCTGACCGCCACCGGTCCCGTGACGTTCGTCCGCGCCGGCTAAGCAGTACCGCAAACAGCACGCAGAAGACCGGTCGATCGGTTGCCTTGGGGGCAGCGGATCACCGGTCTTTTGCGTGCGCGGTGTCCGGCTCGGCCGCGTACCGCAGCAGAACTACGCCGTTCCCGAAGGTGCGGCTCTCCAGCAGCCGGAGCGACGTCAGGGCATCCGTCTCCTTGAAAAGGGGGGTGCCGCGACCAATCAGAACCGGATGGACGTAGATCCGGTACTCGTCGATCAGGCCGAGCCGCCTGAACGCCGCCGAAAGGTTGGCGCCGCCCAGTGCGAGGTCGCCGCCGGGCTGGTCCTTGAGTTTCACGACGTCCTCGACGACCACGTCGCCCACCACCTCGGTATTCCAGCCGGCCTTCGCAAGGGTCCCGGAGTAGACGATCTTGGGCATGTCCCGCCAGATTCCGGCGAACTCGCTCTCGGGGGCAGAGTTCGAGGGGTCCTGGTCCGCCGTCGGCCAATACTCGGCCATCATCTCGTAGGTGACCCGGCCGTCCAGAAAGCCGCCCATCGTCCGGAGCAAGTCGTTGAAGTGGGTGTGCAGTTCCTCATCGACCCGATGCCAGCTCAGGTCCTGGTCCGGGCCCTCGATGAATCCGTCCAGGGACACTTGCATCATCAGAATGACCTTGCGCATCGCGGGCTCCTTCAATGGGCTGCAGGGGTTCCAGCGTACGACGCCGGGCGCGGACGCGGCGGGGGGATACTGCCCGAGGCCGGGCGGCAGCATATTGCCGGATTGGCCATCCCTGCGTCGGACGCGGGGCAAATGGCATCGGCTGACACAGACGCCCTCCGGGCACCGAACCTTGCGTTCAGGCCGTGCCCGGGGCAGAATGCATTAGATTTATAGCCGCACCGCGGTTCTTTACTTTCGAAGGAAGAGTATGCCTGCGAACCTGCCTGTGGCGCTTACGCACTTTGCGCTGCCCCCGATGTGCCGGCGGTGAGGCCGGGTGGATTCCTGGGGGCCAGGCCGGCATTACAGCAGCGGCCGACACACACATGAGACCACCGAGGGTGCGGGGCAGCGTGTGCTCCGGCGCCTTGGCGGGATCCGCCCACAGTTCCTGATCGTGCTGGTGACGGTCCTCGCCCTGATCTCGGCCGTGGGCGTTTACGCCACCGTCCAGTCCCGGGTATCGGTCGACGCCGGCGCTCCGCAGGCAGCGACCGAATCCGCCACTGCGGGTGCCGCTGGAGCGGCCGACGCACGGTCCGCCACCGGCGGGGCGCCGTCGGCAGCGTCACCGTCACCGCCGGATTCGACGCCGTCCCCGACGCCCGCCGCCGTCGTTCCTCCCAAGAGCTTCATCGGACCGGCGCTCGACGCGGAAATTAACGCGGTCATCCAAGCCAACAGCGCTTACCGGGTGGGAGTGGCCCTTATCGATCTCAGCGATGGGGAGGTACACGAGTACGGGGTGAAGACCAAGTTTGTGGCCGCCAGTACCGGGAAAGTCCTCGCCGCAGAGGCCTACTACCATATGGTGGAAACCGGCAAAGCGTCGCTGACGGCCCGGATGGGGGCGTCCACCGCGGGCCAACAGATCCGGCAGATGATCCAGCAAAGCAACAACGAATCTTGGGCGCTGATCCTGGCCGCCGTCGGCCACAAGGGACTGACCGACTATGCGGCCTCGCTGGGCATCCCCTATGACCGGACAGTGAACGGCCTGACTCCAGCAGAGATGGCGAAGACCCTCTCCGGGCTGTACAGCGGCCGGCTGCTCAACGCCGCGAACACCGCCCAGTTGCTGTCCTACATGCAGAACACCAATTACGAGACGCTGATCCCGGCCGCCGCGCCCCCGGGGGTCAACGTCTTCCATAAGTACGGTCTGCTCAACGGCAATCTCCACGACGCGAGCATCCTTGTGCAGGGGGAGCGGGCCGTCGTGTTTGTGGTCTACACCCTGGGCCGGGACATGTCGGACATGGCGGCACGGAGCCGTGTCATCCAGCAGCTCACCGGCAAGGTCGCCGCCGGGGTCTTTTGACGAAGCATCCGCTTCCCAAACGGGCCGTTCACTAAAGGGCCCGTTCCCCTAAAGGACACAGAATCGTAGGCTGGAGTACGGAGGTGAATGCCATGAAGGCAGCACAGGGAGACCGCATCATCATCCGTGGCACCACGGTGGAATCATCGGACCGGCACGGAGAAATCCTGGAGGTCAAGGGCGCTGACGGAGCCCCGCCGTATCACGTCAGGTTCGACGACGGCCACGAGACCATCCTGTTCCCGGGCGGTGATTTCGTCGTCGAACACGGCAAGACCTGACCCCGCTAGAAACTCGATGAGCTGCCGGAGCCGGAGAAGCTCCCGCCGCTGCCCCCGTAACCGGTGGTGCTGCTACCGCCGCCCCGGGCGCTGCTGACACTGCTGACGCCGGTGGTGAATCCGGAGTTGAAGGTGGGTACGGAGAAGAAGTAGTACGCGGGGTAAACGGTGCCCAGGATGCTGGGCTCGTACGCGCGCCCATACTTGGCCTTGCTTCCGGCCTGCGCGCTCTCCATTTCCTGGCGCATGAGCCGGGCTTCCTTTTCGTTTTTGGCGTAACCCTCGATGACGGTATCGGCATGGTTCTTGAGCAACTCGGACAAATGGGTGCGCGCGTCCCGCAGCCGGTCCAGGGCCGTCTCGGGAGTGATCGTTCCGTCCGAGAGTTCCGAGGTCCACCGTTCGAGCTCCCGGTGGCTTTCGTCCCGGAACGAGCGCAGCGCCGCCGCGGATGCGGAGTCGCCCTCGGCGTTGCGCTTGATGAGCATCTGTTCGATCCCGGCCAGGTCGGCGCGGAAGGGGGCCAGCTGCCGGTCCCAGGCGGGCGCCCAGGCGGAGCCGCGGTTGAGCAGGGCGTTGGTGTCCGAGATGACGTCGTCGAGGGCATCCAGTTCGGCGGCGGCGTCGGCGTAGCTCCGGAGAAGCTTCAGGTTTGGCCGCCTGCTGAGGCCTTTCGGCGACAGGGCATGGACCTGGTTGGAAAGGCCGGTGGCGGTGTTGTACTTCGTCATGAAGGTCCTGTGCTTCTCCAGCACCGTGCTGCCGTAGCGGGAGGCGTCCGGGATGGTGCTCGCGTTCAGTTCCGTGACCTGCAGATCCATGCTGACGTTGGCATAGCTGGCGTCGCCGCGGGCCAGCTCCTTACGGCTGCTGACCCGGGTCCGCCAGCGCACGATCAGCCAGGTGGCTGCGCCCGCGACGGCGGCAACCACGGTGGTCCAGGCAGCGACGAGGAAAGCCGTGGACCGGTACCACGGCTGGTTGATCAGCTCCGCCCCGCGCTGGATCCCGGCGATGGTGCCGTCCGTCCACTGGGCATCACGGAGGAGTTCCTTGGAGGCATCCTGGATGTCCTCGCGCTGTCCGGGCGAGACCTTCCGGTCCTCACCCATGTACGTCCCCACATGCCGGCCCACCGGGTCCAGGGCAAAGATGAAGAGCCCGTCCGCCCATTTCTGCCCGTCCGCGCTGATCCACTCCGGGCGCTCGGCGCGGGCAAACCGCAGGACCTCCTCGTTGAGGTTGTCCGAGGCCGAGCCGTTGTAGGTATAAACGGCCACCTTGGTGGGCTGGTAAAACTCGATCGCCCGGACGGCGGGCAGAAGCGTGTTTTGATCCAGCACCCCCGCCCGGTCCTCCACGACGACGTCGACCGGCGTGACGGCCAGCGCCGCCGGCCCCAAACCCACCAGCCCGGTCACCACCAGCAGGAGGACACCGAGGACTTTCCGCACGATTCCCATTTCCTGAGCGTAGTGCTTGCCGCGGGCGGCGTCGACGGACGCGCGCGGTCCCCGCGGTGCCGTTTCGGCTAGGCTGGCCAGGTCCGACGTGAAAGGGAATGCGGCAGTGTCCGAGGAAACTGAACGGCCGGGGCAGCCATGACACCCGCCACTCCGGTCGACGAACTGGGCGGTCTGGTCGGTTTCGCGGCGCAGGCCGTCGACGCGCTCGGCGAGTGGGGCGTGGGGCTCTTCACCCTGGCGGAGACGGTCTTTCCACCCATCCCCAGCGAGGTGATCCTTCCCCTGGCCGGTTTCCTCACGCGCCAGGGGACCATGAACATGGCACTCGTCCTTTGTCACCAGCACACTGGGCGCCTACGCGGGCGCGCTGCTGCTCTATTGGCTCGGAGCCCGGCTGGGGCTCGAGCGGTCGATCCGGTGGCTGTCCAGGCTTCCGCTCATGGACCGCGAAGACTTTGAGAAGGCCGCCGACTGGTTCCGGCGCCACGGCAGGTCTGCCATTTTCTTCGGCAGGCTGCTTCCGGGTGTGCGCAGCCTGATCTCGCTGCCCGCCGGAGCCGAGCGGATGCACCTCGGCACGTTCAGCGCGTTCACGATCGCGGGAAGCGTCATCTGGAACGGGCTGCTGATCGGCCTCGGCGCCCTGCTCGGTGCACAGTACCGGCTCATCGACGAGTACTCGCGTTTCCTCAACTATGCCGTCTATGCGGCCCTGGCAATCGTCGTCGGCTCGCTTATCGTGCGGGGCCTCCGGCGGCGGCGAAACAGCAGGTCAGGGCCGAATGGGGCCTAAAGGCACCGTGACGGAGGGCCCCGCCTGCTACATACTGGCGGCATGAGCCCAGCGGCGAAGGAACCCGAGCCGAACCAGCCAGAACCGGCCGCGGGTCCGGCTCCTGCACCGGGCCCGGCAACAGAACATCACCGGCCGGACCGGACCCTGCTCGCCATCCTCGCCGCCATCGCCGTCCTGGTGGTCGTCGCCCTCATTGTCGTCTTCACCCGCGGCGGGCCCGTCCCCGTGGACGAGGCCACCCCCGCCGGAGTGGTCCAGCGGTACTCTGCCGCCGTCATCGCCGGGGACGAGGCGGCCGCGGCCGCCTACCTGACTGACTCCGTCAAGAACCGCTGCAACACCGTGGAGCGGATGCCCGGGGACAACCTCCGCGTCACCCTCGTTTCAACGACCGAGCGGCCGGCCACCGCCGACGTCAAGGTGCTGATCACCGTCTCCGAGGGTGGCGGGCCGTTCGGGAACGCCGAGTACCAGATCGAGGACGTCTTTGACCTGGTCAAGACAGGCGACAAGTGGCTGATCGAGAACGCGCCCTGGCAACTGACGGTGTGCCCTGACCCGGCGGTGAAATGATGAGCGCCGACTCGGCTGTGGGTTCGGCCCAGCGGACCGTCCGCCGGCTGATCACGTACCTGCTGCTCTTCGCCCTGGTGGTGGTCGCCGCCGTCGGACTCAGTGGGCTGCTGCAGAGGCTCCTCGTGGCGGGTACCGAACTGGCGACGGCGGATGTGGCCGGGCTGGCGCGTTCGCTGGCCTTCGCCCTGATCGGCGGACCCCTCGCCGCGCTCCTATGGTGGGTTGTCTGGCGGCGCCTCGGCGACGACACAGAGCGGGCTTCCGTCGGCTGGGGCCTCTACGTGACCGGCATGTACGTGCTTTCCCTGATTCTGGCGGCGAGCAACCTGCTCAGTACGCTGACCACGCTGATCGGCGGCCGGTCGCTGCGGTGGCGCCCGTCCCTGGCCGCCGGGCTCGTCTGGGCCGCCGTCTGGCTCTGGCACCGGTGGATGTCGCGGCATCCCCGCAAGCGGCCGCTGGACCTGGTTGACGTCCCCACCGTGTTGGGCACCTACATCGGGCTGGTGATGGGCGTCAGTGGCGCAGTCGGCGCCCTGTCCACCCTGCTGGATGCAGCCCTCCGCGGGGCCACGGCGGCCGCAATGGTGGGGAAGCCGTGGGGGGTGTCCGCGCTGCAGTACCTTGTCTGGGCCGGGGGCGGCTGCCTGGTCTGGTGGTTCCACTGGAAGCACGACGGCGGCCGGCTGCTGCGCACCGGATTCGCCGGCATCGCCCTCATCGCCGTCGGAGTGCTGGGCGCCGGAGTGCTGACCCTGGGAGGCGCCGGCGTTGCGTTGTTCGTCCTGCTCCGGCTCGCATTCGACCGCATCGAATCGATGGAGCTGCTGCTTGAACCCCTGGCACCCGCGGTGGCCGCCGCCGCCATCGGCTCACTCGTCTGGGTGTACCACCGCGGACTGGCGCGCGGGAGTTCGGAGACCCTCCGACAGGGTAGCCGGCTGGTGACCTCGGGCGTCGCCCTGGTTGCCGCAGCGTCCGGAATCGGCGTGATCGTCAACGCCACGCTCGCCATGGCGGCCACCCCGCTGGCAGGGTCCGGGGCACGCACGCTCCTGCTCGGCGGCATCAGTTCGCTCCTGGTCGGAGGCCCGGTCTGGTGGCTCACCTGGAAACCGCTCGACCGGATCTCCGCGGCGGACGCCCGTGCCGCCGGCCATTCCGGAGACTGGCTGAACGCCCGGCGGGTTTACCTGATTGTGGTGTTCGGCCTCAGCGCCGTGGTTGCAGTCATCACCCTCCTGGTTATCGGGTTCCGGGTGTTCGAGTACTTCCTGGGCGACCTGTCGGGCGGCAGCCTGGTGGAAAGGATCCGTGCCCCACTCGGGTTGCTCGTGGCCACCGGGCTCGTCGCCGGGTACCACTTCGCGGTGTGGCGCCGCGAGCGTGCCCTCCTCGCGGCGGCGGGGACTGCCCGGAAACGCACCGTCGGGCACGTCATCCTGGTGACCGGCTCCGACCCGGCTCCGCTGCAACGGGTCATTGAGGATGTGACCGGGGCAGGTGTGACTGTCTGGCGCCGGGTCGACGCCGGTGCGGGCCCGGATGCCGTCGCGGGTGCCGTTGCCGACGCCGGCCAGCTGGCTGTTCTGCTGGCCGGGGAACTCGAGGGCGTGACCGGAAGACGCGTGCTCGTGACGGTCGGCCCGGGCGGCAGGATCGACGTGATTCCGCTGCTGGGCTGAGGGCCCCGGACCCACTGGTCAGGCCGGTCCCGCAGCGGTAGATTGTGGCTAACGGCCCACCCGGCCGGCTCCACCGACGCTACATCAGGGGTGCAAAATGGCGGGAAAATTTGAAGTCTACAAGGACAAGTCCGGCGGCTTCCGCTTCCGGCTCAAGGCCGCCAACGGCGAAGTGATCGCTTCCTCGCAAAGCTACAAATCGAAGGCCAGCGCCATGGGCGGGGTCGAATCGGTCAAGAAGAACGCAGCCGGCGACGTCGTCGACCTCACCGAAGAGGCACCCGGCAGCATCTCCGGTGTTGCCGGCTAGGCACAGCTCCGGCCGGCCTTAGTCCTGCTGGTCCAGGCCGAAGATTCTTTTGTAGCTCCGCACCGCGTTGGTCACTGTCGGGAAGAAGTGGTCCGGCCCAAACCGGCTGCTCACGCCAAACCGGATCAGGCGGTCCTTGATGGGACCCTTCATCTCTGCGAAGACCAGGCTGATCCCGCGCTTCGCGAGCTCGTCGTCGAGCGCCACTAGGTCATCCAGCGCGGTGGTGTCCAAGCCGGTGATGGCCTCCGACGCCACGATCACCCACCGAGCCGGAGCCGGCGCGTTGTCCACGAGCGTCCTGATGTGTTCGGTAAAGACGGCGCCGTTGGCAAAGAACAGCGGGGCGTCGAAGCGTGCGATCACGAGTCCGGGAATACGGTGGCCTTCGGGGTGCCGGCCCAGGTCGTGGTAGCCGGGTACGTCTCCCACGCTGCCCAACTCGGTGCGGTAGGGGTCCAGGGCGCGCAGCACAAAAGCGATCAGGGACAGGCCGATCGCGACCACGATGCCTTCGAGCACCCCCACAAAGGCGACGCCCAGGAAAGTCGCGGCCAGCAGGGCGGCCTCGGTCCGGCTCATCCTGAGCAGCCGGCGGAACGTCTTCAGGTCGAGGATCGACGCTGCGGCCACCATCACGACGCCGGCCAGCACACTGGAGGGCAGGAACGCTGTCACCCCGGGCGCCACGATCATGAACAGCGCCACCAGGGCGGCGGCAACGGCTCCGCTCAGGGGGCTCTTGGCACCGGCTGCGAGGGCGATAGGGGTCCGCGAGGCGCTGCCGGAAATCGGAAAGCCGCCAAAGAGGCCGCTGGCCACGTTCGCCACGCCGAGGGCACCCATTTCCTGGTTCCCGTCGACCTGGACTCCGCTCCGCGCGGCGAAGCTTTTCGACAGGACCGACGTGTCGGCGAAGGCGATCAGGGCGATGCCGGCCGCCGGGCCGAGCAAGGCAATGACGTCGTCCAGGCTGATTCCGCCGAGGGCGGGGGACGGCAGGCCGCGGGGTAGGGAACCCACGGTGGGGAGCGCCGTCGTCAGGTCCAGTGCCGCCGTCAGCGCCGTGGCTGCGACGACGGCGATCAGGACGCCGGGGAGCTTCCACGGCAGGAAGCGGCACCCGACGATCACGGCGATGGTGCCGGCGCCGAACAGCAGAGCGAGCGGATTGATGGCGCCCTGGGCCACCGCCTGGGCGGTGCCGGCAGCGGTGCCGACCAGTGAGCCGCCGGTTCCCGTGATGCCGAGCAGCTTGGGCAGCTGGCTCAACATGATGACCAGGGCGATTCCGTTGAGGTAGCCAACTCGGATGGGTTTGGACAGCAGCCCCGTCACGAAACCCAGTTTGAAGACCCTGCCGGCCAGCAGCAGCCCGCCGATCATGATTGCCAGCACGCCGGCCAGGGCCACGGCGTGATCCGGTTCCGTGGCGGCCAGAGGCAGGATGGCGGCCGCGATCATGGGGGCCAGGCTTGAGTCGGGACCTATGATCAGGACCCGGGAGGGTCCCAACACGGCATAGGCAAGCAGGGGGATGATCGAGGCGTAAAGTCCAGTGACGGCCGGAAGCCCGGCTGCCTCGGCATATGCCATGCCGGCCGGAATGAGGAACGCGCTGAGGGCTGCGCCGGCGGCCAGATCGGATTTCAGCCAGGGACGCTCATAGTCCCGCACCATTATGAGGCCCGGCGGGAGTTTCAGTGCCCGAGCGCCTCTCACGGTGGACCCTGGCTACGCGGCAGGGTACGCGGAGCCGTCGGCCAGCGGAGCGTCCTGGCCGTACTCCGCCGAAATGAGGATCGGGAGGTGGTCCGATGCCCCGCGCGGAAGGGTTTCGACACTCTCGATGTTGAGGCCCTGGGACGTTGCGAAGTCAAAGTGGCCCTTGAACACCTTGTACCGCGTGTAGGTCCGCCGGTCGCTGAGCGTCAGGTCGTAGCCGGCGTCCTTCATCTGTTCCGTGAGGTTCTTGGTGAAGAACGGATAGTTGAAGTCGCCCACCATCAGCGACATCAGGCCGCCGCCCATGCTCAGCAGCTCCGCGTGCGCGGCGTGGATCTGGTTCCGCCGCAGCGAGTTCGAAGCCGTCAGCGGGGCCGCGTGGAACGAGGCGATGACGAGGTCGTGGTCCGTCTCGTTGTCGATCACCCGGGTGCCGATAAGCCGCTCGTGGGCGGGGGACAGGACGCGGTCATGCAGTGACTTCTTCAGTGCGAAGGTCTTTGTTTCGAAGGCCCTGAACCGGTCCATCCGATAGTAGATCGCCAGGCCGAGCCGGTTGCCCTTGGTGGCATCGGCAAGGTGCAGATCACCAATGGTGTCCGGCAGGTCGTTGGTGTCGCACTCCTGCAGACACAAGGCATCAATCTCAAAATCGCGGGCCAGATCAACCAGCTCACCGCTGGCATGGTGCTTACGCAGGTTGTAGCTGATGACTCGAATCAGGGGAACACCTCTTCGGTGGATAGTCGCGGACAGTCTGGTTCCGAGTCTACCCAGTCCCGTGAATCGTGTGGGACCGGGGGACCGGGGGCAGGCCTGCACCGCGGCATCAAGGGTTGCCCGGTGGTTGAGCCGGGGCCGCCCCCGCCGGGGCGGCCCCCGCGTGCGTGCTAGCGGCCGCCGGGGCCACGCGCCGCCGTGTACTCGCCGGCGGTCACGGTGCCCTGCTGCTGGCCGCCGTCGAGCGTTCCGTCGCCCAGACCGGCCGTGACGCTGGCCGTCCCGCCGGTGTAGACGGTGTAGTCCTCGCCGGTGGCGATCGCGGCCGAGGAGAACACGAGGGACGCGGTCCGCTTGGCCGTGACGAAGGTGGCCACGACGTTCCCGCCGGAGTCTGCCAGCTGGATGGTGGTCCCGGCCGGAACAGCCGTGCCGAAGCTCAGCTGGACCCCGGACTGCGACGACGTCGTTCCCGGCGTCACCGCCATGCCAGCGCTGCCCGCTGCGGCGACCGTGCCGCCCGTGACTGCCAGTTCGCCGTTGACGTCCAGGGCGCCGTTGCCGTCGTTGCTGGGGCCGTTGACGACGACGGTGCCCCCGGAGATGGTGGCGTTGCCGTTGGAGTCCAGCCCGTCGCCCTGGGAGTTGATGGTCAGGATGCCGCCGCTGATGTCGACGGAATAGTCACCGACGGTTTCCCCGCCTCCCATGCCGCCTCCCATCCCGCCGCCGGGGCCACCTGGGCCGCCGGCCTGGGAGCCGGTCTGGGCGCTCGTGCCGGAACTTCCCCCGGACGCGTTGACGCCGTCGTCGTTGGCGGTGACAGTGACGGTGCCGCCGCTGACGGCGATGTGGGCGGCTTCGAGCCCTTCTTCGGATTTGTCCACGGTGACCGTGCCGCCCGTGACGGTCAGCTGGCTGAAGGCCTTGACGCCGTCGTCCCCGGCCGAGACCGTCAGCGCGCCTCCGCTGACCAGGAGCCAGCCGCGGCCCTCGTCGGTCTCGTTGTCCGACTTCACCCCGTCCCCGCCGGCGGTGACGGAGTAGGCGCCGTCCAGGAGGACGGTGTAGTCCTTGCCCCGGATGCCGTCGTCCGCAGCGTCCACGGTCACGTCGCCGGCGGCCAGCACGAGGCCGTCCTTGGAGACGATCCCGTCGTTGTACCGGCCGTCAACCGTCAAGGAGCCGGCGCCGGCGATGGTCAGGTCAGCCATGGAATAGAGCGCCGCGTTGGGGGAGTCCTCGCCCTGGTCCGCGTAGCCGGCCGCGTCCTGGAGTGCATTTGTGGTGCCGTCCTCGAGGTAGATGATCGCCTCGTTGGCGCTCTCGACCACAAACGGGGAACCTGTGGAACTGCCGAGGTTCACCCCGTCCAGGATGATCCGCACCACGTCTTCCTCGCCGGCCGCGACCACCACCTGGCCGTCGGCCAGGCTGCCGGAGAGGCGGTACGTGCCGGCCGCGCTGATGGTGACCGTGCCGCCGTCGACCTTTACAGCTTCCGACGGCGAGCCGCCCGCCACCGTGCTGGCGCCGTCCGCGAGGGTGACTGCCACTTCCTCGGCGGCTTCCCAGGTGAGGTCGTCGGCGTCGAAGTGGGTGTCCTCGTCCACCGAAGCAACCGTGAGGGCCTGGCCGGTGGACGCGGCGGTGCCAGCGGCCGGGCTGCCCGCCACGGAGCTGCCGCCCGCCGAGGTTCCGGCGACCGAGGTTCCGGACACAGCACAGCCGGTCAGTGAGACGGCGAGCGCCAGCGCGGCGACGGAGAAGTAGCTGCGGAACTTGTTCATGGGAGTGGTCCTATTCTGCGAAAAGACGGGGGAAATGTCTTACGGGAGGGAGAGCTTGGGGATCAGGCGTTCGGTGCAGGGGTGAGGTGGAGGCTTCGCCCCAGGGTGCTGTGCCAACGGTTGGCCGGCAGCTCCGGGCACAGGGCGGCCATGCCGGTGGCGAACTTGGAGATGCGGCTGGGCCTGATGCCGTTCGCCCAGAGATGCCGGTCCAGCGGGCCGGCCGTCGAGCCGGACTTGGTCTCGAGCACCATGGACCTGTCCAGGAGCCAGGGTTTCTGCCCCGGGCGCCGCCAGGTGACCGCCTCGTCCAAGGTGGCCCGGCTGCCGGATGCGGGGAGGAACAGCGTGGTGCGCCGGTAGCGGGTTTCGAGGACAGGGCCCAGCGGTCCGGCCGGGACCGCTCCGACGGCGGCGGTGAGTGTGTCGTTGACGTAGGCGAGTCCCTCGGCGGTGATCCGGCTCCGGTCGGCCAAGCCATACGGAATGCGTTCCTTGACGGTGGCCTCGCGGCCGCCTTCGGTCTTCACCTCCAGGAAGCTGGCGGCGCTGTCGAGGTAGGTCCTGGTGCGGATCTTGAACCGCCGACGCCGGCCCCTGGCCGCCAGCAGGTAGCTGTCCCGTTCGGGTGTATCGAAGTACACGGAGTCGTACTCGAAGGTCCGCAGTCCGTCCATCTCAAGAACGCGGACGCCGGCGTCAAGCGAGGCCAGAAGCTGCCCGGCCCGCAGGATGGGGATGACGTACTTGCGGTCCACCCGGGTCTGCAGTGCCGCCGCGGTGTTCAGCTCCTCCAGCCCCACGGCCGGCAGGTGCCGGAGGCCCGCTGAGATGCCGGCGTTCATGCCGCACCTGCCGTGGCACTGGCCAGCTCCGGCCGGGACAGGGCCCCGTGGGAGTCGGCGCTGCGGGTTTCCGCTGCGGGGGAGAACGTGTGCGCGGCGCCCGCCGGATTGTAGGCATAGCGGACGTCAACGATCGTTTTGTCGTTGACGAGGTCCAGCTCCTGAACGGTGGCCGAGTGGACGGTGCCGTGGAGGACCTCCTCGAGGCGGGCGTACAGGTCGCCGTCGCCGGTGATGGCGCGGTCCAGGATGACTGTCTGGTGCCGGTAGGCCGGCAGCACCCGTGGGTGGTCGCCCACGAACATCACCAGGAGGATCAGGGCCATCAGGGCCAGCGGCAGCCACACGGGCTCGATCCCCAGTCCCGCAATGAGGCCAAGGGCCAGGGCGGAGAAGTAGTAAGCCACCTCGTGCTGGGCCAGCTCGGTGGAGCGGAGCCGGATGATGGACAGGACCCCGAAGAGGCCCAGCCCGAGGCCGAGGCCGGCGGCCGAGCCGGAGAGGGCAACGGCCACGGCCATGACGCCGACATTCATGCCGAGGTAGGAGACGACGAGGTCGCGGCGCCGGTGCCGGCGCAGGTACAGGGCGAACGTCAGGACGGTGATGGCGGCCAGGTCGGCGGCGATGAGAAGAAGGGGTGTCATGGGGTACTCCGGAATCAGTGGGTGGATTGGTCTCTACGATTCCCGGCCAGGCTGTGCGGGGACTGTGGCGGGACCATGGCTGGAATATGAGTCGCGGCTATCGAAAGGCGCGCGCTGGCCGCGGCATCGCCGGGGTAGAGCCGGCATCGGCCGCCGGTTCCCGGGTGAAGAGGAACCTCTGCTGCACGGAGTAGCTGACGGCGAGCAACGCCGCTTCCACCATGAGCTTGGCGGGAAGGGCCGGCACTGCTATCGAATCCAGCGCCGACATCAGCGCGACGTTTGCGGCCAGGAGGGCGATGACCAGGGCGAAATAGCGGGCGCCCGTGCTGGCGGCCGCCCTGTCCCTGCCGTGCCGGAACACCAGACGCCGGTTGACGGCGAAGTTCACCGCCGAGCTGAGGCCCCGCGCCGCGACGACAGCGAAGAGGACCGAGCCGGTGGTGGCGAGGAGTACCAGGAACGCTGCCGTGTCGATGACGAAGGCGGCCAGGGATGACGCCAGGAACTTCAGCAGGGGCGCGTAGATCCGCACCGAGTCGGCGAAGGGCCGGAAGTGCGAACCCGCATTGTGGTCCAGGTAGACGGTGGCGATGCCCACCGTACGGATCAGGCAACCGGCCTGCTTGGCTTCGAGGAGGAGATTGAGTTCATATTCGTAGCGCTCGCCGGGGACGCCCACGAGCCAGGGGAGCATCGCCGCAGGGTAGCCCCGGAGGCCGGTCTGCGTGTCCGGGATGTTTTCCCCGGTTGCCAGCCGGAACAGCCACCGGGTTGCCGTGTTGCCGATCCGGCTCCGGGCCGGGACGCCGCCGCCGAAAGTCCTGCTGCCAAGGATCATGGCGTCTGATCCAGCCGGAAGCCGCCCGGCAACCCGGAGGATGTCCTCCACCCGGTGCTGGCCGTCGCTGTCCGCGCAGACCACGTCCTGGCCCGGGAAGTTGTCCGCGATGAAGGCGAAGCCCGCCTTCAGCGCGTGTCCCTTGCCCCGATTGTCCGGATAGCCAATGACGGTGCACCCCAGCCGGGCGGCGCCGTCGAACACCTGCCGATAGTCCGGCCCGCTGCCGTCATCGACCACCACGATGGTGAGCCGGGGGTCCGCGGCGGCGACGGAACCGATGAGGCGGAGCAGGTGTCCGTCCGGTTCGTAGGCCGGTATCAGGATGATCATGGCTCCGCCTCATTGTCCGATGTAGAGGATGTCGGAGGTGCCGCGTTCCTTGGTCTGGCCCAGCGGGTTGTTGACCAGTCCGCCGTTGAAGTACATGGTGGAGGACCCGCCGCCGTCGAGGTTGTACGCGGTGGTGGCGCCGAGGTCCTGCATGATCCCCGCCAGCCCCGTCATGGTGACGCCCGCGCTGTAGCCGGGGCTCCGGCCGTCGACGACAACGAACACAAGGTGGTTGGTCCCGAGGATCCCGACGGCGGTGCGGGGCTGCTCTCCCTGGATGGAATGGTTGCCGACGTTGGTGTCCACCTCGATGTCCTCGATGCCGTCCACCACGTCGCCGTCCTGCAGCACGGCCGGCCCGAAGGAGAGCGTGTTCCAGACGCCGTCGGCCACGAGCTGCGCGGCCGTGGTGGTGGTCTCGTCGTAGACCTCCGCGGTGCCGTCCCGGTAGAACGCGAGGCCCTGCCGCGCGCCCTCATCGCGGTAGACGACGCCGTTGCGGATGACGATCCCGGTGTCCCGGAAACCGTAGTAGTCGCCGTTGATGGCGAAGACGGCGTTGTGGTCTGCCGCGGTGTCCGAGGTGGTCTCGGTGATGTTTTCGCCGAAGCTGTTGTTGGCAAAGGCAGACTGCAGCACGGTGGCGTCCGTCAGGACGACGTCGGCCACGTAGTACGTGACGGTGCTGTCCCCGCTGCCGGTGGCGACGGAGGAGATGTTGATGGTGGCACCGTCCGAGGTGTACGAGCTGTCCGTGGTTTGCGCTGTTGAATCCGTGGCGGAATCAGCGGTGGACGCGGTGCCGGACGTTACGCCCTGGCTTGCCTCGTAGGCCGCGACGTCGGAGATTTCGACATGTTCGATGACGAAGCGGTCCAGCGCCCAGGCGGTGGCGCCTCCCGCCGAGAGGGTCAGGGCCAGGGTTCCGGCCAGCACGGCGCGCCGCACGCGGCCGCCCGCCTTACGTGGTGGGTTGTTGTCTGAAGTCATGCACCATTTCTAGGCACCGGACCTATACCGGCCATGAGACGGGCTATAGCGGGAGCTGTGAAGCGATAGTGTGTTCTGGGATTACCAGCCACGCGAAAGGGCAGACATTGACGACTGCTGAACTACCGGAGCTTGCCGAGGGCGATTTCTACTACGAGGTTTTGGGGGAGGGGCGCTTCCGCTCCACCCTCCACGCCCAGGGCGCCTGGAACGAGCACGAGCAGCACATGGCGCCGGCGTCCGGCATCATGGCGGACTGCCTGGACCGGCACGAACCGCGGGACGACATGCGGATGGCACGCCTGAGCTACGAGATCCTCGGGCTGATCCCCGGCGGCGAGTTCGAGGTCACCACCACCACACTCCGGCCCGGCCGGACGATCGAGCTGGTGCAGGCCGAGCTGGTAGCCGAGGGGCGGGTCGCCATCCGCGCGACGGCCTGGCGGATGATCATGTCCGACACCACCGCCGTCGCCGCCTTCGAGGACCCGAGGATTCCCGCGCCGGAGGACTGTAAACCATACGACGCCTCGAGCATCTGGCCGGGCGGCTACATCGCGTCCCTGGAGATGCGGATTGCCGAGGGGCACCGCGCCGGGTCAGGGACCGTCTGGCTGCACACCGAACACCCGCTGACGGACAGGAAGGACAGCAGCGACCTGGCCCGGCTGATCGGCCTGGTGGACACCGCCAACGGGATCGCCGCCCGGGTTCCGCCGGGCAAGGGCAGCTACGCCTTCCCGAACCTGGACCTCCAGGTCCACATGTACCGGCGCCCCGAAGGGGAATGGTTGGGCCTGGACAACGAGGTCTCCTTCGGCACGGACGGGATCGGCCTGACCTCGACCGTGCTGCACGACCTCCAGGGCCCGTTTGGCCGCGCCGAGCAGATCCTGACGCTCCGGAAGTCCTGACGCCCGGCCGGCCGCCTTCAGGCCCTCCGGCTAGTGGAAGACCAGCCAGCCGACGACGGTGGCCAGGCCGGTCAGCACGGCGCCCCAGGCGATGTCCGCCACCACGATGACGAGCGGCCAGTTCTTCAGGGTCGCCGCGTTCGTGAGGTCATAGGTGGCATAGGCGAAGGTGCCCAGCGCGGCGCCGTAGCCGAGCGCCGTGAGCCAGCTGCCGCCGTCGAGCGCGGGCTGGAGGGCGAAGAAGACGATGCCTGCGATGTACAGGACGTAGAAGGCGACGGCGTACCCTAGATGGGGCTTGTCCGCCATGAGGTGCCCCAGATGGTTCCGGTAGAACTTGCTCATCGACTTGAGCCAGACGGAATCGATGACGGCGAACGCGGCGGCTACGACGAGGAACTGCAAGATGACCATAAGGGAGCATAACAACATGCCGGAGGCTGCGGTGGCACCACGGACGCTGACGATTTTCCGGCAGGGGGAATCCCTGGGCGCCGCCGCTGACCTGGACCTCGCCCTTGAGCTGCTGCGGAAGGTCAAGACCGGCGAGGTGGGTCCCATGCTCCGGCTCTACCGGCCGGCACCCACCGTGGCGTTCGGGCAGCGGGACACGCACCTGCCGGGCTTCGACGCCGCGGCGCAGGCCTGCCGCGACCTCGGCTTCGAGCCGCTGGTCCGCAAGGCCGGGGGCCGCGCCGCCGCGTACCACCAGGGGACCCTCGTGATCGATCACCTGGAACCGGACACGGACGCGATCGCCGGTGCCAAGGGACGGTTCTCCTTCTTCGGCGAACTGCTGGCCCACGCCCTGCGCAGCGCCGGCGTCGACGCCGCGGTGGGGGAGATCCCCGGCGAGTACTGCCCCGGCGAATTCAGTGTCCACGGCCAGGATCCGGAGTTTCCGCAGCACCAGCTCAAGCTGATCGGCACGGCCCAGCGGGTGGTGGCCGGCGGCTGGCTGTTCAGCTCGGTGATCGTGGTGGAGAATTCGGCCCCGATCCGCGCGGTGCTGGAGGCCAGCTACACGGCCCTGGGCCTGGACTGGGATCCGGCCACGGCGGGCGCCGTCAACGACCTTGTCCCGCACCTGGACGTCGACGCCATCGAGGCGGCCGTGATCGACACGTACTCCCGCTACGCCGCCCTGGACCACGGCGACTTCGGCAGCCTGCTGGGCTGAAGGGTCGCAGGCATGCAGAAGGCCGGGCACCACTGGTGCCCGGCCTTCTCCATGCCCGCGGCCGGATGCCTAGTGTCCCCGGGCAATCCATTCCTCGAGCTGCGGCGCCTCGGCGCCCACCGTCGTCGGGTCGCCGTGACCGGTCCGCACCACCGTGTCCGCCGGGAGCGTCAGCAGCCGGCCCTTGATGGACTCGATGATGGTGGGGAAGTCGCTGAACGACCGGCCGGTGGCGCCCGGGCCGCCCTGGAACAGTGTGTCGCCGGTGAAGACGGTGCCTTCGCTGGCCAGGTAGAAGCTCACGGATCCGGGGGAGTGCCCCGGGGTGTGCAGCGCAACGAGCCGGGCACCGGCGACGTCGAACGTGTCCCCGTCCGCGATCGCGTGGTCCGGTTCGGTGCCCGGGAACACGCGCTCCCACAGCATCCAGTCCTCGCGGTTGAGGTACACCGGGGCGTTGACGCGCCCGCGGAAAGCGCCCACTGCGGCGATGTGGTCATCGTGACCGTGCGTCAGCAGGATCGCGGTGACCTTCCGGCCGGCGACGGCTGCCTCGATGGCGTCGGCGTCGTGCGCCGGGTCGATCACGATGCATTCCGCGTCGTTGCCTACGATCCAGACGTTGTTGTCGACGTCCCAGGTGCCGCCGTCGAGCGAAAAGGTGCCCGAGGTGACCAGCCGGTCGATCCGGAGACTGTCCACGGGGCCGCTCACAGTTCCACCACGGAGCGCAGCACCGAGCCGGAGTGCATCTTGTCGAAGGCTTCCTCGATCTGGTCGATCGTGATCCGCTCCGTGACGAACGCGTCCAGGTCCAGCTTGCCCTGCCGGTACAGGTCGATCAGCATGGGGAAGTCCCGCGAGGGCAGGCAGTCGCCGTACCAGGAGGACTTGAGCGAGCCGCCGCGGCCGAAGACATCCAGCAGCGGCAGGTCCAGGGTCATTTCGGGGCTCGGGACGCCCACCAGGACCACGGTGCCGGCGAGGTCGCGGGCGTAGAAAGCCTGCTTGTACGTTTCGGGGCGGCCGACGGCGTCGATCACCACGTCGGCGCCGAAGCCGCCGGTGAGTTCGCGGATCGCCTCGACCGGGTCGACGGCGGAGGAGTCCACTGTGTGGGTGGCGCCGAGGTCCTTGGCGCGGTCGAGCTTCTTCGGGTCGATGTCGACGGCGATCACCGTGGTGGCGCCTGCGAGCGCGGCGCCGGCGACGGCCGCCACGCCCACGCCGCCGCAGCCGATGACGGCGACGGAATCGCCGCGCTTGACGTTTCCGGTGTTGATGGCGGCGCCGATGCCTGCCATCACGCCGCAGCCGAGCAGGCCGATCGCAGCGGGATCCGCCTCGGGATCAACCTTGGTGCACTGCCCGGCGGCGACGAGGGTCTTCTCGGCGAAGGCGCCGATGCCGAGGGCAGCGGAGAGTTCGGTGCCGTCCTCGAGCGTCATCTTTTGGGTGGCGTTGTGCGTGTTGAAGCAGTACTGCGGCTGGCCCTTGGCGCAGGCGCGGCATTCGCCGCAGACGGCACGCCAGTTGAGCACCACGCGGTCGCCGGGGGCCACCTCGGTGACGTCCGGGCCTACGGCGCTGACGACGCCGGTGGCCTCGTGGCCGAGCAGGAACGGGAAGTCATCGTTGATGGCGCCCTGCTTGTAGTGCAGGTCGGTGTGGCAGACGCCGCACGTGAGGATGTCCACCAGGGCCTCGCCGGGTCCGGGATCCGGGACCAGGATGGTCTCCAGGGTGACGGGGGCTCCCTTGGAGCGGGCTACGACGCCTTTGACTTTATGGACCATGGAAATAGCTCCTCTGCTCAGATCGCGGTTCCCACCGCAAGACTCTTTGTCGCACGGCTTCTGCCGCACACAACTTTGCCGCACAACGAAGTCCGGCGCGGCCCCCTAAGGTGGCCGCGCCGTCGTCGTCATCGGTTCATAAAAGGCCCTTAGGCCGCGAGGCGGCTCTTGACCTCTGCCGCGGAGGGGTTGGTGGCCGCGGTGCCATCCGGGAACAGCACGGTGGGGACGGTGCGGTTGCCACCGTTGAGCTTCTCCACGAGATCTGCGGTGCCTTCAACTTCTTCGATGTTAATCTCGGTGTACCCGATGCCCTGGGCGTCCAGCTGCTTCTTCAGGCGGTTGCAGTAGCCGCACCAAGTGGTCGAAAACATGGTGATGGTGCCGGATTCGGGGGTGAAGTCCACGAAGTTCTCCTTAAAGCTGGTTGACGGCGCGCGGTGGCAGCGCCAGTTGCGACAAAAAGTCGTACGTTACTCCCAATAACCGTAACCCGGGGGCCCCTATTCCCGCACAGTGCGGCGCCGGTGCTACGCGCGGCGCGAAGTCGCCGGAAAGCTGCGAGGTCGCCGGAACGTTCCGGCGATTTCGTGGGCTCAGCCTGGGTCCCCTGTGGCGCGCGGATGACACAGAATGGGTGCGGTGGCATGCTGGTGCCATGTGTGGACGCTACGTGATGGCCCGGGCCGTCGGGGACCTGCTGGCCGAGTTCGACGCCGGACTGGAGGAGGAGGTCGCGATTCCGCCGTCGTGGAATGTGGCCCCGACCGCGGATGTGCCGATCCTGCTGGAACGGCTGGTCGACGGCGAACCGGTCCGGCAGCTGCACATCGCGCGCTGGGGGCTGGTGCCGTCCTGGGCCAAGGACCCGGGGATCGGCTCGAAGATGATCAATGCCCGCAGCGAGAGTGTGCTGGAGAAGCCGGCGTTCCGGAAGGCAACCCGCGCCCGGCGCTGCGCCGTCCCCGCCGACGGCTACTACGAATGGAAAGGCGAGGGCCGCGGCAAACAGCCGTATTACGTGCACCCGAGGGACGGCCACCCGATTGTCTTCGCCGGGCTCTACGAATGGTGGAAGGACCCGTCCAAAGCCGAGGACGACCCTGCGCGCTGGCTGCTCTCGACGTCGATCATGACCACCGATTCGCCGCCGGAGGGCTACGCCGGGGGAATGCTGGCTGAACTCACGGCCCTGCACGACCGGGTGCCGCTGCCGATGGACCGGGAAACGATGCAGTCCTGGCTGGACCCGCAGGCCGACGACGCCGCCGGACTCGTGGACCTGGTCCGGGCCGGCGCACACCATGTCGCGGAGGGCTGGACGATCGACGCCGTCGGCACCGCCGTCGGGAACGTCAGGAACGACTCCCCGGAACTCATCCAGCCGGTGGGAAGCCTGTTCTAGCCGCGCCGGTGCGGCGGTAGTCCGGACGGGTCAGTCTTGGACCCCCAACTTCTTACGGCGCAGGAAAATGTTGCACACATCGCCGGGGCGATAAAACGGAACTTGGGAGAGGGCGGATGGCTAGAGGGCAAAGCGATGGCGAGCTGCAGAGCACACTCCTGCTTCGCAACTCACCGCACACCGGCTCGATTAGCGTGCCGCCGTGTACTCCCAGTCACGTTAGCGACGCCGGCGAACACCTCAATAGGGCCATAGTGCCCTTGGCGAGTGAGCGGCGGCCTTACCCAACCCGAAGAACCAGGCAGGGGATCCCGACCAGAATGTCGTCCCGCTGTGACAGTCGAGGGCGCTGCGGTGGGCTGGTCTGGATTCGGCAGGCCGCGGGATGACGTGGCCGAGGGAACCGGGGAAGTCCACGCGTTGAATCTCCTGCCGGCCTATTGGTCGAGTGGACTGGGCTCTAGCCGCCGTCGCGGATGACGGATCCAAATAGCCGCAGGAGCTCATTTCCGGCCTTCAAAGCAGCTGGCGACTCTGTATCGAGACTGAGGAAGCCATGAACGAGTCCAGCATGAGGTACATGGTGGACCTCCGTTCCGGCGGCAATCAGCCTCCGGGCCAGGGCCTCGCCCTCGTCGCGAAGCGGATCGTGCTCCGCCGTAGCTATGACAGTCGCGGGCAGGCCGCTGAATCTGACGTGCAACGGGCTCAATGACGCGAGTTGTTCGGCGTCCATGTCCGTACCCATTGCCTCAGCGACCACGCCAGGGCTTCTGCGTCCAGCCCCCATCCCAGCCCCTTCTGCTGCACGCTTGGCTGCGACAGCGTCAGATCGGCGTTGGGGCACACCAGCAGGAGCCCGCTGAGACGGACGCCCTCCGTAATCATCCGTTGTGCCGCGAGGAGGGCGATCAGGCCCCCGGCGCTGTCGCCGGCCAGGGCCGGAGAGCCGTCGATTGGTCCAAGGATTGCCGGTGCCATGATTGCCCATTTCAATCCGGCGACGACGTCGTCAATCGCCGCCGGTGCCGGATGCTCGGGCGCTCGCCGATAGTGGACCGCCAGTACCGCGGCGTTGGCTTCCAGGGCCAGCCGACGGCACGTCCGGTCATGGGACTCCAGGTCCCCGAAGATGAACGCCCCGCCATGGACATAGACGATGAGCGGCAGTGGCTGCCCGCCGGGTCGGTAGAAACGCAGATGAACCGGGCTGTCGCCGGGCGTGGCAAGGTCGATTACGTGGGGCAGGCTTGGCCCGGCAGGCCTGGACCGTGCGGCGCGGAGCTTGTTCACGTCCAGGGGCGGGGCGTCTGCTGGTTGTGAGCGGATGCCGGATATCCACCGGGCCAGCCCGTCGTCGGCGAGTGTCTCGTTCACTCGTCGTCAGAGAGTGACATTGCCGCCGCCGTCGACCGCCCAGCTGGGATTGAAGGCGACCTCCCAGCGGTAGCCGTCGGGGTCGGCGAAGTATCCGGTGTAGCCGCCCCAGGGCTGGGTTCTCGGCTCGGCGATGATGGCCGCTCCGGCGGACTCGGCCTCCGCCATCACCCAGTCGACTTCCGCCGCGCTGCCCAGGTTGTGGCTCAGGGTGATGGAGGGAACTCCGGCCGGGGGATCAACGGCCGCTTCGGCCTGCATCTGCCCGGCATCCCAGAGCGAGAGGATGAGGCCGTGATTGGCCTGGATGAACAGGACCTCGCCCCGGACTTCCCGGTGGACGGGCCAGCCCAGGCCATCTACATAGAAACTGCGGGAGGCGTCAACACTGCGGACACCCAGTGAAATTAAATCGACTCGTGGCTGCATCATTCGATACTGTCATGCACATGTCCACAAATCACCAAGACGAAAAAGCTGCCAAGGCCGACCGGGAGCAGCTCGCCGCCGTGCGGGTGGCCGTGGACGAGGTGGACGAGCAGATCGTGTCGCTGATCGGCCGCCGCGAGCGCCTGATCCGGATCGCCGGAACCCTCAAGGCTGACAGCGCCGAGGTGCGGGCTCCGGGGCGCGTGGAGCGGGTTATCGAACACGTCCGCGCCACGGCGGAACAGAAGGACATCGACGTCGACCTCGTTGAGAAGACGTACCGGGCAATGATCGACGCGTTCATCACACTCGAGCTGGAAGTCTACAAAGCCAGCTCCTAGGGCGAGGGCCTACAGGGCCTCCTCCACCGGAACGTTCGCCTGGTAGTCGCGGCCGTCGCAGTCGCTGAAGGCCGTCATGAGGTGCCCCTTGGCCAGGCCCATGATGGTGCTCAGCGGAAAGTGCCCGGTAATGGTATTGCCGGAGTGCTCCACTCCCTTGAGGTCAAAGTTCTCCTCCGTGCCGTCATGACTGAAGCAATAGAAGGACACAGCTTCCCCGTTCATGAACTCGATCCCCATTCGTCGCTGGTGGGAATGATCGGGAGTCGCCGCTACCAGCCCCACCACGTAGGCGCCCTGGCCGGGGATGTTTCCGTCTATATCGAACTTCGCCACCAAGGACGTGTCCTCGGCGGCGATGCTTACCTGCTTCAGAAGTGCGTTATGGGAGCTCATGGATCAATCCTGCTACCTGTGCCTGCGTCCGTCCACCCCTGATCTAGGTTTTCCCCCGGCGCCGTCGTAGACTGGAATTGTTCGAAGATATGTTCGAATAGTCGCTGGCTGTTTGGCCAGATGGTTCTTACAGATGGTGCGGTCCGGGAGGCGCGATGGGCATGTTCAGTGAGGCGGTGGACGTCGTCTGCACACCCTCCGGACAGCCCCTGAAGCTGGACTGGGCGGGCCGGCACTACACCGTCTGCGCCGAACCGGTCCGCTGGTTTGAGCGCCGCCAATGGTGGGCGGAAGAGCAGCGGGCGCCGCTGGGCAGCGGCCCGGGACTCGTGGACCACGAGATCTGGCGGGTTCAAGTGCGCCGGGCAGATTCCCCCGACCCGGAAAGCCTCACCCTTGACCTCACCCGGCATGTCGGCAGCGGACGCTGGCGCCTGCTGAGGATCCATGACGCCCTGCTCCACCGGAAACCCGAATCAGCATGAGCTTCACCCATCTCCATGTCTCCACCGCCTTCAGTGCCCACTACGGGGTCTCCTGGCCGGATGAGCTGGCGGCAGCCGCCGCCGCAGACGGGGCGACGGCGCTCGCCTGCACGGACCGCGACGGCCTCTACGGGACGGTCAAGCACCTGAAGGCCTGTATGGCGGCCGGGCTGGATCCGATCGTCGGAGTGGATCTTGCGGTCTATGACGACGACGGCGACCTCCGCACCCAGGTGGGGGGACGCGTCGTCGTGCTGGCCCACGGGCATAACGACGGCGCCGGCTACCGTGCGCTGTGCCGGCTGATCTCCGATGCCCATGCCCGCACCACGGGAAAGGCCGGGGGAGCGGTACCCGTCGCCGTGACCCGGGCCGAGCTGGCCTCCCGCACCTTGCACCCGGAAACGCTCAAGCCGGTGCTGACCGTGCTGATCGGACCGGACTCCGACGTCGGACGTGCCATGGGAGGGAGGCGCTACCTGCGCCCCCGCACCCTGTTCAAACGCTGGCTCGACGCCATGCCGGCCGGAACCATTGCCGCCGAGGTGGTCAGCCAGCTCAGCCCGCCCGGGGAACCGCTCAGCACCGCCCACGCGGTACGGATGCTCAAGCTCGCTGCCGAACACGGGGTACCCGCTGTGCTGAGCAACGCCGTGCGGTACGTCGCCGAGGACGGGGCGGCCACCGCGGATGTGCTGGACTCCGCCCGCACCCTGAAATCGCTGCCCGAACTTTCCGCCGCCCCGCTGCTGCAGCCCAACGGGCAGGGCTGGCTCAAATCCGCGGACCGGATGCTCCAGCTCGGCAAGGAGATCATGCACGCCGCCGGATACGGTGCGGCCGACCTCAAGAGCCTGATGGCGCAGACGGAGGCGCTCGCGGACCGTTGCCGGATGGATCCGGTGACGGACATGGGGTGGAAACAGCCGGTGGTGCCGGAAGCCTCGGTGATCGGGATCGCCGGGGACGCCCTCGTTGAGCTCACCCAGCGGTGCGAAGCAGGCATCAGCAGGCGTTTTCCCGGGATCACCGGCCAGCCCGCCGGGGAGCTGCGCTCGCGGCTGGAACACGAGCTGCGGATCATCGACAGCCTCGGCTTCGCCGCGTACTTCCTGACCGTGGCCGAAGTCTCCCGGATGATCCTGGACATGGGAGTCCGGGCGGCCGCCCGCGGCTCGGGGGCATCCAGCCTGGTCAACTACCTGATCGACGTCAGCCAGGTGAACCCGCTGCAGCACGACCTGATCTTCGAACGCTTCCTCTCCCGGGACCGCGCCACCCTGCCGGACATCGACATCGACGTCGAAAGCGCCGAACGGCACAACGTGTACCGGAAGATTTTTGAGCGCTTCGGCTCCGAGCGCGTCACCTTGATGAGCATGCAGAACGGCTACCGCGCCCGCGGTGCCGTGCGCGACGCCGGCCTGGCCCTGGGCATGGAGGAGGGCGAGATCGGGGACATCGCCAAGCAGCTGTGGCGTTTCTCGGCCCGGAACTTCCGCGAAGCCCTCGAGGAGATGCCCGAGCTGAAGGAATTCGCCGGCCGGGTGGGGCAACGCGACTTCAGCGGAAACCAGCAGCTGGACCTGCTGGTGGACCTCACTGAACGGCTGGACCGGCTGCCGCGGCATATCTCCATGCACCCCTGCGGGGTCATCCTGGGGGACGCCACCCTGCTGGACCGCACGCCCGTGCAGCCCAGCGGGCTGGGCCTGCCCATGAGCCAGTTTGACAAGCACGACATGGACCCGATGGGCATGCTCAAACTCGATGTCCTGGGCGTCCGGATGCAAAGCGCCATGGCCTTCGCCGTCCGTGAAGTGATCCGCCTGCATCCCTCCAAAGCCGAAGTGGTGGCAGCGGGCGCCCACCCTGCGGGACCAGGCGGGACAGGTCCGGACTACATCGCCGAGGACGGCACGATCGACCTCAACGCCGTGCCGCTCGACGACGAACCCACCTACGAGCTGATCCGCAGCACCCACACCCTGGGCTGTTTCCAGATCGAATCCCCGGGCCAGCGGGAGCTGATCGGCAAGCTCGCCCCCCGGGAGTTCAACGACCTCATTATCGACATCTCCCTGTTCCGGCCGGGCCCGATGAAATCGGACATGGTCCGGCCCTTCCTGGAGCACCGGCACGGCTTCGCCCCCGAGGTCTACCCGCACCCGGACCTCAAGGCGGTCCTCCAGGAAACACACGGCGTCACCGTGTTCCATGAGCAGATCCTGAAGACCTTCGACGTCATGACCGAATGCGGGCTGGCGCGTGCGGACGAATTCCGGCGCGCCCTCGGCAACGAGGTCCTGGAATACAGGGTGGAGGAGTTCTTCCGGAAGGAGGCCCGTGCCCGGGGGTACAGCCCCGAGGTGGTGGACAAGGTCTGGGGCACCCTCAAGGCCTTCGGCAGCTTCGGGTTCTGCAAAGCCCACGGCGCCGCCTTTGCCGTGCCCACCTACCAGTCGGCCTGGCTCAAGACCCACCACCCGGAGGCGTTCCTCGCCGGGCTGTGGGAACACGATCCGGGCATGTACCCCAAGCGGCTCCTGGTGGCAGAGGCGCGGCGGCTGGGAATCCCCATCCTGCCCCTGGACATCAACCGCAGCCAGGCCGAGTACAGGGTTGAGCGGGTGGCCGCCGGCCCGGACCGCGGCAAGCTGGGCATCAGGCTGAGCCTGAACGGCATCTACGGGCTCTCGGGAACCGAGCTGAAGCGGATTGTGGCAGGTCAGCCCTACGACTCTCTCGCGGACCTGCGGGCCCGGTCCCGGCTGAGCAAACCCAGCATCCAGCGGCTGGCCCAGCTGGGCGCCTTCGATTCCCTCCACCGTGCCTCCGGCGGGACCGCCAACCGCGCCGACCTGGTCCAGCACTTGCAGACCCTGCAAAGCCGGCCACACCGGAAGGGAGTGGACGTGATCGAAGGGCAGCTCTCCCTGCCGCTGGGCGACGTCGAGCTGAAAAACCTCAAGGCCGTGCTGCCCGCCCCCACCCTGGTGGATACCGTCCGGGCCGAGCTGGACCTGATGGCCGTGGACGTCAGCGACCACCTGATGGCCAGCCACCGGCCGCTCCTGGACCGCCTCGGCGTCACCACCGCAGACAAGCTGCTGGGGCTGCGCAACGGAACCGAGGTGCTGGTCGCCGGAGTCCGCGTCGCCACGCAGACCCCTCCCATGCGGGGCGGCCGCCGGGTGGTGTTCATCAGCATCGACGACGGCACGGGCTGCGTGGACTCGGTCTTCTTCCATGAGGCCCAGGAGCTGGCAGGTCCACTCTTGTTCGGCACCCGGCTGCTGCTGATCCGGGGAACCACCCGGCGGACCGGGCCGCGGGGCATCAGCATCAGCGCCAGCATGGCATGGGACCTGAGCCGCACCGAGACCCTGCCCTTCCCGGTCCCAGCCTCCGGAATCCCGGACACCCGGGAACCCGAGCCGCCGGGACCCCTTGACGGCATCACCCGCCACCTCGCAATTACCGGGCTGGGAGGCTGAGTGGCGCGTTGGTTGGCCTCTTCAGAAACCGATAGCATGGACGAGGCTGGCTGTGGTCCCCGTACGCCACAAGCTACGAAGCCTTAACTTTGAATAGGAGACACCCGTGTCAGATGCCCAGCAGATCACCCTTCTCGTCGATGGCGAAGAGACCAAGGTGACTACCGGGACCACCGGCGCGGAACTCTTTTTTGAGCGCCGCGACGTCGTAGTGGCCCGCGTCAACGGCGAGCTCAAGGACCTGGACCAGCCGCTGCCCGAGGACGCCACGGTCGAGGCCGTCACCATCGATTCCCCGGACGGCCTCAACGTCCTGCGCCACTCCACGGCCCACGTCATGGCCCAGGCCGTGCAGCAGCTGCGCCCCGACGCCAAGCTTGGCATCGGGCCGTACATCACCGACGGCTTCTACTTCGACTTCGACGTCGAGGAGCCGTTCACGCCGGAAGACCTGAAGACCCTGGAAAAGATGATGCTCAAGATCATCAACCAGAACCAGAAGTTCGTCCGCCGCGTGGTGTCCGAGGACGAGGCCCGCGAGGCCATGAAAAACGAGCCCTACAAGCTCGAACTGCTCGGCAAGAAGAACGAGGCCGCCGACGCCGGTGAAGGCGTCAACGTAGAGGTCGGCGCCGGCGACATCACCATCTACGACAACGTGGACCGCAAGAGCGGGGACAGCGTCTGGTGCGACCTGTGCCGCGGCCCCCACCTGCCCAACACCAAACTCATCTCCAACGCCTTCGCCCTGACCAGGTCCTCGGCAGCGTACTGGCTGGGCAACCAGAACAACCAGCAGCTGCAGCGCATCTACGGCACCGCCTGGCCCACCAAGGACGCCCTCAAGGCCTACCAGGAGCGCATCGCCGAAGCCGAACGCCGCGACCACCGCAAACTCGGTGCGGAGCTGGACCTGTTCTCCTTCCCGGACGAGCTGGGCTCCGGCCTTCCGGTGTTCCACCCCAAGGGCGGCATCATCCGCAAGGCCATGGAGGACTACTCCCGCCAGCGCCACGTCGATGCCGGCTACGACTTCGTCTACACCCCGCACATCACCAAGGGCCACCTCTACGAGGTCTCCGGCCACCTGGACTGGTACAAGGAAGGCATGTTCCCGGCGATGCACATCGACGCGGAACTGAACGAGGACGGCACCGTGCGCAAGCCCGGCCAGGACTACTACCTGAAGCCGATGAACTGCCCCATGCACAACCTCATCTTCCGTTCCCGCGGCCGGTCCTACCGCGAACTGCCCCTGCGGCTGTTCGAATTCGGCTCCGTCTACCGCTATGAGAAGTCCGGCGTCGTGCACGGCCTCACCCGGGTGCGCGGCATGACCCAGGACGACGCCCACATCTACTGCACCCGCGAGCAGATGAAGGACGAGCTCACCGGCACCCTGAACTTCGTGCTGGGGCTGCTCAAGGACTACGGCCTGGACGACTTCTACCTGGAGCTCTCCACCAAGAACGAGGACAAGTTCGTGGGCGACGACGCCGCCTGGGACGAGGCCACCCGCACCCTCGCCGAAGTGGCCGAAGCCTCGGGCCTGGAGCTCATCCCGGATCCGGGCGGAGCCGCGTTCTACGGCCCCAAGATCTCCGTCCAGGCCAAGGACGCCCTGGGCCGCACCTGGCAGATGTCCACCATCCAGCTCGACTTCAACCTGCCCGAGCGCTTCGAGCTCGAGTTCCAGGCCGCAGACGGCACCCGCCAGCGACCGGTGATGATCCATCGCGCCCTGTTCGGTTCCGTGGAACGCTTCATGGGCGTGCTGACCGAGCACTACGCCGGTGCCTTCCCGGCCTGGCTGGCCCCCGTGCAGGTGGTCGGCATCCCGGTGGCCGAGGCGTTCAACGACTACATGTTCGACGTCGTGGACCAGCTCAAGGCCGCGGGCATCCGCGCCGAGGTGGACATCTCCTCGGATCGTTTCCCGAAGAAGATCCGCACCGCCAGCAAGGACAAGATCCCGTTCGTACTGATCGCCGGGGGCGACGACGCCGACGCCGGCGCCGTTTCCTTCCGCTTCCGTGACGGCAGCCAGGACAACGGCGTGCCGGTGGCCGAGGCCGTCCAGCGGATCGTCGACGCCGTCCGCAACCGGACCAGCTAGCGGGGGAGCAGCACGTGCAGGAAACCACAGGGGCCGCTCCGGAGTATCCGGGGGACGACGGCGTTACCGACGACTTTGGCCTGGCCGGGGTGCCGGACGCGTTCCAGCGCCTGTGGACTCCGCACCGGATGGCGTACATCAAGGGCGGGCAGCACCAGTTCAAGAACGTGGACGACTGCCCGTTCTGTGTGGCGCCCGAACGCGAGGACGACGATTCACTGATCGTCTACCGCGGGCGGACCAGCTACGTCGTGCTGAACCTCTTCCCGTACAACCCGGGCCACCTGCTGGTCTGCCCGTACCGGCACGTTCCCGACTACACGGACCTGACCGTGGAGGAGACTGCCGAGTTCGCCGAGCTGACCCAGACGGCCATGCGTGTGCTGCGCAAGGTCGCCAACCCCACCGGCTTCAACCTGGGCATGAACCAGGGCGTGACCGGCGGCGCGGGGATCGCCGGTCACCTGCACCAGCATGTGGTGCCGCGCTGGGGCGGGGACGGGAACTTCTTCCCGATCATCGCCCAGACCAAGGCCATCACGCAGACCCTGGGCGAGGTCCGCCAGCAGGTCGCGGAAGCCTGGCCGCAGGCCACCACCGGGGCGACGGATGCTGAATAGGCACGCGCGCGGTTTCTTCACCGCGCTGTTCTCCCCGCTTGCCCGCTGGCTGCTCCGGATCGGGGTGTCCCCGGACGCTGTGACCATCGTCGGCACCCTCGGCGTCGTGGTCGGTGCGCTGGTGTTCTACCCGCTGGGCCAGCTCTGGTGGGGCACCCTATTCATCACCGCCTTCATTTTTTCCGACGTCATCGACGGGATCATGGCCCGGATGCAGAAGGGCGGAGGCCGCTGGGGCAACTTCCTGGATTCCACCCTGGACCGGGTCGCCGATGGGGCGTTGTTCGCCGGCGTCGCGGTCTGGTTCTTCACCGGGGGTGACGACGCCGCGATCGCGATTGCCGCCGTCGTCTGTCTTGTCCTGGGCATGGTGGTTTCGTACGCCCGTGCCAAGGCGGAGGCGCTGGGCTTCCAGGCCAACGTGGGCATCGCAGAGCGTGCCGAGCGGCTTGTGTCGGTCCTGGTGGTCACCGGTTTCACCGGCCTTGGCCTGCCCACGGTGGTGCTTTTCGGAACGTTGTGCCTGCTGGCCGCCGCGAGCCTGGTGACGGTCATTCAGCGGATCATCACAGTCCGCCGGCAGTCGCTCGAGGAGACCGAGGGCACCGCGACCGGACAGGCCGCCTGAGCCCGGGGCTTTCGGCGTATCCCGCGGGGTGTAACCGGAATTCAGCCGGGCGCGGCGGGGGACTAGTATTAGCACTACCGGCCAATGGATCCGGTAATCCGGTGTGTGCGACGCGGCATTTGTGTGCCGTCCGCGATCCGGCGAGGTCATCTATCTACCCATAGGGGTTTTTGTGTCTACACCTGATGTAAGCAGCGAAGCCGGCGCGTCCGCGAAGAGCGTGACGGGCAGCAACCGCGTCAAGCGCGGCATGGCGGAGATGCTCAAGGGCGGCGTCATCATGGACGTCGTCAACGTCGAGCAGGCCCGCATCGCTGAGGATGCCGGAGCCGTGGCAGTCATGGCGCTGGAACGCGTTCCCGCCGATATCCGTGCCCAGGGCGGCGTCTCCCGCATGTCCGATCCGGACATGATCGAAGCGATCATCGCTGCCGTGTCCATCCCGGTCATGGCAAAGGTCCGGATCGGCCACTTCGTCGAAGCCCAGGTCATCCAGACCCTCGGAGTGGACTACATCGACGAGTCCGAGGTCCTGACCCCGGCGGACTACGCCAACCACATCGACAAGTGGAACTTCACCGTTCCCTTCGTTTGCGGCGCCACCAACCTAGGTGAGGCCCTGCGCCGCATCAACGAGGGCGCGGCCATGATCCGCTCCAAGGGCGAGGCCGGCACCGGCGACGTCTCCAACGCCACCACACACATGCGCCAGATCCGCGCCGAGATCAAGAAGCTCGCCGGCATGGCCGAGGACGAGCTCTACGTCGCCGCCAAGGAACTGCAGGCCCCGTACGAACTGGTCAAGGAAGTTGCCGCCACGGGCAAGCTCCCCGTCGTGCTGTTCACCGCCGGCGGCATCGCCACCCCGGCCGACGCCGCGATGATGATGCAGCTCGGCGCCGACGGCGTGTTCGTCGGCTCCGGCATCTTCAAGTCCGGCAACCCGGCGCAGCGTGCCGCCGCCGTCGTGAAGGCCACCACCTTCTTCGACGACCCGGAGGAAATCGCCAAGGCATCCCGCGGCCTGGGCGAGGCCATGGTCGGCATCAACGTGGACGAGATCCCGCAGCCGCACCGCCTCGCCGAGCGCGGCTGGTAGCAGTAGGCGACAATAGCGCCTAACTCAATCGGCTTAATAAGAGAGACTGCAGAGGCTCCATGAGCGAGGCGCCTCGGCGCCGAGTTTGTGGAGAAGCAGTCGAACGCGGCGCGATCCTCTGCGTGCTATTCCCCGCGCCTTGTTGGCAGCTGAGTGGCTGGTTGGGGCGCGGGGCCCCTTTTACGCACGCTGCCGATTCACACCGCCCGTCGCCTTGCGCTCCTGATTGAACGAGTCCGGCCCGTCACCTCTCCAGGTGGCGGGCCGGCGTCGTTTGCGTTCTGAGGGGTTAGTCGAGGCCGCGGCGCTTGAGCAGCGGTTCGAGCTCGGCGTCGCGGCCGCGGAAGGCCCGGAAGGAATCCAGCGGATCGCGGCTGTTGCCCCGGGAGAGCAGCTCGGCGCGGAAGAAGTCTCCGTTGGCCCGCGTGAGCCCGCCGTTGTCCTTGAACCATTCCACCGTCTCGGCGTCCAGCACTTCGCTCCAGATGTAGGAGTAGTAGCCCGCGGCGTAACCGGCGCCGGCGAAGATGTGCTGGAAGTAGCCGGTGCGGTAGCGGGGCGGGATCAGGTGGTGCGTCACGCCGGCCGCGGCGAGTGCCTTGGCCTCGAACTCCAGGACATCGTCGGGGACATCGGACCCGTCCAGCACATGCCAGGCGAGGTCCAGCAGGGCCGCACCCAGGTACTCGGTGGTGCCGAAGCCCTCGCCCCAAAGTTGCGCGGCGTCGAGCTTGTCCACCACTTCCTGCGGCAGCGCCTCGCCGGTGGCGTGGTGGCGTGCATAGTTGGCGAGGACTGCCGGCCACATGATCCACATTTCGTTCACCTGCGAGGGGTACTCCACGAAGTCCCGCGGCACGGCCGTGCCGGAGAACCGCGGGTAAGTAACCGAGGAGAACAGGCCGTGCAGGGCGTGGCCGAATTCGTGGAACGTGGTGCGGAGTTCGTCCAGCGTCAGGAGCGTCGGTTCGCCGGCAGGCGGCTTGGAGATGTTGAGGTTGTTGATCACCACGGGCCGGGTGTTGAGCAACCCGGACTGTTCCACGAGGGAGTTCATCCAGGCCCCGCCCCGCTTGGATTCGCGGGTGTAGTAGTCGCCCAAAAACAGGCCCAGCTCGGTCCCGTCGGAGTTGCGGACCTCCCAGACGCGCACGTCCGGGTGGTAGCCGGCGAGGTCGCCGCGTTCGTGGAACGTGATGCCGTAGAGCGCGTTGGCGGCGAAGAACACACCGTCGTTGAGGACGCGGTCCAGCTCGAAGTAGGGGCGCAGAGCCTGCTCGTCCACGGCGTACCGTTCGCGCTTGACCTTGGCGGAGTAGTAGGCCCAGTCCCAGGCTTCGAGGGGGTGGCCGGCGACTTCAGACAGCGCCTCGGCTTCGGCGTCGGCGTTCCGGACGGCTGCCGGCGCGAGCCGGTTCATCATGGTCTGCACGGCGGCGAAGTCCGGTGCGGTCTGCTGGTCCACGACGAGTTCGGCGTAGTTGGCGAAACCGAGCAGGGCGGCTTTCTCGGCGCGGAGCCGGACCATGTCCTTGACCAGGTCCAGGACGTCGAAAGAGCCCCCGTCGCTGCCGCGGCCGATCGAGGCCTCGTACAGGCGGCGGCGGACGTCGCGGTTGTCCAGGGCGGCGAGGGCGGGCTGGTTGCTGGGCTGGATAAGGGTGAGCAGGAACTTGCCGTCGTGCCCGGCGGTGCGGGCGGCCTCCGCGGCGCTGGCAACATCGTCGGCGGGCAGTCCGGCGAGGTCGGCGGCGTCGTCGAGCAGCAGCGAGGCCGACTTCATCGCTTCCTTCACCCGCTGGCCGAACTCCGTGCCCAGCCGGGAGAGCTCGGCATTAACGGCCTTGAGCCGTTCCTGTCCGGCGTCGTCGAGCTGGATGCCGGTCTGGCGGAACTCCTTGAGGTACTCGTCCACGAGCCTGGCGGATTCGGCGTCGAGCGTGTCGGTGTTGACGGCGGCGAACCGTTCGAACAGCCCGCGGTTGAGGTAGACGGCGTCCTGGTGGGCCGAGAACCGCGGGGACAGGGTGGTCTCGAGGTCGCGGATGGCGTCCGAGGCATCGGCCGAGACGAGCGTGAAGAAGGAAGCCGCCGCACGCTGCAGGAGCTGCCCGGACCGCTCCATGGCCAGTGCGGTGTTCTCGAAAGTGGCGGGCTCCGGTGTGTCCACGATCGCCTGGATCTCGGCGAGGTGCTCGGCGAGGCCGGCATCGACGGCTTCGGCGTAATGCCCGGAGGCGATGTCCGCGAACGGCGGCAGGCCGAACGGCAGGGGGCTGGGGCTCATCAGGGGATTGGTCATGAAATAACTCTTTCATGTCGGCGGTGAGTTCTCAACGGCCTACTGCGCGTGTTGTGACCGCTGCCACCGTAGGATTGGCGCCATGCGTACCATCACCCCAAGGCTGCGAGGCCGTCTTCTCGCCGCGGCCGCAGTGGTCTCCCTCGCGGCCTCTGTGGCTTCCTGCAGCGTCGGCGCCGGTCCGGAAAACAGTGCGTCGGGCTCCCCGGCGGCCGCCGGCACCACCGCCGGGCCGGCGGCAACCGGGCCGGCAGCATCGGCGACGGCGTCGAGCACTCCGACTCCGACGCCGGGGAAGGGGCCTGACTGCGCGGCCGTGCGCTGCGCCTCGGTCGTTGTCACCGGGGACATGCTGGTCCACGACCAGCTCTGGGAGCAGGCCCGCGCGGACGCACTGGCCACCGGCGCCAAGGGCCTGGACTTCGGGCCGCTGCTTGAGGGCCAGCGCAAGTACATCGAGCAGAGTGACCTCGCGATCTGCCACCTGGAGACACCCGTGGCCGGACCCGCCGGGCCCTTCTCTTCGTACCCTTCCTTCAACGTTCCGCCGCAGATCATCACGGCTGCCCAGCGGGTGGGCTACCAGGCCTGCACCACCGCGAGCAACCACACGGTGGACCGTGGCACCGCGGGGCTGGTCCGAACGCTGGACGCTCTCGATGCCGCCGGGCTGCAGCACACCGGCTCCTACCGGACCGAGGCCGATACCCAGGGCGTTCTGATCCTGCAGACTGCCGCGGCCAAGATCGCCGTGATCAGTGCGACCTACGGACTGAACGGCCAGCTGCCGGAGGCCGCCTGGCAGGTGGACATGCTCGACCCCGACGTCATGATCGCCAAGGCGAAGAAGGCCAGGGACCTCGGAGCCGACATCGTGCTCGCCGCCATGCACGCGGGCGACGAGTATTCCAGTGTGCCCAACGCCGAGCAGACGAGCGTTGCGCATGCCCTCGCGGACAGCGGCCAGTTCACCATGATCTACAGCCACCACTCACATTCGGTCCTGCCGATCGAGCACTACAAGGGGACCTGGATTGTCTATGGCCTGGGCAACGGGATCACGGAGCTCTCACCGAACTACAGGGTGAACAACGAGGGCCTGCTGGTCCGGGCCCAGTTCAGCGAGGACGCGGCAGGCAAGTGGACCGCCTCCGACCTTGCCTGGGCGCCGTCGGTGATTGTCCGCGGACCGTACCGCTGGTGCTCCGTGGCGTCCGACGCCCCGCAGGGCACCTGCGCGAGTGCCGCGGCCGACGCCGCCACCCGCAAGCGCACCCAGACCGTGGTCGAGTCGATGGGGGCCGCGGCTGCGGGCGCCCACGAACTGCTCGTCACCAAGGGACCGTAGGGCCTGCGGATCTTGCCCTGATACCGGCCGGCGAATACCGTGATGGTGACGCGGGGGCTCAAGAAGCCAGCCCTGTCAGACCAGGACAGGAGGCTTTCGTGGGCAAAGTATCGACGGCGGACCGGAAACACCGAAACGGGATGTTCCCGAACGGCATGGAGTACCTGAGCTGGGGCAACGGCCCGAAAACGCTCCTCTTCATCCAGGGCGGGCCCGGCAGCACGGTTCCCAAAGGGGTGTTCCGAGGGGTGTTCCGGCGACAGTTCGATCGCTTTCTCCGCGCCGGTTACGCTGTCTGGGTTGTCACCCGCCGCCGGGGAATGCCGCCGGAGCACACCATCGCAGGCATGGCGGACGACTACGCTCGGCTGATAGCGGAACAGTTCGGCGGGCGGGTCGACCTGGTCGTGGCGGAGTCATTTGGCGGGATGGTGGGGCAGTACCTGGCCGCGCGGCACCCTGACTCCTTCGGCCACATCGCCATGGTGGTCACGGCCGCTGAATTGAGCGACTGGGGCAAGGACGTCGATTCGCGGATGGCCAGGGCCCTGGCGGGCGGCGACACCAACGGAGCCGGGACGGTTTTCGCCGAGTATCTGTTGCCGGGCAGGCGGATGATGTGGCTGCGGCGGCTGATCGGGCCCCTGATCAGCCGGCGCCTCCTCAGCGGAGCCGATTTCCCCGCCCAGGATGTGCTCACCGAAGTGCAGGGCGAAATGACCTTCAATTCCCGGGCGGTGCTTCCGCTCATCCGGCGGCCCGTGCTGCTGATCTGTGGCGGCTCCGACCAATTCTTTCCCCGCGATGTCGCCCAGGAAACGGCCGGGCTCATCCCGGACTGCACCCTTGTTTGGTACGAGGGGAAGGGCCATCTCCGGGCCGCCTCCAGCGGACGCATCGCCCGCGACGTGCTGGAGTACGCCGCCCGCAGCTGAGGCGCGGCTGGCGTGAACTTGGGGCGTGCGGGGCTAACCCCCGGCCGGGTCCAGATCGAGGGTCATATAGACGCTGTTCGGGTCCTCCCCGTAGCCGGCAAAGGGCGGGCAAACGCTGAACCCGTGGCGTAGGTACAGCCGCCGCGCCGGAGCGAAGAAGTCCTGGCTTCCGGTCTCGAGATACAGGCGGTCATAACCGTCGCGCCGGGCCTCGGCCAGGATGTGGGCCAGCAGGAGCGTGGCGATGCCGCGGCCCCGTAGGTGGGCCGCGGTCCGCATGGACTTGATTTCGCCTTGTTTGGTCTTGGACTCGCCGGGTTCGAGCAGTTTCAGCGCCCCGCAGCCAAGCACCCCGGAGTCCTCGCGTGCCGTCCAGAACGCGATGTCCGGTCCGGAAAGCGCCGCAGCATCGAGGGCGTGCACGCTTTCGGCGGGCGAGGTGGCGAACATGTCGGCGAGGTGCTCGCCCAGGAGCTGCTCAACGTCCGCGCGGCCGGGACTGTCACGGTCAATCCGGATCATCGGGCACTGCTCCTCCACAGAATTTGTCGTCGCCCCATCAATCTACCGGGGTGCGGTCTCGTCCGCCGAAGTCGCCGGAACCGTGCGGGGTCGCCGGATCGTTCCGGCGACCCTGCCGCTTTCCCGCGACTTCGCGTCCGACGAGGCTGTCGGCGCTATGCTGGGCCCAACGCGGCCGGACAGGCCGCGGCCGTATGCCGATGGTGGGGGATCCATTGCGAACGATAGACAACAACGGCACAAACAGCCGGAAGAATACCCCGGGAAGCTCGGGCTCCCCGTCGACAGGGAAAACACACCGGGCAGGATCTGCGCGGCCGGTCGCCGCCACGGTGTGGCTGGGCGCCGCCGTCGTACTGGCATGGCTGGTGCTGGCCGGCAGAACGGAGGCTGCCTTGGAGGCGGCGCCGTGGCTGTTCCTGGCGTCGTGGGTCGTCTACGTGGCGCAGTGGCGGCCGCTCCTCCGGACAGACGTGCACGGTTTCGAGCTGGTCAACGGACTCCGCGACCACCGGATACCTTTCGCCGCGGTCGACGACGTCGAGGTCCGTTACACGGTGGTGGTCAGGGCTGCGGGACGGCGGTACGTCAGCTGGGGCGCCCCGACGCCGCCGAGTGCCTTCGGCTCCGGATTCGACCACGTCAGCGACCTGAAAAGCCGGCCGCACAGCATCCTCCCGGGCAATGAACGCATCAGCCAGAAAGAGACGGCGACCGGCCGGGATGCCATCGTCGCTGCCTGGCAGGATGCGCGGATCGCGGGTCTGACGGGTGGTGCCGGCGTAGTCAGCTCGTCATGGAACCGGCCGGCGATCATCGCCGGGATCGTCGCCGCTGTTTGGGCGATCCTGACAATAATCGGCTGACCCGCTGCCGCCCGTGCTGAGCGCAGCCGCCGTCGGCTCAGCGCGGGCGTCGGGCGGCGTGTTCGCGGGCGAGGACGGCGTAGGAGTCGTCCGGCGTGCCGGGGGAGAAGCTGCCGTACTTGCGTTCGACGGCGGTCCGGATGAGGAAGTCCGCCAGGGCAGGGTTCTTCGGCAGCAGGGATCCGTGCAGGTAGCTCGCCACGATGTTCCGGTACCGGGCGCCTTCCTGGCCGTCGTTGCTGTTGTTGCCGGTGCCCTTGGCGGTGGTTCCCAGCGCTGAGACGCCCGGGCCGAGGGTGGTCTGGCCGCTGTGGTTCTCGTACCCCAGGACGGTGCCGAACTCGCCGGTGGACACCGCCACGTTGCCGATCAGCCGCTCATCGGTTCCATGGGTCTCAACGTCCAGGATGCCGATCCCCGGGATGACGGACCCCGTCCGGGTCTTGAAGAACTTCCCGAACAGCTGGTACAGGCCGCAGATCACCAGCATGGGCGTGCCGTCCTCGGCCAGGTCCTTCAGGACAGCCTCCCGCGACAGCAGGTCGTCCTGGATGACCAGCTGGCCGCTGTCCTGCCCGCCGCCGCCGACGACCAGGTCGACCTCCGCCGGAAACTCGTCGCCGACGTTGTACTCAAGCAGCTCAGGGGTGTAGCCGTGCCAGCGCAGCCGCTGTGCCAGCACCAGGGCGTTGCCCCAGTCGCCGTAGATGTTCATGTCCCGCGGGTACAGCTGCAGGACCCGGATGGTTCCCTTGCCGGGCTCGGGGGATTCCTCGGGCGGAAGCACGTGCCCGAAGGAAAGCTTGGACTGGTCGGAATCGGGCTGGGGGGTCATGAGACCACCTCCACTGTGGTGATTTTGGACAGCTCGCGGCGGATGGCCAGCATCGCTGTGTAGGTGCAGAAGATCCGCTTCGGTTTGTCCTTGGCGCCGCTGATGAAGGCCGCCAGCGCGGGGGCAATCTCGGTGTTCACGGCGCCGATCGCAACGTCGTCGTACTGCAGGCGCAGCGCCATGTCGTACGCGCGGGAGCCGCTCAGCTGGTCCACGCCGCCCTCGCGAAGGGTGTCGAACTCGACGTCCCAGAGCCATGACAAGTCCCGGCCGTCGGCATAGTTGTCATTGATCGCGACCATCGTGGCGTACCCGGCCGCCGGGAAGGACTTCAGCCCCAGCCGGAAGCCGCTGGGGTTCTTCACCAGCACCAGATCCAGCGGCAGGCCGTCGACGACGAGGCTCTCACCGCGGCCGAACGCCGGCGCCACCTGCGCCAGGGCCTTCAGCAGCCCTTCGTTGTCCGCCAGGACCGTTTTTCCAGGGACAGAGTCCCGGACCGCAATGGCCCGGGCCAGGGTCAGCGCGGCAGCGGCGTTGAAGATGTTGTAGACCCCGCGGAGCTTCATCGCCGTCGTCGCCGTGACGCCGTCGTACTCAAAGTCCGCGTCCGCCGCACCCACCCGGCGGAGCACGACGTCGGCGTGCGGCTTGGGCGGCGCCGGCGGCACCGGGCTGCCGGGGGCGGCCCGCATCTCGTCGTCGTTCGGGAAGGTGCTCAGCAGCGAGTCATCGAGGCCGAAGTAAAGGACTTCGGGCCCGTCGAGGGTTTGCGCGATCCGGGCGACGCGGGGGTCCTCCCGGTTCAGCACGACGGTTCCCGTGGTCTTGGCGGCGATGTGCTGCAGCAGCTGCGCCGTCTTGTCGATCTCGCCAAAACGGTCCAGCTGGTCACGCAGGACGTTGAGCAGCAGGCAGTAGCGCGGCGGCACCTGGTTGACGAAATGCACCGCGTGGGCCTCGTCCAGTTCCAGCACGGCGACGTCGGCGTCCAGCCGCCCCCGCCAGTCCACCTCGCCGAGCAGCGCAGCGGCCACACCGCGGGTGAAGTTGCTGCCGGTGCGGTTGGTGAAGACCTTTAGGCCCTGGCTCTCAAGCAGCTCCACCACCATCTTTGTGGTGGTCGTCTTGCCGTTCGTGCCGCTTACGACGGCGACGCCGTGCGGCAGCGTGGACAGCGTCCTGCGCATGAAGCCGGGGTCGATTTTTTCGACGACGAGCCCGGGAAGGGCAGAGCCTCCGCCCCTGAGCCGGGAGACCCGGCGAACGAACTTGCCGAGCGGAACGCTGAAGTAAAACATGCTTTGTAATATATCCCAGCGGCGGCATGGAAGCCCGCCGGGAGGCGGCGCCGCATGCCCCGGTGCGGGGCGTCGAGCACTATGCTGTTCGGATGACCAACCCCTCTTCCGAGCCTTCCTCCCGCGTGGGAACAGGGCTGCGGATCGGCGTCCTGGCTCTCCAGGGCGACTTCCGCGAACACCTGCATGCGGTGGAAGCCGCCGGTGCCACGGGCATCGGCGTCCGCCGGCCTGCTGAACTCGACGGCCTCGACGGCCTCATCATTCCCGGCGGCGAATCGACCACTATCGACAAGCTGTCCCGGGCCTTCGGACTCCGCGACCCGCTGCGCCGGCGAATCCAGGACGGGCTGCCGGTCTACGGCTCCTGCGCCGGGATGATCCTGCTGGCGGATGAGATCGCCGACCCCGCGAAGGACCTTGCCGGCAACCCGCAGCAGACGTTTGGCGGCCTCGACATCACGGTGCGCCGGAACGCCTTTGGCCGGCAGCGCGAATCCTTCGAGACGGATCTGGACTTTAAGGGCCTCGACTTCAGCGCCACCGAAAACGGCGTGGCTCCTGTCCACGCGGTCTTCATCCGCGGACCATGGGTGGAACGCGTCGGCGACGGCGTGGAGGTCCTCGCCGAAGTGGAGCCCTCCAGGACATCTCACCCCGAGGCGCTGGCCGGGACGGCTAGAATTGTTGCTGTGCGTTCCGGCAAGCTGCTGGCCACCTCCTTCCACCCGGAAGTGACGGGGGAGAAGCGCGTGCACGAATTGTTTATCCGAATGATCAGAGGGGAAGCGTAAAGCATGTCAGGCCACTCCAAATGGGCGACGACCAAGCACAAAAAGGCCATCCTCGATAGCCGCCGCGCCAAGTCGTTCGCCAAGCTGATCAAGAACATCGAAGTCGCCGCACGCATGGGCGGCCCGGACCTTGCCGGCAACCCGAGCCTGGAACTCGCCGTCACGAAGGCCAAGAAGACCTCGGTCCCCGCTGACAACATCGACCGCGCCATCAAGCGCGGTGCCGGCCTCACCGGCGAAGTCGTGGACTACACCGAGATCATGTACGAATGCCGCGGGCCGCAGGGCTCGGCGCTGCTGATCGAATGCCTGACGGACAACAAGAACCGGGCGGCCTCCGAAGTGCGCCTCGCCATCTCCCGTAACGGCGGCACCATCGCCGATCCCGGTTCGGTCAGCTACCTCTTCTCCCGCAAGGGCGTTGTCTCCCTGCCGAAGAACGGACTGAGCGAGGACGACGTCCTGATGGCCGTGCTCGACGCCGGCGCCGAGGAAGTCAAGGACAACGGTGACAGCTTCGAGATCCACTCCGAGCCGACCGACCTGCAGGCCATCCGCGATGCGCTCAAGGAAGCCGGCATGGAGTACGACACCGACGAGGCCGAGTTTGTGCCGTCCATGGAAGTGCCGCTGGACCTCGACGCCGCCAAGAAGTTCATGAAGCTCGTAGACGCCCTCGAGGAGCTCGACGACGTCCAGAACGTCTACAGCAACGCCGACCTCAGCGACGAAGTGCAGGCCGCACTGGAAGCGGAGTGACCCTTCGCGTCCTCGGCGTCGATCCGGGCCTCACCCGCTGCGGGATCGGCGTCGTGGACGTCGAGAAGAACCGCCGCGCCACGATGGTGGCGTTCGGCGTCGTCGGCACATCACCGGAGGAAAGCCTGGACCAGCGCCTGCTGGTCATCGCCACCTCCATCGACGAGTGGCTGGACCAGTACGAACCGCACGTTCTCGCCGTCGAACGCGTCTTCTCGCAGCTCAACGTCAGCACCGTGATGGGCGTTGCCCAGGCATCCGGCGTAGTGATCGCCGCCGCCGCGCGCCGCGGCATCCCCGTGGCGCTGCACACCCCCTCCGAAGTCAAGGCCGCCGTCACCGGCAGCGGAACCTCCAACAAGGACGCCGTCACCAAGCTGGTCACCAAGATCCTTCGGCTCAATGCCCCGCCGCGGCCGGCCGACGCCGCCGACGCCCTGGCCCTGGCTATCACGCATGCGTGGCGGGCCGGCAGCGGCGCCGCAGTCTCCACCACCGGACCCGGAAGCCAGTCGCTGACCCCCGCCCAGCGGGCCTGGGCGGACGCGGAAGCCAAAGCGCGCCGTTCACGCTGAATGTCCCGCGGTGCCGCCGGATGGCTTGGTAGGGTATTCGTAGATATGTTCGGATAGCCGGGTCCTCCCGGTTTTATTTTCAGCTGAAATTTCAGGAGCCCGGCTTTGATCAGTTTTCTCCGCGGAACCGTAGCGCACGTCGGCCTGTCCTCCGCCGTGATCGACCTCAACGGCGCCGGCATGAGCGTGAACGCCACACCGCAGACCCTCGGCCGGCTCCGCGCCGGCGCGGAAGGGAAGCTCTTCACCTCCCTGATCGTGCGCGAGGACTCCCTCACTCTGTTCGGGTTCGGCAGCGACGACGAACGCGAGGTCTTCGACGTCCTCCTCAGCGTCAGCGGCGTCGGACCCCGGCTCGCGTTGGCGGTCCTGGCCGTGCACGAGCCCGAAGCGATCCGCGTCGCCGCCCACTCCGGGGACGGCAAGGCATTCACCAAGGTCCCCGGCATTGGCCCCAAGGTTGCCGGGCGGATCGTGCTGGAACTGGCCGGCAAGCTGGTGCCGCACGGCACCTCCGCCGGGACCTCGGCTCCGGCCGCATCCGCCGAAGCAATTTGGAAGCCGCAGGTCGTCGCGGCCATGACGAGCCTTGGCTGGTCCGAGAAGGACGCCACGTCCAGCATCGACAAGTCACTGGCGGATTCCCCCGAGCTGGCCGAGAAGGGCAACGTCGCCGAGATCCTGCGGGCAACCCTCCGCTGGCTGGGCCAGGACGGTGCCCGCGCCGGGAACAGGATAGGCGCCCGTGGCTGAGCCGTCCCTCGTCGGCGGGGGAGAGGAGCCGGAGGAGCGGGTCATCGAGGCTGCGCTCCGGCCCAAGAACCTGCACGACTTCGTCGGCCAGCACCGGGTCCGCAAGCAGCTTTCCCTCGTCCTGGAGGCTTCCCGCATGCGCGGCCGCAGCGCCGACCACGTCTTGCTTTCCGGGCCGCCCGGGCTCGGCAAAACGACGCTGTCCATGATCATTGCGGCCGAAATGAACGCCCCGCTGCGGATCAGCAGCGGCCCCGCCATCCAGCACGCCGGTGACCTGGCCGCCATCTTGTCCTCCCTCTCCGAGGGCGAGGTCCTTTTCCTCGATGAGATCCACCGGATGTCCCGGCCGGCCGAGGAAATGCTCTACATGGCGATGGAAGACTTCCGGGTCGACATTGTCGTGGGCAAGGGCGCCGGCGCCACGGCCATCCCGCTGGAACTTCCGCCGTTCACCCTGGTCGGTGCCACGACCCGCGCGGGCCTGCTGCCCGGGCCGCTCCGGGACCGCTTCGGCTTCACCGGCCACCTAGAGTTCTACTCCGTGGCCGAACTGGAACTCGTGCTCCGGCGCTCCGCCGGGCTCCTGGACCTCAAGGTCAACTCTGCCGGGTTCAGCGAAATCGCGGGGCGGTCCCGCGGCACGCCCCGCATCGCCAACAGGCTCCTGCGCCGGGTCCGGGACTGGGCGCTGGTGCACGGGATCGAGCAGATCGACGCCCGCGCCGCCTCCGCAGCGCTGGACATGTATGAAGTGGATAAGCGCGGCCTCGACCGGCTGGACCGCGCCGTCCTTGAAGCCCTCATCACCAAATTCGGCGGCGGACCGGTGGGCCTGTCCACCCTGGCGATCGCCGTCGGTGAAGAGACCGAAACCGTGGAAACGGTCGCCGAGCCGTACCTCGTCCGCGAGGGGCTGCTGGGACGAACCCCGCGGGGGAGGATCGCCCTCGCCCCCGCCTGGACGCACCTCGGCTTCGCGGTTCCGCCCGGAGTGTTCGCGCAGGACCCGCTGGAGCTCTTCGAAGCCGCCGACGACGAGCCCGACATTGCGGGCGGGCTGGGCCAGGACGCTGATCCGGAATGGATCCGTAATAGTCAATAGCACCGCTCCGGCACGTTTTCCCTTGTAGACTGGTATGACGCTCGGCACGTTCGGGTCTTTGTTTCTGTGCGCGGCCACCACCTGGCCGCCGTCGGCGCGGCATGATTGCCTGCCAGTCCGAAGCGAAGCCGACGTTGCTGTAAAACCAGCTACGCAAGTACAGAACGGAACTATCCCTGTGTTCGGACTTATTTCTGCCCAGACCCAGCCGCAGGCCGGCGGCGGTATCGACATCATGACCATCCTGCTGTTCGCCATGCTCGGCGTCTTCGTCTTCATGATGTTCCGCCGCAACAAGAAGACCCAGCAGCAGCAGGCACAGCTCCAGTCGAAGTTTGCTCCGGGTGTTGAGGTCATGACGAGCTTTGGCCTGTACGGCCGGATCGTCGAGATCGACGACGAAGAGAACAAGGTCCTGCTGGAACTCTCCCCGGGCAACACGGCCACCGTACACCGCCAGGCCGTCACCAAGATCGTCGAGCCGGTTGTCGCAGCTGAGGAGCCCACGGTTGTCCCCAACGACGCCTCTTCCCTGACCACCGACAAGGCCGACAGCGCCGCAACGGTCAACGATGCCCCGCGCGACGAGACGCCGGAAGAAACCCTGCGCCGCCTCAACGACGAAGGCAAGAAAGACAGCTAGTCTGCCTGCTTGAGCTATCCCGCGAAGTAACGGTTGCGGGCAACCGCCGGAGCGGCCTCCTTGGTCCGCACCGGCGGTTCCTCCGTAAATAATAGAAAGATCGACAATGGCACGAACTGGCCCCAAAAATACAGCCCTCAGGGTGCTGGTCTGGCTCGGCGTTATCCTTGCCGTCCTGACCGCTGTCCTGGCAGGCGGCACCATGGCCGGCCAGGCGAGCTGGGCTCCCAAGCTCGCCCTGGATCTTGAAGGCGGCACCCAGATGATCCTGGCGCCCAAGGTTGAGGGCGGTTCGGACATCACCGAAGAACAGCTCAACCAGGCCGTGGCGATCATCCGCCAGCGCGTGGACGGCTCCGGCGTGGCAGAAGCTGAGATCAGCACGCAGTCCGGACGCAATGTCGTGGTCAGCCTTCCCGGCACCCCGTCAAAGGAAACCCGCGCGCTGATCCAGGCATCCGCCGACATGAACTTCCGGCCTGTGCTGCAGGCCGGTCCCGGTGCGGCAGTCCCCGCGGAGGCACTGACTCCGGAGGACCAGCTGCCCAAGCCCACCGCGGAGCCCGCCAACGGCAGCGACGTGAACTGGGTAACCCCCGAGCTCTACAAGAAGTTTGAGACGCTCGACTGTGACAACCCGTCGCAGGACAAGCAGGAACGCTCCGACCCGGCCCAGCCGCTGGTCACGTGCGAACCCGCTTCCGAGGGCCGGCCCGCGATCAAGTACATCCTCGGCCCGGTTGAGGTCAAGGGATCGAACATCTCGGGTTCCTCCTTCCAGCTGCAGCGCGGTGCCCAGGGCGCGGTGACCAACGAGTGGGCTGTGAACATCCAGTTCAACGACGAAGGCACGGCCAAGTTCAAGACGGTCACCGAGCGGTTGAACAAGTTCTACGTCGAAGCCGGCGGCGAGAGCGGCTCGGATCCGAAGTCGCAGTTCGCCATTGTCCTGGACGACCAGGTCATCTCCGCCCCGCGCTCCCAGGCAGTCATCACTGATGGCCGCCCGCAGATCACCGGCGGTTTCACGGAGCAGTCCGCGAAGGCCCTCTCCGACCAGCTCCGCTTCGGCGCCCTGCCGATCAGCTTCGAGATCCAGAGCGAACAGCAGATTTCCGCGACCCTCGGTGGTGAGCAGCTCCGCATGGGCCTGCTCGCCGGCCTGATCGGCCTGCTGCTGGTGGTGGTGTACTCCCTGTTCCAGTACCGGGCACTGGGCCTCGTCACCGTCGCCTCCCTCGTGGTCGCGGGCGCATTGACGTTCCTGGCTATCGACATCCTGGGCTGGACCGAGAACTACCGGCTTTCCCTCGCCGGTGTCGCGGGCATCATCGTGGCCATCGGCCAGACCGCGGACTCGTTCATCGTCTACTTCGAACGAATCCGCGATGAGCTCCGTGAAGGCCGAGGCCTTGTCTCGGCAGTCGAGAACGGCTGGAAGCGTGCAAAGCGCACGGTCCTGGCGTCCAAGGCCGTCAACCTGCTGGCCGCCGTCGTTCTGTACTTCGTGGCGGTAGGCAACGTCCGCGGCTTCGCGTTCACGCTCGGCCTGACCGCCCTCGCCGACCTGCTCGTCGTCTTCACGTTCACCCACCCGACCCTGCAGCTGCTGGCCCGCACCAAGTTCTTCGGTGAAGGCCACCCGCTCTCCGGGCTGGACCCGAAGAGCCTCGGCGCCGTCCCCTTGTACCGGGGCGCGGGCAGGTTCCGCACCCCTGCGGACAAGCCGGCCCAGGTTGCCGCGCTCCGCGCCAAGAACACCGGCGCCGCGGCTGAAGCCGAACGCCGGATGACCATTGCAGAACGACGTCTCGCCGAACGGCAGGAACAGCTTGCTGGTTCCTCCAAGAGCTCGTCCAAGGAGGGCAACTAAATGGCCACCAGCTTCGCCAATTTCGGTAACGAGCTCTACACGGGCAAGCGCTCGTACGACTTCGTCGGATCCAAGAAAATCTGGTTCCTGATCGCGGCCGTCCTGGTGGCGCTCTCGATCCTCCTGCCCGTCGCCAAGGGCGGCTTCAACCTCGGCATCGAATTCCGGGGCGGCTCGGAATTCACCGTCTCCAACGTGAAGACCACGGACCCCTCTGTCGGCGAGAAGGCCGTCGAGGATGTTGTCCCCAGCAGCATCCCGCGGGTGGCCAACGTCGCGGGCAACACGATGCGGATCCAGACGGACAAGCTCACGGAAGACGAAACGCTCCAGATCAAAGCCGGCCTCACCGAGGCCTACGGCGTAACGGACAATGAGGTGACATCCACCTTCATCGGCCCCACATGGGGCGCTGACGTCACCAAGCAGGCCCTGTTGGGCCTGGCGATCTTCGTCGGACTCGCCGCGGTGCTGATGGCGCTGTACTTCCGGACCTGGAAGATGTCGCTCTCGGCGATCGTCGGCATGCTGGTGACCATGTTCATCACCGCCGGCGTCTACGCTCTGAGCGATTTCGAAGTCACGCCCTCGGCGATCATCGGCTTCCTGACCGTGTTGAGCTATTCGCTCTATGACACCGTGGTGGTCTTCGACAAGATCCGCGAGAACACGGCGGACCTGCAGGCCTCCACACGGCGGACCTTCGGCGAGGAAGTCAACCTCGCCGTCAACCAGACCCTGGTCCGTTCCATCAACACGATGATGGTGGCCATCCTGCCCGTCGGCGCCATCCTGTTCATTGGCGCCGGTCTGTTGGGTGCCGGAACGCTGCGGGACCTCTCGCTGGCCCTGTTCGTGGGCATCCTGATCGGCACGGCGGCCACGATCTTCATCGCTGCACCGCTCTACGCCTGGCTGCGCCAGGGCGAGCCGGAACTGGTCAAGCAGGCCGAGCGTGTGGCACACCGCCGCGCCCAGGCCGCCGCCAAGGCTGAGTCCCCGGCGGAGCCCGCCACGGCTTAGCCGCAGCGGTCCTGCAGGACCGGTCACCGCCGCCGGGATCTGCCCCGCGGTCCGACGGGCCGGAGAACGTCATTCGTGACGCTCTCCGGCCCGTCGCCGTATGGACGCCGGTTATCGAAGTATCCTGCTGCGGGAATAGACTGGAAGAATTAACGGGTTCGGAGAGGTGCTCCATTGGAAGAACGTTCGACGCCGGTGCCATCAGCGCCGGTGGCTAAGGCTTCAGGCCAGGGTTCGCAGACTGGTGTGGTGGCTCCCGGACGCGCCGATCCGCCGGTGCCCGTAGACAGTTCGGGCGCACGCCCCACGTTCCCCGGCCGTCGTGAACGCACCCGTTCCCGGCTTGCCCGCCTGACCGGGCGCGGCGCCCCCGCCTATTCCCCCATCCTTGAGCCGCTGCTGCGCACGGTCCGGGCCAACAACCCGAAAGAGGATTTCGACCTCATCCAGCGTGCCTTCATCGTGGCGGAGCGCTGCCACCGCGGGCAGAAGCGCAAGAGCGGTGACCCCTACATCACGCACCCGGTGGCGGTGGCCACCATCCTGGCCGAGCTCGGGCTCAGCGGAACCACACTGGCAGCGGCGCTCCTGCACGACACCGTCGAGGACACCTCCTACACCCTGGATGACCTGAGGGGCGAGTTCGGGCCGGAAGTGGCCATGCTGGTGGACGGTGTCACCAAGCTGGACAAGGTCAGCTTTGGCGAGGCCGCGCAATCCGAAACTGTCCGAAAAATGGTCGTGGCCATGGCCAAGGACATCCGGGTCCTGATGATCAAGCTGGCCGACCGGCTGCACAACGCCAGGACCTGGCGCTTTGTCTCGGCCGAATCCTCGGCGCGCAAGGCCCGGGAGACCCTGGAAATCTTCGCCCCGCTGGCGCACCGGCTCGGCATGAACACCATCAAGTGGGAGCTGGAAGACCTTTCCTTCGCGGCCCTGTACCCGAAGGTCTACGAGGAAATCGTGCGCATGGTGGGGGACCGGACCCCCGAACGCGAAAAGAACCTCTCCGTCATCCGCAACCAGATCACCGAGGACCTGCGCGAAGCCAAGATCAAGGCCACCATCACGGGCCGGCCGAAGCATTACTACTCGATCTACCAGAAGATGATCGTCCGGGATAAGGATTTCGACGACATCAACGACCTGATGGGCGTCAGGGTCCTGGTGGACTCGGTCCGGGACTGTTACGCGGCCCTGGGCGCCATGCACTCGCGCTGGAACCCCCTCCCTGGGCGGTTCAAGGACTACATCGCGATGCCCAAGTTCAACATGTACCAGTCGCTGCACACTACGGTGATCGGTCCGGGCGGCAAACCCGTGGAGATCCAGATCCGTACCCACGAGATGCACCGCCGCGCCGAATACGGCGTCGCCGCGCACTGGAAGTACAAGGACCAGCCGAACCGCACGGCTGCCGGGCCGGGAAGCCCGCGCGACGGCGACATGGGCTGGCTCCGGTCCCTCGTGGACTGGCAGCAGGAAACGTCCGATCCCGGCGAATTCCTCGACTCCCTGCGCTTTGAAATCAATGCCCGGGAAGTGTTTGTCTTCACGCCCAAGGGCGAGGTCATGGCCCTGCCCGCGGGCTCCACGCCCGTGGACTTCGCGTATGCCGTCCACACCGAGGTGGGCCACCGGACCATCGGTGCCCGCGTCAATGGCAAACTGGTCCCGCTCAACAGTGAACTCAACCACGGCGACTGGGTGGAGATCTTTACCTCTAAGGCCGAAGGGGCCGGGCCCAGCCAGGACTGGCAGCATTTCGTCAAGAGCGCCCGCGCCCGCAACAAGATCAGGCAGTGGTTCAGCAAGGAACGCCGCGAGGAGTCGATCGACCGCGGCAAGGAACTGCTGACCAAGGCGATGCGCAAGCAGAACCTCCCGCTGCAGCGCCTCATGACGCATGACGCCCTCGCCGCCGTGGCCGAGGATTTCAAGTACGTCGACATATCCGGCCTCTACGCCGGTGTGGGGGACGGGCACACCTCCGCGCAGTCCGTCATGGAACGCCTGGTCGAGAGCCTCGGCGGCAACGACACCCCCGAGGACGACCTCACCGAGGTATCCATCCCGACCCAGGTCACGAAGGCCCGGTATTCCGATTCCGGAGTCGTGGTGCGCGGCGTGGACGACGTCTGGGTGAAACTCGCGCGCTGCTGCACGCCGGTACCGCCTGACCCGATCCTGGGGTTCGTCACCCGCGGCTCCGGCGTCTCGGTGCACCGGACGGACTGCACCAACGTCAGCGGACTGCTGGAGCAGCCGGACCGGATCGTCGAGGTCGACTGGGCACCCACCCAGTCGAGCGTCTTCCTGGTGGAAATCCAGGTCGAAGCGCTCGACCGCAAATCCTTGCTTTCGGATGTGACGCGGATCCTGTCCGAGAACCACGTCAACATTCTGGCGGCCAGCGTGCACACATCCACGGACCGGGTGGCGATCTCCAAATTCGCCTTCGAGATGGGCGACCCCAAGTACCTGAGCCATGTGCTGAGCGCCGTCCGCCGCATCGACGGCGTCTTCGACGTGTACCGCACTACCGGCAACCGGCGGCGCAGCTAATACGCTGCCGGCCTTCGGATCCGCCGCCGGCTAAGGCGCCGGGCCGGCCCGGAGGTGCTCGAGCTTCGCCAGAGCGGCGTTCTTGTGCGGCACCCTCGGGGTGGCCTCCACAGCGAGCCTGAGCAGGCGCAGCCGCACGCCCAGTTCGGGCTGGGCCAGGAGCGCGCGCAGGGCCGGTATGGCCCGCTCGGCGTCCACGTGCAGGGCGATGTCCACTGAGGTCCGCAGCGGGCTGGAGACCATCAGTCCGCCCAGGCTCACGACGTCGAACGCTCCGAGGCGCACTTCATGGAACGTGCAGCCCCGCATGGACCTGAGGCTGGAAATCCGCCGGTTGGCGTCCACGAGCAGGGCGAGCCGGTCCGGTTCAGCGGCGCAGCCATAGATCCAGGCCGCAGTCATCCTTCCTGCAACGACCCGCTGCCGGATTGCCGGGCGGATGAGGACGGCCGCGGCGCGGGCCCGGAGCTGCGGAGTGGCCCGGCTGCCCGGGGGCAGATAGCCGCGCTGGTAGAGCTGGGTCAGCACGCCGTCGGACGCCATGGCCTGCAGTTCGGGCCAGGTGAAAAGCGCCCCGGGGGAGTAGAGCTCAAGCGGTGCCGCGTGAGACGGTGCCAAGTCAGACGTAGGCGGGGCGGTCGCTGAAGGGCCGGAAACATTGACCATCCAGCCATCCTGTCCGGTCCTGGAGAAAGCGAACAGGCCCCGTCCCGGTCATGTGGATAACCGGTGCGGGGCCTGTATCAAACAGCCAGCTTCAGTGGCTGGTGCTTCCGTCTAGGAGAGCTCGCTCGCTGACTTCTCGAGCTGTTCCAGCCAGGCCTCACGGGCCTCGAGGGCTTCCTTTGCGGCCTTGATCTTGCGCTCGTCGCCGGCCTTCTCTGCCTTGGCGAGGTCATCCCGGAGCCCGGAGATGGCGGATTCCAGCTGCGTCAGAGCGCTGTTGGTGCGCGCCTTCGTCTCAGGATTGGACCGCTTCCAGTTCTCGTCCTCGGCGTGGCGTACGGCGTCTTCGACCTTGCGGAGTCCGGCTTCAACGCGTCCCATGTCGGCGCGGGGAACCTTGCCGGCCTCTTCCCAGCGGTCGCGGATGGACTGGAGGGCCTTCTTGGCGGCCGCGAGGTCCGTGATGGGGAGCAGCTCGTTGGCTTCCGCCAGCAGGGCTTCCTTGACCACCAGGTTCGCGCCGTATTCCTGGTCGATCTCGTCGTTGGCAGCCTGCCGGTGGGTGAAGAAGACGTCCTGCGCGGCACGGAAACGGGCCCAGAGGGCGTCGTCGTCCTTGCGGCTGGCGCGCGGTGAGGCCTTCCACTGGTCCATCAGGCGGCGGTACTCGCCCGCGGCAAAGCCCCAGTCGGTGGACGTCGAGAGCGCTTCCGCCTCGGTGATCAGCTTTTCCTTGGCGGCCTTGGCTGCCGAGTTGTTGCTGTCCAGCTGGGAGAAGTATGCGCGGCGGTGCCGGTCAAAGACCGTGCGTGCGGCACGGAAGCGCTTCCAGAGGGCGTCTTCGTTGCTGCGGCCAAGACGGACACCGCTCTTCTGCGCGGTCTTCCAGCTCTCGAACAGTTCGTTCATCCGGGCGCTGGAGGTCTTCCACTGGATCTGGGCCGGGTCGTGGCCGGCGATCTCTTCAGCTTCGGCGACGATGGCTTCGCGGGCCTTCAGTTCGGCGGCCCGGACGGCGTCGTGTTCAGCCTTCTCGGTCTTTTCAAGCGCGGTGATCTGCTGGGCGAGGGTGTCCAGGCGGGCCTCGGCGGAGCGGAGGTCGCCCACCATGTTGCGCTCAGCCAGCTGTTCGCGCAGGTGGGTGACGGTCTTCTGCATGTCCGTGGTGGGCGCCTTGGAGCTGACGCGCTGTTCCAGCAGGACAATCTGCGCGACGATGTCGTCGTACTTCCGGGCGAAGTAGCCCAGGGCTTCGTCATCGCTGACGCCCGGGTACTGGCCGACGGGATGCTCCTCGCCGTCGACGGTCAGGAATACGTGGCCGTCACCTTCAACGCGGCCCCAGCGGGCCGCTTCGGCCAGCGACGCGGCGGAGGACACAGCTGCCGGCGCGGCGGCGGGGGCGGCAGGTGAGGGCTTGGCCTTCGGACGTGCCGCGAATGCAGCCGGTGACGGCGCGGGCCGGGCGGTGGCCGGGGCCGGAGCTGGTTCCTTGGCGGGCGCTGCGGGAGCTGCTTCTTCGGCCGGGGCGGCGGCCTCAGTGGCGGCCGGAGCCTCGGGTGCAGCGTCCTCGGCGGGAGCCTCTGTCGCCTCGGGAGCCTCAGGCGTGGTCTCGGCGTCGGCCGCAGGGACCTCGGGTGCCGTCTCGGTCACCGCTTCCGGCACCGTGTTTTCGGGAGTGTCGGTCGCCTGAGCTGGCACGTTGGCCTCAGCTTCGGTCTCGTTGGCAGCTGCTGCTGACACTGTTTCGTCGGATTTCTGACTGTCTGTCACCGCTAGAAGTCTTTCGCTTGGAGGGAAATACCGGGGCCGTGGCCACAAGGGCAACGGCTGGTTACTTCAGAGAGAACGAGTCTATCGTGACTGGTTCCGCGGGTGCGCCGTCTGTGGCGTTATCACCCGGTTTTAGTCCGGCGGCCGCAATATTGGCCACCACGTCCAGGCCTGAGGTCACCTTGCCCACCACCGTGTAGCCGCCGGCGGCGTCGGCCGGAATGACGGTGTCCTTGTACACGATGAAGAACTGTGTACCGTTGCCGTACGCGTTTCCGCCGCTCCTGGCGACGGCGATGGTACCGGCGGGGTAGTTGTTGTCCTGCGGCGTGTTCTCCAGCGGACCCCAGGTGAAGCTCGGGTCGCTGCTGCCGTCGCCGGCCTTGGAGCCGCACTGCAGCACGCCGAAGGTCTCGGCCGTGGTGAGCCGGTGGCAGTTGAGCCCGGTGTAGAAGTTCTGGTCCGCAAGGGACTTGAAGACGGCGGTTGCCTGGGGCGCGGCCGTGCCGTCGAGTTCGACGCCGAGCGTGCCGCTGTTGAGCTTGAGTTCGCCGGTGAAAGTCTGGCCGGCCGCCGTTTCGGGCTTCGGGATGTTCTCGGCGTTACTGGTAGGTGGGGCCGAGGGCGTGGCCGGGGGAGTAGCCGAGGGGGTGGTCAGCCCGGCCTGGGCGGCGGCATATTCGTCTTCGGTCGGATTGGACGAGAAGACGGTCAGCTGGAGCACCAGGGCAACCACCAGTGCGGCGGTGCCGGCGCCAATGGCGAGGACGTTGTCGCGCTTCCGGCGCTTGTCCTGCTCCTTGCGCAGCTCGCGCTTTGCCTCCATTTGCTGGACGCGCCGCTTGGCTTCGCGGGCGCTCCGTGAATTGGCCGCCAAAAGTCCTCCTGCTTGTCTGGCCGAAACCGGGCGGCGCCGGGGCGCCGCCTTGTATTCAGCGGTAATGCTGCCGGCAGTCGGGACGTACCGGACGCATTAGAAGTTGCGGGCGCGGAACGCATAAACTGACTGCCGCACACAGTTTATGCATGACCGGCCGCTCTGCTGCCTTTCTGATCCCCGTTTCGGACGGCCCGTTTCGGCCGCAACCCGGCGCAGCAGGCTCGGGCCGGTTTTACCAGAGGAGAAAATCCACCATGGCACGCACCGCCTCCCTGTCCGGATTCCCCGAGTGGCTTCCCGAGGAACGGCTGGTGGAGCTGCATGTGCTGGACACGCTGCGCCGGGTCTTCGAACTCCATGGCTTTTCCTCGATCGAGACCCGTGCCGTGGAAACCGTCGGGCAGCTGCTGCGCAAGGGCGAGATCGACAAAGAGGTCTACGGGCTGAGCCGGCTGCAGGACGAGGAGAGCGAAGAAGCCAAGTCACACAAAGGCGATCCGCACGCCCTGGCCCTGCACTTCGACCTCACTGTGCCGTTCGCCCGGTATGTCGTCGAAAACGCCGGCTACCTCGCTTTCCCGTTCCGCCGGTACCAGATCCAGAAGGTCTGGCGCGGCGAACGTCCGCAGGAAGGCCGCGCCCGCGAGTTCACCCAGGCGGACATCGACATTGTGGGCGACGGCGAACTCCCGTTCCGTTACGACGTCGAGATTGCCCTGGTCATCGCCGAGGCCCTGAGCGCCCTGCCGATCCCGGACTTCCTGCTCCGGATCAACAACCGCAAGCTGGCGGAGGGCTTCTACAACGGCATCGGCCTCACCGACACCGCCGGGGTGCTGCGCAGCATCGACAAGCTGGAGAAGATCGGGCCGGCCAAGGTGGCGGAACTGCTCAAATCCGAGCTCGGCGCCACCGACGAGCAGGCCCAGTCCGCCCTCAAACTTGCCTCGATCCGCACCGAGGACACCTCCTTCGTGGCGCAGGTCCGCGCGCTGGGGGTCAGCAACGAACTGCTGGAAGAGGGCCTGGCCGAGCTGGAGCAGGTCATCGCCGCAGCCGTCCAGCGGGCGCCCGGCAAGGTGGTCGCGGACCTCAGCATCGCCCGCGGCCTGGACTACTACACCGGCACCGTGGTGGAAACCGTCCTGGTGGGCCATGAGCAGCTCGGCTCGATCTGCTCCGGCGGACGCTACGACGCCCTCGCCAGCAAAGGCAACCGCAAGTTCCCCGGCGTCGGCCTCTCCATCGGCGTGACCCGGCTGGTCTCCCGGATCCTCAGCCAGGACCTCGCCAAGGCAACACGGTCCGTGCCGACCGCCGTGCTGGTGGCGCTCAACAGCGATGACAGCTGGGGCGCGGCGCAGGACGTCGCCGCGGAGCTCCGCGGCCGGGGGATCGCCACCGAGGTCGCCGCCAAGGCCGAGAAATTCGGTAAGCAGATCAAATTCGCCGACCGCCGCGGCATCCCCTTCGTCTGGTTCACCGACGACGACGGCAAGCACCAGGTCAAGGACATCCGCACCGGCGAACAGCTCGACGCCGATCCGGCCACCTGGGCCCCGGCCGCGGACGACCTGCATGTCAGGGTCCTGAAGGCCTAAGCGGCCCGAACGCAGCGCCCGAACGCCGCCTAAGCGGCCCGAACGCAGCGCCCGAACGCCGCCTAAGCGGCGGCGTTCCGGCGCCGCAGCCCCAGCACCACGAAGCGCCCGGCCACGCCCACGGCCAGCACTGCCGCCATGCCCAGCACCGAGGCCGGCGGCAGTGTCACGGCCAGAAGCAGGCAACCGAGGAACCCCAGGACATTGAGCCAGCGCGGCGCGTGCCAGGGGCGCGCGGGCAGGGTGAATGCGGCGGCGTTCGTCACCGAGTAGTAGACCAGCACGCCGAAGCTGGAGAATCCCACTACCGTCAGCACGCTCGTGGTCAGCAGCAGGAGGATGACGGCAGCCGCGACGGTCAGTTCGGCGAGGACGGGAACGGTGTGCGCGCCGCCCACCCGGGCCAGGGGAGAAGGCAGGTCACGTTCCCGCGCCATCGCCATGGCGGTCCGGCCCACTCCCGTGATGAGTGCCAGCAGCGCGCCAAGGCACCCGGCCGCCGCACCGGCCTGGACGAGCGGGGCGCCCGCGCTCAGGTGCGAGCTGGCCACGGCGTCGAGCAGCGGCGCCGTCGAGGTGGCCAGCTGCTCAGCGGGCAGGTGCCACTGCAGCAGCAGCGCCAGCCCGAGGTAGATCACGAAGGCCGCGGCCAGCGCCGCGAAGATGGCGCGCGGAATGGTGCGGGCGGGATCCTTGACCTCTTCGCCGAGCGTTGCGATCCGGGCATAGCCGGCGAAGGCAAAAAACATCAGCCCCGCAGCGGGGAGCACGCCCCAGCCGCCCGCCCCTGCGGCCGCGCCGGGGCCACCGTCGGAGGCGGCATGCGGACCCAGAATCGCGGCGGCCGCCACGAAAGCGAGGGTCGCGAGCACCACGCCCAGCAGGATCCGGGTCAGCAGCGCGGTCCGCGTGATCCCCAGCAGGTTCACGCCCGTCAGGACCACGACGGCGGCCACCGCGAGCGGCGTCGCGAATTCCGGTGTCGCATAGTGGCCGAACGTCAGGGCCATGGCCGCGCAGGAAGCTGTCTTGCCCGTTACGAAACCCCAGCCGGCAATGAAGCCGGGCCATTCGCCGAGCCTGATCCGCCCGTAGACGTAAGTGCCGCCACTGGCGGGATATCTCGCCGCCAACTGGGCGGAGGCCACCGCATTGCAATACGCGATCACACCGGCGACCGCCACGGCGACGGCCAGCAGGGGACCGGCCAGTGCCGCGGCCGGTGCGAAGACCACAAAGACGCCGGCGCCCAGCATCGAGCCGAGCCCGATCGCGGTCGAATCCAGGACGCCCAGCCGGCGCTGCAGGTGCGCCTGATGGTGCTGGCCGGGAGAAGGCTGGCTCGGGTGGCGGCTTGCCATGGCGGGAGGGGCCTTTCCAACGGGTAAACTCGTACGGGATCGTTCCTGTAGCGATCCTATTGAACATGAGTTTTGATTTCCCTCTGTCTTCTTCAGAAAGGCGTGCTGTGCTGCGCACACATGACCTCGGATCCCTTCGCTCCGAGCACATTGGACAAACCGTAACCCTCGCCGGCTGGGTCGGCCGCCGTCGTGACCACGGTGGTGTCGCCTTCGTTGACCTGCGTGACGCCTCGGGCGTGTCCCAGGTGGTCGTCCGTGAAGAAGAGGTCTTCCACGGCCTGCGCAACGAGTTCGTGCTGCAGATCGTGGGCACCGTCTCCCGGCGCCCCGAGGGCAACGAGAACCCCGCTCTGGCCACCGGCGAGATTGAGGTCATGGCCGAGAAGGTCACCATCCTCAACACGTCCGATGCGCTGCCGTTCCAGATTGATGAGCACGTCGAGGTCGGCGAGGAAGCCCGCCTCAAGCACCGCTACCTGGACCTGCGCCGCCCCGGCCCCGCCCGCAACCTGCGCCTGCGCTCCGAGGCCAACCGCGTGGCCCGCGAGCTGCTCCACCAGGACGGCTACGTCGAGATCGAAACCCCGACGCTGACCCGCTCGACGCCGGAAGGCGCCCGCGACTTCGTGGTCCCCGCCCGCCTGGCGCCGGGTTCCTGGTACGCGCTGCCGCAGTCCCCGCAGCTGTTCAAGCAGCTCCTGCAGGTGGGCGGCTTCGAGAAGTACTACCAGATCGCCCGCTGCTACCGCGACGAGGACTTCCGTGCGGACCGCCAGCCGGAATTCACCCAGCTCGACATCGAAGCCAGCTTCGTCGAGCAGGACGACATCATCCGTCTCGGCGAGAACATCGTCAAGGCACTGTGGAAGCTGATCGACGTCGAAATCCCGACGCCGATCCAGCGCATCACCTACCACGACGCCATGGCCCGCTATGGCTCAGACAAGCCGGACCTGCGTTTCGGCCAGGAGCTCACCGAGCTCACCGAGTTCTTCAAGGACACCAACTTCGGTGTGTTCAAGGCGCCTTACGTCGGTGCCGTCGTCATGCCGGGCGGCGCCTCCCAGGCCCGCCGCGCCCTCGACGCGTGGCAGGAATGGGCCAAGCAGCGCGGCGCCAAGGGCCTGGCGTACGTTCTGTACAAGGAAGACGGCGAACTCGCCGGTCCCGTCGCCAAAAACCTCACCGACTCCGAGCGTGCAGGCCTCGCCGACGCCGTCGGCGCCAAGCCCGGCGACTGCATCTTCTTCGCCGCCGGCGAGAAGACCCCGTCCCGCGCCCTTCTCGGCGCTGCCCGCGTGGAGATCGGCCACCGCACCGGCCTGATCAACCCGGCCGACTGGGCCTTCTGCTGGGTGGTGGATGCGCCGATGTTCGAACCTGCCGCAGCCGCCGTGGCGTCCGGTGATGTCGCCGTCGGCGCCGGCAAGTGGACCGCCGTGCACCACGCGTTCACCTCGCCCAAGCCCGAGTTCATGGACAGCTTCGACCAGGATCCCGAGTCGGCCCTGTCCTACGCCTACGACATTGTCTGCAACGGCAACGAAATCGGCGGCGGCTCGATCCGTATCCACGAGCGCGACGTGCAGGAACGGGTCTTCGAACTCATGGGCCTGGACAAGGCAGACGCCCAGACCAAGTTCGGCTTCCTGCTTGAGGGCTTCAAGTTCGGCGCGCCTCCCCACGGCGGCATCGCGTTCGGCTGGGACCGCGTGGTAGCGCTGCTGGCGGGTGTCGAGTCCATCCGCGACGTCATCGCGTTCCCGAAGTCCGGCGGCGGCTTCGACCCGCTGACCCAGGCCCCGGCCCCGATCACGGCGCAGCAGCGCAAGGAAGCCGGCGTGGACTTCAAGCCGGAAGCCAAGAAGGCTGCGCCGCCGGCGGACGACGCCCAGTAGCCTGAACCGATGATCAGCAAAGGCTCTCCGGGAAACCGGGGGGCCTTTGCTGTCGCAGAAACTGCTGTCTCTAAAGTATTGGAAGACGGGGAGGACGGAGGGGTCACATGGCACGGGAACCGATGCCCGGGATTGAAGGGCTGATGGACGCCGCGTGGCCCGCCGCGGAGCGGGAGGAGTCCGGCGGCTGGGTACTCCGGGCCGCCTCCGGCGTGACCCAGCGGGCCAACTCCGTCTGGCCCCGCGAACCCGGCGGCGACATCCACGGGCAGCTCGCCACGCTCCGGGAGGCACGCCTCTGGTACCGGAACCGCCGGCTGCCGCTGATCTTCCAGGTCTTCGATGACCCGCGCTACGCGCCGCTCAACGCCGTGCTGGACGAGGAAGGGTTCACCCGGCAGTCCGAGACCCTGGTGCTGGTCAGTGATGGAAGGACAGATGCCCCTGCTGCCGATCCCGGCGTCGAGATTTCCACGGAGCCCACCGCGGAGTGGCTGCGGCTGTGGTGGAGCGTGGACGGACGCGGCGACGAGACTGCCCTCGCCGTCGCCCGCGGGATCCTTGAACGCTGCCCCTCGCTGTACGCCCTCGTCCGGGACGACGCCGGCCGGCCGGCCGCCGTCGGACGCCTTGCCGTTCCTCCCGGCGCTGCCGGCGGTACGGGAGGGCTGTACTGCATGGTGACGCGTCCGGACGCCCGGCGGCACGGCTATGCCTCCCGCATCCTGCAGGCGCTGCTGCGCGAAGGTGACGCCCGGGGCCTCGGCAGTTATTGGCTGCTGGTGATGGCCTCCAATGCCGGAGCCCGCGAACTCTACGACCGCGCTGGGTTCCGCGCGGCGGGCCGGTACCTCTACCGGCAGGAACGGCCGAAGCGCCACCTGACCGGCTGCTGACTTCCCGTCCGCTATGCCCACCGGCTGCCGCCAGCATCCTGACAGTGGCCGGCTTTACCCTGGTTGTCGATTATCGATAGAATCTCATTGTTCATCGACAAGGGAGCCCATTGGGAAAGCTAACAGTCCTCGCACTCCGCGCAGTCCTCGCGATGGGGCTCGCCGGCTCTCTGTTCGTGCAGGTGTGGATGGTGCCGCTGCTGTCCATCGATTTGGAGGAGTCCGGTGCTCCCAGCGGGCCGCGCATCGCTCTCTTGGTGATCGTGGTCCTGGGCATCGTGAGCGTTCAGGTCACCCTGGGGTGTGTGTGGCGTCTGCTGACGATGGTGCGTCGAGGAACGGTGTTCTCCCACGCCGCTTTCCGGTTCGTGGACGTCATCTTCGGAGCCATCGTGGCCGCATCGCTGCTGATGTTCGGCATCGCCGTCATCCTTGCGCCGGGCGAGACCGCTCCCGGCGTCGTTCTTTTGACCTGCGGGGCGTCCCTGATGATCGCCGGGACGGCACTGATCGTCCGGGTGCTTCGGACCCTTCTGGCCCAGGCGGTCGCCCGTGATGCTGAAGCGAGATTCTTGCGGACTGAACTGGACGAGGTGATTTGATGCCGATCGTCGTCGACATCGACTTGCTGCTTGCCAAGCGCAAGATGCCCGTCGGAGTGCTTGCGGACCGCGTCGGCATCACGCCCACGAACCTGGCGGTGCTCAAGAACGGCCGCGCCAAGGCTATACGCTTCACGACGCTCGAAGCGCTGTGCGCAGTACTCGACTGCCAGCCTGGAGAACTGCTGCACTGGGAGCCCGACGCTTCGACGGCCGTGACGTCAGCCGGCGACGGCCGTGAACGCCCATTCCTGCATGGAGGGGCCGAGCCGTGACCGGCAGGCTAGGGGCCCGCGGATGGCCGGTGCGCGAGGAGAACGGCCTGGGGCGTCTTTTCCTGAGCACGCGCCTGGCGTGTCATCCGGGCGATCACGCTGAAGCCGGAGTCCGTCAGGAGTCCGGCGATGGTCTCCGGTGTGAACAGCTGGGACTCCAGCGACACGTCGTGCCCGTAGGCGCGTGAGAGATGCCGGTGGCCCTCACCGACCTGGAAGCTGAGCAGTGCATGGCCCCCGGGCGTCAGGACGCGGAAGAATTCGGCGAACACCCGGGGGAGTTCCTCGGGCGGCGAATGGATGATCGAATACCAGGCGAAGACCCCGCCCAGCTGCATGTCCGCGAAAGGAAGCTCCGACAGCCCGGCGGCGTCAAAGCTGAGCCCAGGATAGTTTCTGCGTGCCACGGAGATCATCCCGGGGGACAAATCAATCCCTGACACGTCCACACCGAGTGACGCCAGAAGCCGGGTCATGCGGCCTGTCCCGCACCCGGCATCGACCACGGATTGGGCGTTCCCCTCGGTCACGTGTGCGACGAACGCTCTGATCATGCCGTGGTCCGCCGGTGCTTCGAAGCGGGCATCCGGGAGCAGGCGGGCGTAACTTTCCGCAACGGCGTCGTATGTTGAGCGGACACTGTCGAGGCGCTCATCAGCATTCATCCGGACAGGCTACCGGGCCTTGTCAGTTCCGTGCGCAGGCGCTGACGGCGCTGGCCAGCGGCCTGTCCAGCCAATCCTCAGCTTCCTGCTGCGAACGCAGTCTAACAACGGTGAGGTGCGGGTATTTCTGGATGAGGCCGGGCACGGCCGCTTCGTAGTTTCGCCGGGATCTGAAAGCCCAGCGCACGATGTGTTCACGATCGGTGAAGACCGTCCACAGCGGCGCTTCCCGGTTGCCGTTCCACAGCTCTTCCCGGCTCCAGCGGCGGCGGATGGTGCGCCGGACGAGGCGGGGAAGCGTGACGCGCACAAAGGACAGATCGAGCCAGACCACCACCTCTGCGCTCTCGGCGAGCAGCGGCCGGGCGGCGTCGTACTGCCACTCGGTGGTCCACGAGCCGGTCCTGATCAGCGAGCGGACATCGGCGAGAAACTCCGGTCGTGGAGTCCACGCCGGTCCGTGGAAGAGCGCGTCGATTTCTGTGTGCGGGCCTCCCGTGATGGCAGCGATCCGCCGGGCGAGCGTTGTCTTGCCAACACCCGATACCCCTGCCACGAGCACGCGCTTCGGGGGCCAGGGCAGCGGGTCGCTATGAGAATGCATGGGTAGAGCTTAGGGCGACTGGTTCGGGCCGGGATCCATTCTCAATGGTCACGTCCCATCGATTCCGGATCGATATAGTTGCGGCATGCCCGAGCTGATCGAACCTACCGGACAGCTGCATGCGGCCTGGCTTGAGGCGCGTGCCGAGTGGGGTCCCGGCGTCCATGAGGACGGTTTCGGGCTGCTGCCGACGGACGACGTCGATTCGCCCACCGGGTTCGCGGCCTGGGTGGAGCGGCTGGCAGGGGAGTCGGAGCGCTGTACGTACCGCTGGATTGTTGAGAACGATCAGGTGCTCGGCGGGATCGCGCTGCGCCACGAGGGACACGTTTCTGTGCCGCTGGCCGGCCACATCGGCTACGGAGTACGGCCGTCGGTCCGCCGGCACGGACTGGCAACCTGGGCCCTCGGCCGCATGCTCTGCGAGGCACGGGCACTCGGCATGGAGCGCTTGCTGGCTGTCTGCGAGACTGAAAACGCCGCCTCGGCCAAAACCATAGAACGCCATGGCGGCATCCTCGAGGATGCCGCCGGGAACGGCGCTGTGCTGCGCTACTGGATCGGGACCGATCCATTGCAGGATCTCAGATGAGTCCGGCCCGCTGGAGAGGCGGCGAACATTACTGTTAACGCTCGGCGAGATTTGCCGTGCCGTAGGCTACCTGGACCTCGGAGCTGTATCTGTAGATGGTGACGCTTCTGATCTTCGGTAATGACTGCCACTCGGCAGTCAGATCGTGATACTGCGTGCCCATCGGTGACTTTAGCGGTGCCACAACAAAGGTTTCTGGGGAACTGAGTCCAACCTCCCCGGTGGCCGTGGGCTCCAACGTTCCAGGGTTGAGATGCACGAATAGATCATCGCCATCTCCGGTCGAGAATTCGGCGAGCTCCAGTTCTACCTTCGAGGCCGTCACCGTCAGGGCGACATTGCCACGCGTCATAGCTGCTTGTGACACGAAGTATCCCGAAAGCACCTGCGGCTGGTCGGGACTGGAGGCTGACGTGGCGGCGACGGGTGCGGTGGCCCCCGTGTCTTCCGTTGGCTCTTGGTATGTACATCCGGCGAGGGCTACTAAAAGAGCGGCAGTCAGCGTTGTCTTAACTATTTTCATGTTCCCCCAAGGAATAACTTTGGACGCGGTGCCTCACCCGGTGAGCGCTTTCATCCGAGTCAATCACAGCCCGTATCACCTAAGATTCACCGCCGCCTATAGGAGGCCCTAGGCGTACCGGGTTTCTGCCCATCTTTGATTTCAGCCAGTGTGTAATCCACGCCCCTGGGGAGCTCTGCCGCGGTCATAAAATGTCGTGGCCTCGTGGTGTGATGTGAGTGTGGAAAGCACGGCAGCGTGGAGTGCGGAATGCAGGGAGGCCCTGGCGGCCATCGCTGCATCGGCCGCTGTGCTGGCGGGGGTGATCGGCTCTGATTCAACCCGAACCGATTCGCCCGCAGCTGACCCGAACCGCGTGGATTCGGGGAACGCTGATCCGTTGCGGGATCTGGCGGATGCGTGTTTGGACGGGCTCGCCGAGGTGGCCCGGATGGAGGCGCGGACGGCGGCGTTGAAGGTGCGGCTGGCTGCGGAGTACGTGCGGGCGGCCACGGCGTTGGCCCCGCCCGCGGCGTCCCCGCAGGAGGCGACCGCCTGGGAGATGGCTTTGGTGGCCGAGGTCGCGTGTGTCCTGACCGTGAGCGAACGGTCCGCCGGTGCCCTCTTGTGCGATTCCCAGGCTTTGACGACGGCGCTGCCGCTGACCCTTGATGCTTTGCAGGCGGGGACGGTCTCGTGGCAGCACGCCCGGATCATGGTCGACGAAACCAGCAGCCTTGACCCGGCCGGGTCGGCCGCGCTGGAGGCGCACTTCCTGGACCCGGCCGCGCCGGACCCGGCGCGCGGGTGTCCGGCGGGGGAGCTAGTGCCGGGACGGTTCCGCGCCAAGGCCCGCACGTGGCGGGAACGCCACCACCCGGTGAGCATTGAGCGACGCCACACCAAGAGTGCTACGGACCGGCGGGTGGAGTTCGTCCCGGACCGGGACGGGATGGCCTGGCTCAACACTTACCTCCCGGCCGACACGGCGGCGGGGATCTGGGAACGGACCACCGCCGCCGCCCGGGCCCTGCAGGGCCCGGACGAGGCACGGACGCTGGCCCAACTCCGCGCCGACATCGCCGCCACCTTGCTCCTCACCGGCAACGGAACCTCCAGCTCCGGGACCACAAGCACGGACACGGGAACTCCGGACGGGATCAATGGCGCGTTGCCCGCCGGCGGAGCCGGTCTGGGCGAGTGCGCGGCCGGCGGTGTTCCGTCGCCGCGGGCGCAGGTCCTGGTCACCGTCCCGGTGATGTCCCTCATGGGCGCCAGCGATGAACCGGCAGTCCTGGACGGGTACGGGCCGATCCCGCCGTCCATGGCCCGCCGCCTGATCGCAGACGGCGCCGGCTCGTTCTACCGGGTCCTCACCGACCCCCGGGACGGTGCGCCGCTGGAAATCGGGCGGACCAGCTACCGTCTGACGAAGGCCCAGCGCCAATGGCTACGGCTCCGCGACGGGAAGTGCCCGTTCCCCGGCTGCAGCAACCCCTCCCTGGACAACGAGGCGGACCATCTCCTGGCCTGGGCCGACGGAGGCACCACCGGGATCGCCAACCTGGGACAGCCGTGCCCCAAGCACCACCGCCTCAAACACGGCTCTGCGTGGACACCTGCCGGGGCCAGTAAGGACAGCCCGCCGGGCTGGATTTCACCATCGGGTCGGCACTACCGCAGCGAACACCAGGACTGGGAAGCGCCCTGCTGGCCGGACCAGTTTCCGGCGACGGATACGGACACCGACAGCGACACGCTCCTGGGCCAGTGCCCACGCGAGGACCGCGAACCTGATCCCGATTCCTGGTTGCCCTCGGACCCCTTACCGGACTGGCACCTATTCACGGCCGGGCACCGATGGGCCGCCGCAGACATAGACGATCTGGGCCGGCCGGAGCCCAGCTGGGACCCGTATCCGGAATACCTCCTGATCCAACACGCCTGAATCACTCGTTGCGTGCCCATTCAGAGAGTTCGTTCGCACAGGACGCGCACCGGCTTGGCCCCCCGGAGGGCGCTAGGCACGACAAATGGCGCGCTTGGGGCGACTACGTGACCAGTCAGCCCGCGTCGACGCCTGGGGGAGCGGTTCGTTGTTCATTGTCGTCGCCAGGGGACGTGGCGGCCGCACCCGTAGTGGTTCGGCTCAGGGTCTCAATGTAATCAAGAGTTTTCGGACTGACATGCCGCACGGCCGCCAGTTCCTCCCGGAGAGCGCCTCTCGTGGCGTCTTCACCGAACCGCACGCGGAGGTCCATTACCGTTTCGATGCCCTGACGCTCGAACACGTGGGTGATGTCCTCAACCTGCGCAAGACGGCCAGGCGACGGCCAGTTGATGACATCCGAGAGCTTCCCCGTATCGAGGCGGCTGCGGAATCCGCTGGTCGTGGCGGCATCCGGCCAGGCCTCAACCAGGGCGACAACGCGAGGCAGGACGGTCTCGTGATAGTTCTGCCGTCGCTGCAGGGTCGCATCGACAATTATGGCCCCGACGTGGTCCCAGCCACGGCGGATTTCGGTCGAGGCGTCAATGCCCTGTGGATCCGTTAGCGCCGGGAGATTGGCATCATCATTCTCGATAGTCATAAGTGAATCCTTCCATGCCCCGGCAGTGAGGGCGGGCGGTCAGTCGTGAGATCCCTTGTCCCCAGCGGGTCGTAACTCGGGAGGGCATCCAGCCGTCGGGATTCGTCGAGGCCGCCGCCGTCGGCGCCCATGAGCCTCACGTGGTACATCCACAGGGTTCCCTCTGCTTCCGGGTCCGGGAACGTGGGATCAATCCCTACCCCCGTAGCCGCTCCTACGCCGGCGGATCCGTCACCAGGATCCGCACCGCGCACAGGTCCGCCGCTGCCTTCTTCAGCACTGCCGCGCGCGGATCCGGCACGTCCAGGAACGCCAGCCTCGGCCGCGCGACGTAATGCTTCAGCGCCGGTTCGGCAAGGACCTGCTCGGCAAGGGTCCGGTCGCCGCCCGGAGCCAGGTACTCGATCCGGTGATCCGCGAAAATCCGCGCGGCATGCTCCGCCACCGCCTCCACCAGCGCATCGGCCTGGTTCGCCCGCCGCCGGGCAAAACGCTGCTGCGACCAGCCGCCGGCAGCCGTCCGGGACTGGACATGCCGCGTGCCGGTCTTGGATGCAAGCACAGCGCCGCCGCTCACCACCGCGACCGAGTAGCCGCCCCGTCGGACCAATACGGCCCCGATGCCCCGCGGCTGGGACGCCAGGGAAGCGAGCCGGGCGACGGCGTCGCCGCCGCGGCCGGGACGACCGTCCGCCGGCCACGGCGACTGCAGCAGGGCCACGGCGCCGTCCCCGGCACTCAGCTGCAGCCCGCCGTCGAGCTCCTGTTCGACCAGTGTGCCGTGGCTCGCGGCGAAGCGCTCCACCCACCCCGGCAGCCGGGCGCCGGAGACGAACGCCACACGGGACTCGGGGGTTGTCATGGCGCGGGTCTCCGTTGTGGGGTGAGTGTCTGGGCGGGCGGGAACTAGAAGTAGCCTATCTATGTGGATGATCTCTTTGGTGCAGGGCGGGACAGCGGCGCCGCTATCGAGGATGACGGCGACGCCGACGAATCCGGCGACGGCCGCAGAGTCTCCCCGCGCAGCCCCCTCGCCGTCAGGATGCGGCCGCGGACGCTCGACGACGTCGTGGGCCAGCAGCACCTCCTCGGCCAAGGCTCGCCGCTGCGCCAGCTCGCCGCCGGCACGGACGCCACCGGCCCCGCGGGCCCCAGTTCACTGATCCTCTGGGGGCCTCCCGGTACCGGCAAGACCACGCTCGCGCACGTCATTGCCAAGGGGCCAGGCCGGAAGTTTGTCGAGCTCTCCGCCATCACCGCCGGCGTCAAGGACGTCCGCCGCGTCATGGACGAAGCGCTCACCGCCCGTGACCTCTTCAAGACCACCACGGTGCTGTTCCTGGATGAGATCCACCGCTTCAACAAGGCCCAGCAGGACGCCTTGCTGCCCGGCGTCGAGAACCGCTGGGTGGTCCTGGTCGCCGCGACCACCGAAAACCCCTCCTTCTCCGTCGTCTCCCCGCTGCTTTCACGCTCCCTGCTGTTGACCCTCAAGCCGCTCACCGACGCCGACGTCGAGGGGCTGCTGGTGCGGGCCACAACGGACGACCGAGGGCTCGGCGGCAAGGTGGAACTCAGCGACGAGGCCCTGGCGCACCTCGTCCGGCTCTCCGGCGGCGACGCCCGACGGGCGCTGACCGCGCTCGAGGCGGCGGCCGGCGTCGCGTTCGGTGACGCGGACGACGTCGACGGAACTGATGGAATCGCCGGGGTTGCCGGCGCTGCCGGGCCCGACACGGTGAAGATCGAACTCAGGCACACCGAGCGTGCCCTGGACGTGGCCTCGGTGCGCTACGACCGCGCGGGCGACCAGCATTACGACGTCGCCAGTGCCTTCATCAAGTCCATCAGGGGCTCCGACGTCGACGCCGCCCTGCACTACCTCGCCCGGATGCTCGAGGCGGGGGAGGACCCGAGGTTCGTCGCCCGGCGCATCGTCATTTCCGCGGCCGAGGACGTCGGCATGGCCGACCCGACGGCGCTGCAGACCGCCGTCGCCGCCGCCCAGGCCGTGCAGCTCATCGGCATGCCGGAAGGCCGCATCATCTTGGCCGAGGCCGTGGTCCACCTCGCCACCGCACCCAAATCCAACGCCGCGTACCTGGGCATCAACCAGGCGATCGCCGACGTCCGCGCCGGCCTGGGCAACGGCATCCCAGCCCACCTGCGCGACGCCCACTACCCCGGGTCCAAGCAGTTGGGCCACGGGCAGGGCTACAAATACGCCCACGACGCACCCCACTCCGTGGCCACCCAGCAGTACCCGCCGGACGACCTGGTCGGCCGCAACTACTACGAGCCCACCGCCAACGGCGCCGAGCGGGACATTTCCACCCGGCTGGAGCGGCTGCGAAAGATCATCCGCGGCAAGTAGCCGGCAGCCGCAGGAAACTGCCCGTTGACTTCCCGACGGTGAGGTCTAACGTGGATTTAGATCAGCAAAAATCTGCTGAACGTGCGTGCTGTCACCGCCCGGCCGCACTTAGACACGCGGCAAGCAGCACACATCGCCGGCTCTTCGCTTCCCGGACCTCAGGTCAGCGGCCGGCCCATCAGTAGCCTGGCTCAGCACCGGGCTTCACCGTCCAAGTTTCCTAGGTCGTGTTTCCATGTCCTTAAATTTCGTCACAGCCCTGGCAGTCAAGTCGTTCGATGTACCGGACAAGAAGCGGTGCCCGGAGAACGCCGAATTCGATCTCGTGACCGTGAACGACTACTCGGTGGCCCGGCTCATTCTCGGACCGGGATGGCGGTGGTCCGAGTCGATCAGACCTTTCGAACAGACCGAGCTGTGCCAGCACCACCACCTCGGGTTCTGCATCTCGGGGATGATGGAAGTGGAATCCTCCGACGGGCTGCGGACCACGATCCGTCCGAACGACACCTACACGATTCCGCCCGGCCACGATGAATGGGTTGCAGGGCCGGCGTCGTTCGTCGCCGTGGAATTCCTGGGTGCCGCGTCCTTCGGGCGGCGGAGCAGCCGGGGCGTGCACGCCAGGACCTGACCGGCTGCCCTGACCGGACTGACGGGCTGCAGGCGCCAGCGTGGTAGGCTTGTTCGTTGTCTGGCAAGGCACAGACGCACAATCCACCTGATTCCGGCATTGCACGTTGGTTGCGATGCTCATTTGATGGGTTTGCCCTGTGCCCAGTAGCAAAAGGCAGCGGTTGGCCGATGCTCTCCATCGTGGAGGCCAGTAACACTGACACACCGCAGATATTGGAAGGACACAAGTGGCTAACAACACTCGTGCTCGCCGTACCGCACGCCTCTCGCGTGCACTCGGCATTGCTCTGACCCCCAAGGCCGCCAAGTACATGGAGCGCCGCCCGTACGGCCCCGGTGAGCATGGCCGTGCCCGCAAGAAGCAGGACTCCGACTACGCGGTACGTCTGCGCGAAAAGCAGCGTCTGCGCGCCCAGTACGGCATCCGCGAAGCCCAGATGACCCGTGCCTTCGAAGAAGCACGCCGCACCAAGGGCCTGACCGGTGAAAACCTGATCGAACTGCTCGAAATGCGTCTCGACGCCCTCGTGCTGCGTGCCGGCTTCGCCCGCACCATCGCCCAGGCCCGCCAGCTGGTAGTCCACCGCCACATCCTGGTTGACGGCATCCGCGTTGACCGCCCGTCTTTCCGCGTCTCCGAGGGCCAGCTGGTCCACGTTCACAGCCGCAGCGAGACCATGCCCCCGTTCCAGGTTGCAGCAGCCGGCGCTCACCGCGACGTCCTGCCGATGGTTCCGGCATACCTGGACGTCAAGCTTGACGCCCTGCAGGCACGCCTGGTTCGTCGCCCCAAGCGCTCTGAGGTCCCCGTGACCTGCGAAGAGCAGCTCGTCGTGGAATTCTACGCACGCTAGATCCAACGCGACACCTTTCAAAGAAGCCCGTGGCAAGCGCCACGGGCTTCTTTGTATGTAAGGTACTTGGGGGAGTTCTGCGGTTGCCGGCTGTGTCAGCCGGATCCGCCCGCAGGTACATGACGCAACAAGGAGATGAACGACTATGACTGGTGGCGATATTGCCGGCCTGATCGCGGCCGGAGTGTTTGCACTGCTGGTCCTGCTGCTTGCCGTGCCGATCCTCAAGCTCGGGGGAGTGTTCGACGAAGTTCGGACCTCCATCCGTTCGATCAGCGACGGGGCCACCCCGCTGATGGACGAAGTCACTGCCACCGTCTCCACCACCAACGAGCAGCTGAAGAAGGTCGACGGGATCGCGAACAACGTCTCCGACGCGTCCGCCAACATCTCGGCGCTGTCCTCGCTTATGGCCGCCACCGTCGGGTCGCCGCTGATCAAGGTCGCGTCCTTCAGTTACGGCGTGCGCTCGGCCTTCACCGCCCGCAAGAAGCCCGCCACCGGCCGCCGTAGCCGCTAAGCCTCGCTGGAGAACCTGACATGAACAGAATCATCTGGATGGGAATCGGCGTCGCCATCGGCGTCATCGCGTTCCGCAAGATCACAGAAGCGCAGTCCAACCTGGGCCCCGAGGGCCTTAACCGGGCCGTCGGCAGGCTCGCCGACGGACTGTACGACTTCGCCGACGCCGTCCGCGAGGGCATGAACGAACGCGAGACTGAACTCCGGGGGGCTTTGGGGATCGACGCCGGCCTGGAGAAGGCCGTCAGCAAGAGCTCCGCCGGCAAGGATGCAGTCCGGCGCTAGCCGGGAGAGAATGAGAAAATCGGCGGCACCCGGAACAAGGACCGCCCGCACGGCCGCAGGCCGCGACCAGACCGTTCCGCGGACTACACGCGTGAACGCCGAACGTAGTGAACATAAACACAGTGAATATTGAAGGGTAAGTAATCAGCTCATGAAGTCGCAGGAGATCACCAAGCGCTGGATCGACTTTTTTGTCAGCAAGGGCCACACGGCGGTTCCTTCCGCCTCCCTGGTCTCCAGCGACCCTTCCCTGCTGTTCACAGTGGCCGGCATGGTCCCGTTCATCCCTTACCTGACCGCCCGGGAGGAAGCACCCTACAAGCGCGCCACCAGCGTGCAGAAGTGCATCCGGACCGGCGACATCGAGGAAGTCGGCAAGACGGCCCGCCACGGCACCTTCTTCCAGATGTGCGGCAACTTCTCCTTCGGCGACTACTTCAAGGAAGACGCCATCAAGTTCGCCTGGGAACTGCTCACCACGAGCGTTGAGAACGGCGGCTACGGCCTGCCGCCCGAGCTCCTCTGGGTCACCGTCTACGAAGAGGACGACGAGGCCGAGCAGCTCTGGCTCAAGAACACCGGCATGCCCGCCGAGCGCATCCAGCGGATGGGCAAGGCGGACAACTACTGGTCCACCGGCCAGCCCGGCCCGGCCGGCCCCTGCTCCGAGATCTACTACGACCGCGGCCCGTCGTACGGCGTCGAGGGCGGACCGATCGCCGACGAGAATCGGTACGTGGAAATCTGGAACCTCGTGTTCATGCAGTACCAGATCGACAACGTGCGCTCCAAGGTCGACTTCGACATCACCGGCGAACTGCCCAAGAAGAACATCGACACCGGTCTCGGCATGGAGCGCCTCGCGATGATCCTCCAGGACGTCGAGAACATGTACGAAACGGACCAGGTCCGCCCCGTCATCGACCGGGCCGCCGCACTGTCCGGCCGGGAATACACTTCCGCCGAGTCCGCCGCGGACCCGCACCACACGGACGACGTCCGGATGCGCGTGGTCGCCGACCACATCCGCTCCTCCCTCATGCTGATCGCCGACGGCGTCACCCCCTCCAACGAAGGCCGCGGCTACGTCCTGCGCCGCCTGATCCGCCGCGCCGTGCGCTCCATGCGCCTGCTCGGCGTCGAAAAGGCCTGCCTGCCGGAGCTGCTGCCCGCCTCCCGCGACGCCATGAAGGGCGTCTACCCGATCGTGGAGACAGACTTCGACCGGATCAGCCGGATCGCGTACGCCGAGGAGAAGGCGTTCCTGCGCACCATCGCCTCCGGCACCGCCCGGCTCGAAGACGCCGTCAAGGAATCCCAGGCCGCCGGCCAGCCGCTTTCCGGCGCCGACGCCTTCGCCCTGCACGACACCTACGGCTTCCCGATCGACCTCACCCTCGAAATGGCCGAAGAAGCCGGGCTGAAGGTCGACGAGCCGGAGTTCCGCAAGCTCATGCTGGAACAGCGCCAGCGCGCCCAGGCCGACGCCAAGGGCAAGAAGGGCTCCCACGCGGACCTCAGCGCCTTCCAGGAACTGCTCTCCGCCGGTGAGACCGTCTTCACCGGCTACACCGAACTCAACGGCGAATCCAAGGTCCGCGGCATCCTCGCCGGCGGACGCAAGGTTTCCCAGGCCTCCACGGGCGAAGAAATCGAACTCGTCTTGGCCGAGACCCCGTTCTACGCCGAAGCCGGCGGCCAGGCCGCCGACACCGGGCTGATCACCGGCGACGGCTTCGTCGTCGAGGTCCTCGACGTCCAGCGCCCCATCAAGGGCCTGAGCGTGCACAAGGCAATCGTCCGCGAGGGCGAAATCGGTGCCGACTCCCTCGTCCAGGCGGCCGTGGACCGGGAACGCCGGCACGCCGCCGAGCAGGCCCACACTGGCACGCACATCGTGCACGCGGCCCTGCACCAGATCCTCGGCCCGGAAGCGCTGCAGCGCGGCTCCTTCAACAAGGCCGGTTACCTGCGCTTCGACTTCGCCTGGGGTGAAGGCCTGAGCCCGGCCACGCGCTCGGAGATCGAGGAAGTTTCCAACATCGCGATCCGCAACAACTACCGGGTGGAGACGAAGGTTATGGGCCTCGCCGAGGCCAAGGCCCTTGGCGCCATGGCGCTCTTCGGCGAAAACTACGGCAACGAAGTGCGCGTCGTGGAGATCGACGGCGCCTGGTCCCGTGAGCTCTGCGGCGGCACCCACGTCGAAAACACCTCGCTGATCGGCAGCCTGTCCCTGCTCGGGGAACAGTCAGTCGGTTCGGGAAACCGCCGCGTAGAGGCCTTCGTCGGCATGGACGCCTTCCGGCACCTCGCGGCCGAACGCGCCCTCGTCACCGAACTCACCGAAATGCTGAAGGTTCCCTCCGGTCTCCTGACGGACCGCATTGCCACCACCCTGACCAAGCTCAAGACCGCCGAAAAGGAACTGGAGCGCCTGCGCAAGGAACAGCTCACGGCGGCAGCCGCGCAGCTCGTAGGCACCGCGAGGGATGCCGCCGGAGTCAAGGTCATCGAGCACGACGCCGGCCAGGTCAGTGGGGCTGACGACCTGCGCGGTCTGGCCCTGGACCTCCGGACCCGCCTCGGCTCCGAGCCGGCAGCCGTTGCGGTCGCCGGTGTCAGCAACGATCGTCCGGTCATCCTGATCGCCACGAACGAGGCGGCACGAGATGCAGGCGTCAAGGCCGGCGCCTTGGTGCGCCTCGCCGCCGGGATCCTCGGCGGCGGCGGCGGCGGCAAGGACGACGTCGCCCAGGGCGGCGGCACCGATGCAGCCAAGGTCGGCGCGGCACTCGACGCCGTCGTGGACGCCATTACCAGGCGTTAGCGGACGAGCCATGAACGAAGCTGCTGTGCCCGGCGACTACCCCCAGGGTGTGAAACTCGGGGTAGACGTCGGCACCGTCCGGGTCGGCGTGGCGGTCTGCGACCGTGACGGCATCCTTGCCACGCCTCTGCGCACGCTGGACAGGAACGCGAAGAAGAACACCGATGTGCGGATTCTGGCGGCCCTTGCCGTGGAACTCGGCGTGGTGGAAATTTTCGTTGGCCTTCCGCGGACGATGAAGGGCGAGGAACATGCCTCGGCCCGGATGGCTTCCGACTATGCGAAGCTACTGGCGGGTAAACTGGGGGAGAGCGGTTCCGACGTGCCGGTACGGCTGGTGGATGAGCGGCTGAGCACCGTGACCGCCCACCGGAACCTGCACGAAGCTGGCATGAGCAGCCGAAATCACCGTAAGGTTGTTGATCAGGTTGCGGCCGCAGGTATCCTGCAACAAGCGATCGATATGCAAAAGGCCAGGGGGACGGAGGTCGGAAGCCGCGTATACGCGGAGTCCGCGCCGGGGCCGACCGGGGATGGCGCTCAGGCCACTCCGGGACCAGACACGCAATCTGCACAACGCATTCTGCCCAAAATGGAAGGCTACAGTGAGCCCGGTCAATAATGACGACTCCTCCGGTGATGCTCTCGGCGGCGCCGGCCGACCGCTGACGCGCAAGGAGATCAGGGCCCAGGAGAAGTCCCAGGTGACCCAAAGCCAGGACGTTATCCCGCCGCAGGCCTTCGAGACGGGCGAGGATACTCCGGCAGCTGGGCCGCGCGCCGGGACCGGGCGGGACACCGCCCCCGAGGCCGCTTTCCAGGCCGGGCCGACGCAGCCCGGGCCGATGCAAGCTGCCGACGCACCGGACGTGCCCGCAGCAGCGCCGACCGTGCATGAAGAGCAAGTCCATGAAGAGCCTGTGCACGAAGAGCCGTTCCACGAAGAGCCGGTCCACGAAGAGGCTGCGCACGAGCCCGTGCATCACGAGCCGGTTTACGAAGCGCCTGGTTACGAAGAGCCCGTGCACGAAGAGCCCGCCTACTACGCCCCGGCCCACGAAGAGCCTGTGCACGTGCACGCCGGCGGGGTTGCCCGTGGGGACACCGCCCACTATGAAGCTGACGTCCCGGCCGCCTACGATCACGGCCATGACGCTGAGTTCCACCCCGACCACGCCGAGCACGCCACCGGCGATGCGCACTATGCCTACGATGGCGCGGACGGCCAGCCCGCCGAATACCACCACGAAGAAGACGGCCATGTTGTGATGGCCGGAGGTGCCGCCATCCGCACGTCCAAGGGCCCGTCCAAGAAGGTCCGACGCCGGCGCCGGTTCCTTGCGCTGTTGCTGACGTTGTCGGTCTTTGTCATCGCGATCGCAGTCGGTGCGCAGTTCCTGAAACCCCTCCTCGGCGGCGATACGGTCGCCGACTACCCCGGCCCCGGAACGGGCCAGGTCATCATCACCGTGCCCGAGGGCGCGGGGCCGAAGTCCGTGGCCACCCAGCTCCAGGAGAAGAAGGTCGTCGCGAACGCCGACGCCTTCCTCCGGGACTTCCTCGCCGCCGGCGGGGCGCTGGCCCCCGGCGAATTCACCATGCGCAATGAGATGAAGAACTCCGACGCCGTGGCCGTGCTGCTGAACAAGGACCAGGGCAAGGTCATGTACTTCGCCCTCAGCGCCGGGCTCAGGATCGGAGAATCGCTCCAGGCCATCTCCGAGGGCTCGGGAGTTCCGGTCGCGGAACTCAAGGCGCTCAACGAGTCGCCCGCCCAGTTCGGCTTGCCGGCCAAGGCCAAGAACCTCGAGGGCTTCCTCGCTCCCGGCGAGTACCGGTTCCCGCTCGGCACCCCGGCCAAGGACGTGGTGCAGAAGCTCGTCACCACCACCCTCGACGAGCTCAAGTCGCAGGGCGTCACCGATCCCGCGAAGCAGTACGACGTCGTCACGGTCGCCAGTATCGTGCAGGCCGAGGGCGGCCAGGCCGAATACGGCGATGTGGCGGGCGCGATCTACAACCGGCTCAAGCCGAACAACACCGAGACGAACGGGCTGATCCAGTCGGACGCCACAGTGACCTACGGGCTGGGCATCAAGAGCTTCCACATTGACGAGACGCAGAAGGCCGACAAGTCCAACCTGTACAACACCTACGCCAACCAGGGCCTTCCGGTGGGGCCGATCGGCTCGCCCGGTAAGACGGCCATCGACGCGGCCGCCAAGCCCAAGACGAACGATTACCTCTACTGGGTGACCATCAACCTGGACACCAAGGAGACCCTGTTCGCCAAGACCCTGGCGGAGCACAACACGTACGTTGCCAGGTACAACGCCTGGTGCAACGACAACCCCGGACGCTGCGTATGACGCTGCGGGCCGCCGTGCTCGGGCACCCGATCAGCCATTCGAAGTCCCCGGCGCTGCACCGGGCCGCCTATGCCCGTCTTGGCGTGCAGCTGGACTACTCGGCGATTGACGTGACCGAGGACGCGCTCCCGGCCTTCATGGCCAGCGTCCGTGAGGACGTCCGGCAGGGGGAGAGCTGGCGCGGACTGTCGGTCACCATGCCGCTGAAAACCGGCATGGTCCGGGAGCTGGATGAGGTCCGCGGCGTTGCCCGCGCCCTCGGAGTTGTCAACACCGTCGCCTTTGAGCGCCCGGCCCCCGGTGCGGCCGCCGGCGCCACCCGACTGGTGGGCTACAACACCGACGTCGCCGGAATCGTCAACGCGCTCCGCCACGCGGGCGCCGCGTCCGCGCCCACCGCCGTCGTCCTGGGCGGCGGCGGCACGTCAGCGGCTGCCATCGCGGCGCTGAAGGAGCTGGGCGCACCGGACGCGGACATCTTTGTCCGCGATGTCGGCCGCGCCGCGGAGGCGCGAGCGGCGGCCGCCGCCGTGGGCTTGGCGATCCGGATCCTGCCCCTCGACGGAGCGGCCGCCGCCGTCGCCGCGGCCGACGTCGTCATCTCCACGCTGCCGCCCCGTGCTGCCGATCCGCTGGCCGACGAACTGGCGCAGGCCTTCGCGCTGCGCCCGGAGAAGCAGATCCGGCCCGGGGTGTTGCTCGACGTCGCCTACGATCCCTGGCCCAGCCGGATCGCGTCCGCCTGGCAGGAAGCCGGCGGCACCGTGGTCCCCGGGCTCGAGATGCTCATCTACCAGGCTGTGGAACAGGTCCGCCATTTCACCGGCCTCGGTGAGGCCATGCCGGCCGAAGTCATAGATGTGATGTGTGACGCAGTCGGGGCGCCCCGACGGGTGTTCTAACCGCCTTACATGGCAGGATGGATCTATGTTGCGTTGGTTGACTGCCGGAGAATCCCATGGCCCGGCCCTGGTCGGAATTATTGAAGGCGTGCCCGCCGGTGTTGAACTCACCAGCGCGCAGATCGCCGATTCGCTGGCCCGCAGGCGGCTCGGGTACGGCCGCGGCGCCCGGATGAAATTCGAGCAGGATGTTGTCACTATCCTCGGCGGCGTCCGCCACGGCCTGACCCAGGGCGGCCCGGTCGCCATCCAGGTCGGCAACACCGAATGGCCCAAGTGGGAACAGATCATGTCCTCCGATCCTGTGGCCCCGGAAATCCTCGCCGACCAGGCCCGTAATGCCCCGCTGACGCGCCCCCGGCCCGGCCACGCGGACTTTACCGGCATGCAGAAGTACGGCTTTGACGAGGCCCGCCCCGTGCTGGAGCGCGCCAGCGCCCGCGAGACCGCCACCCGGGTGGCGCTCGGCACCGTCGCCTCCGCGTTCCTCAAACAGCTCGGCATCGAGCTGGTCTCCCATACCGTGTCGATCGCCAGCACCGCCGTCCCGGAAGGCCGGCCGCTGCCGGTCCCCGGCAACGTCCTGGCCCTCGACGCCGACCCCCTGCGCTGCTTCGACCGCGAAACCTCCGACGCCATGGTGGCCGAGGTCGACGCCGCGCACAAGGAGGGCGAAACCCTCGGCGGTGTCGTCGAGGTCCTCGCCTACGGACTGCCGCCCGGACTGGGCAGCTACGTCCACTGGGACCGCCGCCTCGACTCACGGCTGGCGGCCGCCCTGATGGGCATCCAGGCCATCAAGGGCGTCGAGGTCGGAGACGGCTTCCTCACCGCGTCCCGCCGCGGCTCCGCCGCCCACGACGAAATCGTCAAGGACTCCGACGGCAGGATCATCCGAACCTCCAACCGCGCCGGCGGCATCGAAGGCGGCATGAGCATCGGCGACGTGCTCCGCGTCCGCGCAGCCATGAAGCCCATCGCCACCGTGCCCCGCGCGCTCAAGACCGTCGACGTCAGCACCGGCGAGGCCGCCAAGGCCCACCACCAGCGCTCCGACGTCTGTGCCGTCCCGGCCGCCGGCGTCGTGGCCGAGGCCATGGTGGCCCTCGTCCTGGCCGAGGCAGTCACCGAAAAGTTCGGCGGCGATTCCGTGCAGGAAACCGCCCGCAACATCAAGGGTTACCTGGACAACATTCCGGCGTCCCTGGACTCGATCGGCCACTAGTGCCGGCCGACATTCCGGCGGCGGCAGGGACCACTGCCCGGCCCGTCGCGCTGATCGGGCCCATGGCAGTGGGCAAATCGGCGATCGGACACCAGCTGGCCCACCAGCTGGGAGCCTCGTTCGTGGACACCGACGTTGTGGTGGTGGCGAACCACGGATCCATCGCGGAGATCTTCGCGAGCCGGGGCGAGCACGCCTTCCGCGAGCTTGAAGCCCGGGCCGTCGCACGGGCCATTGAAGACGCGCAGGGCCGCAATACGGTAATCTCGCTGGGCGGCGGCGCTGTGCTGGACTCCGGCACCCAGCAACTGCTGCAACACTGCACGGTGGCCTACCTCGAGTGCGATGCGGACACCGTGGCGGAACGCATCGCCCGGAATTCCGGCCGGCCGCTGCTCGCCGGAGACGCCATGGAACGATGGAAGACGCTGTTCGCCACCCGGCGGCCGGTCTACGAACGGCTGGCCGACGTCGTCCTGGATGTGCGGACCGGAACGGTCCAGGACCTCGCCCGACGGCTGGAAGAAGCGCTGCAAAGGTACGCCGCTGGAACATCAGCGGCAGAAGCCACCCCATCGGGGACAAAGGAAGTTGAAAAGTGATCACCGAATCAACCGTCATCAAGGTCACCGGGCAGACGCCCGGCGAGAACTACGACGTCGTTGTGGGCCGCGGCCTGCTGGCGAGCCTGCCCGGGCTGCTGGGCGAGCGGGTCAAGCGTGTCCTCGTCATCCATCCCCGCGCGCTGCGCCTCACCGGCGACACCGTCCGGGAAGAACTTGCCGCAGCCGGCTTCACGGCCCTCACGGCCGAGATCCCCGACGCCGAGGAAGGCAAGCACATCGAGGTGGCTTCCTTCTGCTGGCAGGTGCTCGGCCAGAACGACTTCACCCGCTCAGACGCCGTGGTCGCCGTCGGCGGCGGGGCGGTCACCGACCTGGCCGGCTTCGTGGCCGCGACCTGGCTGCGCGGCGTCAAGGTCATCCACATGCCCACCAGCCTGCTCGGCATGGTGGACGCCTCCGTCGGCGGAAAAACCGGCATCAACACCGCCGAAGGCAAGAATCTCGTCGGGGCGTTCCACCCTCCGGCCGGTGTCCTCGTGGACCTCGACACCCTGGACACCCTGCCGAAGAACGAGATGATCTCCGGCATGGCAGAGGTCATCAAGTGCGGCTTCATCGCCGATCCGGCCATCCTCGAGCTGATCGAAAAGGATCCGGCCGCCGTCACCGATCCCCGCTCGGACGCCGTCCGGGAACTCATCGAACGCGCTGTCACGGTGAAGGCCAGGGTCGTCTCCGAGGACCTGAAGGAAACCGGGCAGCGGGAGATCCTCAACTACGGCCATACCCTTGGCCACGCGATCGAACTCGCCGAACGCTACTCCTGGCGCCACGGCGCTGCCGTCGCCGTCGGCATGATGTTCGCCGCCGAGCTGGCACGCAGCGTCGGCCGCCTCAGCGACGCCGACGCCGACAGGCACCGCAGCATCCTGGAAAGCCTCGGGCTTCCCATCACCTACCGGCGCGACCGTTGGCAGGCCCTTCTCGACGGTATGCGGCGGGACAAGAAGTCGCGCGGGGACCTGCTGCGCTTCGTTGTGCTCGACGGCGTGGGCCGCCCTGGCATCCTCGACGTCCCGGACACCTCGCTGCTTTTCGCCGCCTACCAGGAGATCGCCTCCTGATGCCCTTCGTCACAGGCACCAGCGACTGGCCGGATGCAGGCTTTCCGGGGATCAAGATCAACCCGGACAGCCTTGTACCGCAAATCGTCAACGAGGAGACCTGCGCCGCGGCGCTGGCAGCCTCGACCGATCCCGGTGACCTGATCTTCGTCCGCCTCGTCGAGGGGCACGCCGCCGAGGCCGCCGAGCTGCTCGCCGAGGCCCGGTACAGCGACCCTTCCTCGCTGCGCCTGCGCATCTTCGAAGCGGACATCCTGCGGGTCTCCCACCGGCTGGACCGGGCGGTTGAACTGTTCCGCCAGCTGCTGGCGGAAACGCACGGCACGCTGGACGAGGCCGCCGTCCGCCAGCACCTCGGCCGGTCCTACTTCGCCAGCGGCAACATTGCCGCCGCCGTCGAATCCTTCGCGAAAGCGCTGGACCTGCGGGTTGCCGGTTCCGCCGACGCGGCACTGATCTACGCCTCCACCGTGGCGCTGCAGCGCGCCCGGGACGTTCTGGATCTCGCCTCCTGAAACCGGGCCGGGGACGCCTCCGCTGAGGCCCCGCACCGGGGCGTCCGGCAGTGTTGGCGCAAAACCGGTAGAATGGTTCTTGGATTTTTGATAAATACGCGCTGGCAGCCATTCGGCATGCTCGCCTGGCATAACCGGCTGGCAGTTAGAACCAGCAAGAAACGAAACCAGAGGATACTGTGGCAACCACTAACGACATCAAGAACGGGACCGTCCTTAAGCTTGAGGGCCAGCTCTGGAACATCATCGAGTTCCAGCACGTCAAGCCCGGCAAGGGTGGCGCGTTCGTCCGCACCAAGATGCGCAACGTGATGTCCGGCAAGGTCGTCGACAAGACCTTCAACGCCGGACTCAAGATCGAGACCGCCACGGTGGACCGCCGCGATTACCAGTACCTGTACCAGGACGGCGCCGACTTCGTGTTCATGGACACGTCCGACTTCGACCAGCTCACCGTTCCGGGTGCAACCGTCGGCGACGCCACCAACTTCATGCTCGAAAACCAGATGGTCAACATCGCCATCCACGAAGGCAACCCGCTCTACATCGAACTGCCCCCGAGCGTTGTGCTCGAGATCACCTACACGGAACCGGGCCTGCAGGGCGACCGCTCCTCGGCCGGCACCAAGCCCGCCACCCTCGAAACCGGCTACGAGATCCAGGTGCCCCTGTTCGTCGAGAACAACACCAAGGTCAAGGTCGACACCCGCGACGGCAGCTACCTCGGCCGGGTCAACGACTAGTGAGTGCACGCGGTAAGGCCCGTAACCGGGCCCTGGATGTTCTCTTCGAGGCGGAACAGCGTTCCGTCTCGGCGTTCGATGTTTTGAAGTCCCGCCGGGAACAGACGGACCAGATCGTCAACCCGTACACCCTCGAAATCGTCGAGGGCGTTGTCTCCCACCAGGCGGCGATCGACGAGTTCCTGGAAACCTATTCTCAGGGCTGGACGCTGGAGCGGATGCCCTCCGTGGACCGCACCATCCTGCGGATCGGCACCTGGGAGCTGCTCTACAACGATGATGTCCCCGACGGCGTTGCCGTCAGCGAGGCCGTGGCGCTTGCCAAGACCCTCTCAACGGACGAGTCGCCGTCGTTCATCAACGGCCTGCTGGGCCGCCTGCAGCAGCTGAAGCCTTCGCTGCTCGCTTAGCGCACCGCGCCTCGAAGAACCCCGTCCGGGACATCCCGGGCGGGGTTCTTTCATTCCCGGCCGGTTCTTTGACGGCGCTGACGTAACGGATATCGTGTGCGGGTGGACACCGATTCCGTGCTCGAGGCAACGCTCCGCACCCGGCTGGGGTCCGGGCACCCAAGGTTTGCCGCGGCCGCCATCGCCGGCGGAGAGACAACCATCGGGGTCAGCGGAGTCGCTGCCGAATCGGATTTCGAGATCGGCTCAATCTCCAAGGGGATCACCGGCCTGCTCTACGCGGACGCGTGCGGGCGGGGCGAGATTTCCCCGGACACCCTGCTCGGGGGACTGTTGCCGCTGGGGAACTGTGCCGCGGCGGGCGTCAGCCTTGGCGCCTTGAGCCGGCATGCCTCGGGGCTGCCCCGGCTGGCACCGGCAACACCCGGTTCCGCGTCCATGATGCGGCGCACGGTGTCACTCTTCCTGCAGGGCGAAAACCCGTATGGGGAGAGCCTCGCGGATCTGCTGGAGCAGGCCCGTGCCGTACGGCTGCCGGGGCCGCGACTGCAGGGTCCGCGGCCACGGTATTCCAACCTCGGGTTCGAGCTCCTCGGCCACGCAATCGCGGCCGGCGCCGGGATGAGCTACCGGGACCTTGTGGCGGCACGCCTCAGCCGGCCGCTGGCCCTCGACTCGGTGTACCTGCCCGCCACCCCCGGCGAACTCGGCCCCCACGCCCTCACCGGCACAAGCCGTCGGGGCCGGCCCCGGCAACCCTGGACGGGCGAGGCGCTGGCTCCGGCCGGCGGCATCCGCGCCGCCATCCAGGACCTCGCCCGGCTCGCCGGGGCGCTCCTCGACGGCACCGCCCCGGGCATGTCCGCCCTCGATCCGGTGGAAGAATTCGCCGGCCCCGCGGTCCGCATCGGCGCCGCCTGGCTGACCCTCGACTCCAAGGGACGGCGGATCACCTGGCACAACGGCGGCACGGGCGGGTTCAGCAGCTGGATCGGCCTGGACCGGGAAGCAAAGGCCGGGGTGGTCCTGCTCACGGCGACGGCAGCTTCGGTTGACCGTCCGGGTTTCGAGCTGCTGCGGGAACTGGCAGCACGCTGACGCACAGTCAGCGAACGCTCCTAGCGAACGACGGCGGCCCGGAGGGCGGCGATTTCGGCGAGCTGGTGGCGCTCATCGAGCTGGTGCGCCGGAACGTCCCGGCCGCTGAGGATCCGCTGACGGGTGAAGGCCAGCTGGGTGGCGGCATGGAGCAGGGCCTTCATCTGCGGGCCGCGGCCGGTGGACTTTGCCCAGCGCAGGGCGGAGCGGCGGCCGCCGCTGGTGGCCAGCATGTCCACCTCGGCCGCGCTGAACCAGCCGGCGGCCGAGTATTCCCTGAGCCGCTGGCGGGTAAGCCTGCGCTCGGCGACGCGCAGCAGCACGATGACCACAACCGCCAGCAGGAAGATTGGCACCTGCACCAGCACGTACGTGGCCAGGAAGTCCGCGCCCATGCTGTTCCAGGCGCTGTGCAGCAGCATCGCGGGGACCAGGCCGACGGCGAACGCCAGCACGGACAGGCCGTTGTGCCAGCGTCGCGCGGCGAAGCCCATGATCAGCCCGGTGGTGCCCGTGAAGATGGCGTGGGCGAACGGCGACATGACCCCGCGGAGGAAGAACACCACCGCCAACTCGGTGCCGGGGTCGCTGGATTCGGCGATCGCACGCCCGAAATAGAGGATGTTCTCGGTGAACGCGAAGCCGGCCGCGATGGTGAAGGCGAACACCACCCCGTCGACCGGGCCGTCGAAATGCTTCCGGGCGAAGAGCAGGAGCAGCAGCAACCCCAGGGACTTGGCGAATTCCTCCACCACCGGCGCCTGGACGGTCACGGCGAACGTCGTGTAGTCCAGTCCCGAGGCGGGCCCCGCCACGGCCGAGAAATAGGGCTGCAGGAGCATGGTCACGGCAATCGAGACCACCGCTCCCCAAACGAAGGCGAACAGCAGCAGCGGCCGCGGCTCCGGCTCCCAGCGGTCGATGAAGCGCACCGTCAGCAGCACTGTCCCCAAGGGAATGAGCGAGGCGATGAACCCGATAACGAAGCCCGAGATCCCGGTGCTGCCCAGAAGGAACGGGAGGACCAGGAAGAGGCTGAAGAACGCCAGAAACAGGCCGGCCAGCAGGAGCCCGGACAGTCCCGCGGAACTGCGGCCGCGCCGCGCCGCTGGGAGCGCCGGCGGGAGGACCGGCTGGAACCCGCCACGGTCGTTGGCCGGTGCCTGCCGGTAGTATTCCGGCTGGACATGCCCCAGCCACGTCGGGTTGGCCTGCTGCGGCAGCGGTTGGCCGCCGGGGGAGTACGCGGGGTGGTCTTGCCCCGGCCGCGGCTCGTTGGTCGTCATGAACCCGAGCCTATGTCCGTGTGAGGTTAAACGCATGCCGGCAGCGCCGGGGCGCCAGTAGCGCTGTGGTAATTTGAGAAGGCAAACAATCCTTTTTTAATTCCGTCCCGTGAGGCGGGGAAAGGGGAGACGAGCGTTGACTTCTGTTCCAGAAGCACCGGTTCCGGCCAAGGTTGTACTCACCCGAGTGGTACTCAACCAGGCGGACATCGACCGTGCACTCACTCGTATCGCCCATGAGATTCTTGAGTCCAACAAGGGCTCCCAAGACCTCGTCCTGCTGGGCATCCCGCGGAGGGGCTACCCCCTCGCCGTGCGGCTCGCCGCCAAGATTGCCGCCGCCGATCCCACCGTGGACCCCGCCGCGATCGTCGGCCAGTTGGATGTGACCATGTTCCGGGACGATCTTTCCCATCAGGCCATGCGCCCGCCGTACCCCACGCAGCTTCCCCGCACCGGCATCGACAACAAAGTCGTGGTGCTGATCGACGACGTCCTGTACTCCGGCCGGACCATCCGGGCCGCCCTGGACGCGATTATCGACCTCGGCCGCCCGCGCATCGTCCGCCTCGCGGTTCTGATTGACCGCGGCCACCGGGAGCTGCCCATCCGCGCGGACCACGTCGGCAAGAACCTCCCCACCTCCTCGTCCGAGAAAGTCAGGGTCCGGCTGGCCGAAACGGACTCGGTCGACGGCGCCCCCGTCAACGAAGTGGTCATCGAGGCCACCGCATGAGGCACCTGCTCTCCACCGAAGACCTGAGCCTGTCCAACGCCGTCCGCATCCTCGACACCGCCGAGGAAATGGCGGCCGTGGGGGAGCGCGAGGTCAAGAAACTTCCCACGCTGCGCGGCCGCACCGTGGTCAACCTGTTCTTCGAGGACTCCACCCGCACCCGCATCTCTTTCGAGGCCGCCGCCAAACGGCTCTCCGCCGACGTCATCAACTTCGCCGCGAAAGGCTCCTCCGTCTCCAAGGGCGAATCCCTCAAGGACACGGCCCAGACGCTCTCCGCGATGGGCGCCGACGCCGTCGTCATCCGGCACTGGGCCTCCGGCGCCCCGCACCGGCTCGCCGCCACGGACTGGATCGACGCCGCCGTCATCAACGCCGGCGACGGCACCCATGAACACCCCACCCAGGCGCTGCTGGACGCGTTCACCATGCGCCGGCACTGGTCCAAACTGGCCGGCACCCCGTCCGCGGGGGCGGACCTCACGGGGATGCGCGTAGCGATCGCCGGGGACGTGCTGCACTCCCGGGTGGCCCGCTCCAACGTCTGGCTGCTGCGCACCCTCGGCGCCGAGGTTACCCTGGTGGCGCCGCCGACGCTGCTGCCGATCGGCGTCGAACAGTGGCCCTGCGCGGTCAGCTACGACCTGGACGAGACCCTCGCCCGCGGCGTGGACGCCATGATGATGCTCCGCGTGCAGGGCGAACGGATGAACGCCTCGTTCTTCCCGACCACGCGCGAATACTCCCGCCGCTGGGGCTTCGACGACAACCGGCTCCGTGCCCTGGACAGCCTGGGTTTGAAGGACACCATCATCATGCACCCCGGGCCCATGAACCGGGGCCTGGAGATTTCCTCCGCTGCGGCCGACTCGCCCCGATCCACGGTGCTGGCGCAGGTACGCAACGGCGTCTCCATCCGGATGGCGGCCCTCTACCTGCTGCTCTCCGGGGACACCCGCGAACCGGCCATCCACGCCACCCCCACTTCCGCAGAGAACAACTCCGCCCCCGTCACCAAGGAGAGCCACTGATGGCATCACAGCAACAGGACGCAGTCACCGGCGCCTACCTGATCCGCGGAGCCGCCATTCTCGGCGGAGCCCCCGAAGACCTCCTGATCCGCGACGGGATCATCGCCGAACGAGGCCAGGACCTGTCCGCCGACGGCGCCACTGTCATTGAGGCCGCCGGACTCGTGGCACTGCCCGGCATGGTGGACATCCACACCCACCTGCGCGAACCCGGCCGCGAAGACGCCGAAACGGTCGAGACCGGCACCCGCGCCGCGGCCCTGGGCGGCTACACCGCCGTGCACGCGATGGCCAACAGCACCCCGGTGGCGGACACCGCCGGCGTCGTCGAACAGGTCCTTACGCTCGGCCGTACCGCCGGCTGGGTGGACGTCCGCCCGGTCGGCGCCGTCACGGTCGGCCTCGCGGGGGAGCGGCTCGCCGAACTCGGCGCGATGGCCGATTCCCGCGCGCACGTCCGCGTTTTCTCCGACGACGGGATATGCGTCCACGACCCCGTGCTGATGCGCCGGGCGCTGGAGTACGTCAAGGCGTTCGACGGCGTCGTCGCCCAGCACGCGCAGGAACCGCGGCTCACCGCCGGCGCGCAAATGAATGAAGGCGAGGTCTCGGCCGTCCTGGGCCTCACCGGCTGGCCCGCCGTCGCCGAGGAAAGCATCATTGCCCGCGACGTCCTGCTCGCCCAGCACGTCGGGTCCCGGCTGCATGTCTGCCACGTCTCCACGGCCGGCTCCGTGGAGATCATCCGCTGGGCCAAGTCCCGCGGCGTCAACGTCACGGCCGAGGTCACCCCGCACCATCTCTGGCTCACGGACGAACTCGCCCGCAGCTACGATCCCGTCTACAAGGTCAACCCGCCGCTGCGCACCGACGCCGATGTCCAGGCCCTGCGCGCCGCGCTGGCCGACGGCACGATCGACGTCGTCGGCACGGACCACGCCCCGCACCCCAGCGAACACAAGGAATGTGAGTGGGCGCAGGCCGCCATGGGCATGACCGGGCTGGAAACCGCACTGTCCGTGGTGCAGCACACCATGATCGAAACCGGGCTGATGGGCTGGGCCGACTTCGCCCGCGTCACGTCCACCGCCCCGGCCGCGATCGGCCGGGTCGAGGACCAGGGCCGCCCGCTCGACGCCGGCGAACCCGCGAACGTCACACTCGTGGACCCGGCTGCGCGCTGGACCGTGGACCCTTCTAAGATGGCAACCATGGGCCGTAACTCTCCGTTTGCCGGCCGGGAACTTCCCGGCAAGGTGGTGGCGACATTCTTCAAGGGCCACCCCACCGTCCTCGACGGTAAACTCAACACCCCGTACCGGTGGCTCGCCGAAGCGCCGGCCGCGCCGGGCACTACAGCAGAGGGCCTCTCCTGATGGACAAGCTGCCCTTCTTCCTGATCATGCTGGCCCTCGCCGTTGGCATCTTCGCCATGCTGGCGGTGGGCTGGCGGAACCGCCTGCGCCGCCAGGCCGACGTCGACCCGCTGCCGGAGATCCCCGGAGCGCTGGGCGCCGCGGTGGCAGTAGCCGACGGCCAGTACGTCGCGTCCACCACTGCCGGTGACTGGCTGGACCGCATTGCCGTGCACAATCTGGGCATCAGGACCAACGCCGAACTCAGCGTCCACCGCGAAGGGGTGCTCTTCGACCGCTCCGGCGCGGCCCCGGTCTTCATCCCGGCCGCCAGCCTCACCGGGGTGCGGCAGGAAAGCGGCATGGCCGGGAAGTTCGTCGAAAAGGACGGACTCCTGGTGCTCAGCTGGATGCTCGGCACCCGCGAACTCGATTCCGGGTTCCGCACCCGGCACGCCGACGACAAAACCAAGCTCCTCAATGCCCTGCAAGATTTGATCCCCGCGGCCCCCCAGGCCAATGCCGATAGTGGAAAGTAACAACGTGACGGACCCCAACCACATGACATCAAACGCAGCAGCCTCCACCCCGGCAGCCCTCGTGCTCGAGGACGGCCGGATCTTCCGCGGGACCAGCTACGGTGCCACCGGAACCGCGCTCGGCGAGGCCGTGTTCGCGACCGGCATGACCGGCTACCAGGAGACCATCACGGACCCCTCCTACGCCCGCCAGCTCGTGGTGCAGACCGCCCCGCACATCGGCAACACCGGCGTGAACAAGGACGACGCCGAGTCCCGGCGCATCTGGGTGGCCGGCTACATCGTCCGCGACGCCGCCCGCCGCCCGTCCAACTGGCGCTCGGAACGCTCCCTCGACGAGGAGCTGGTAGAACAGGGCATCGTCGGCATCCAGGGCGTGGATACCCGCGCCATCACCCGGCACCTGCGCGAACACAAGACAATGCGCGCCGGGATCTTCTCCGGCGACGCCGTCCGCGCCACTGACAAGGAACTCGTGGACACCGTTCTGGCCAGCGCCCCGATGGAAGGCTCACGCCTGGCCGAGGAAGTCAGCGTCGACGAGGCCTACACCGTGGAACCCAAGGACTGGGGCTGGGACGGCGAACCGCGCTTCAGCATCGCCGCGATCGACCTTGGCATCAAGCGGATGACCCCCATCCGCTTCGCCGAGCGTGGCGTCCGCGTGCACGTGCTGCCGGCCACCGCCACCCTGGCCGATGTCCAGGCGGTCAACCCCGACGGATTCTTTATGTCCAACGGCCCCGGCGACCCCGCCACCGCCGACAACCAGGTCAAGCTGCTCCGCTCCGTCCTGGACGAGAAGATCCCGTACTTCGGCATCTGCTTCGGCAACCAGATCCTGGGCCGTGCCCTGGGCTTCGGCACCTACAAGCTGCGCTACGGCCACCGCGGCATCAACCAGCCTGTGATGGACCGGCGCACCGGCAAGGTGGAGATCACCTCGCAGAACCACGGCTTCGCCGTAGACGCCCCGCTCGACGGCGCCACGCAGGCCCCCGAGGAGCGCTTCGGCCGCGTCGAGGTCAGCCACGTGAGCCTCAACGACGACGTCGTCGAGGGCCTGTCCTGCCTCGACATCCCGGCCTTCTCGGTGCAGTACCACCCCGAGGCCGCGTCCGGCCCGCACGACGCGGCCTACCTCTTCGACCGCTTCATCCAGCTGATGGCCGACGCTTCTTCCAAGACAGAGACAAAGACTTCCACCGAATCCAAGACTGAGGACAAGAAGTAATGCCCAAGAGAACTGACCTTAAGAGCGTCCTGGTCATCGGTTCCGGCCCGATCGTGATCGGCCAGGCGGCCGAATTCGACTACTCCGGCACCCAGGCACTGCGCGTCCTCAAGGAGGAGGGCCTCCGCGTCATCCTCGTCAACTCCAACCCGGCCACCATCATGACCGACCCGGAGTTCGCCGACGCCACCTACATCGAGCCGATCACCCCCGAGGTGGTAGAGAAGATCATCGCCAAGGAACGCCCGGACGCGATCCTGCCCACCCTCGGCGGCCAGACCGCGCTCAACACCGCGATCGCGCTGGACAAGAACGGTGTGCTGGAGAAGTACAACGTCGAACTGATCGGCGCCAACATCGCCGCGATCGAGCTTGGCGAGGACCGCGAAAAGTTCAAGGGCGTGGTGGAGCGCTGCGGCGCGGAATCGGCCCGCAGCCACATCATCCACACCATTGACGAGGCCCTCACCGCCGCAGAGGACCTCGGCTACCCGATGGTCGTCCGGCCCTCCTTCACCATGGGCGGCCTCGGCTCCGGCCTCGCCTACGACGAGAACGACCTCCGCCGCATCGTTGGCCAGGGGCTGCAGTACAGCCCCACCAGCGAAGTGCTGCTCGAAGAGAGCATCCTGGGCTGGAAGGAATACGAGCTCGAGATGATGCGGGACAAGAACGACAACGTCGTGGTGGTCTGCTCCATCGAGAACTTCGACCCGGTCGGCGTGCACACCGGCGACTCGATCACAGTCGCCCCCGCCCTGACCCTGACGGACCGCGAGTACCAGCGCCTGCGGGACATCTCCATCGCCGTCATCCGCGAAGTCGGCGTCGACACCGGCGGCTGCAACATCCAGTTCGCCGTCGAGCCCGACACGGGCCGCGTCGTCGTGATTGAAATGAACCCGCGCGTCTCCCGCTCCTCCGCCCTGGCCTCCAAGGCCACCGGCTTCGCGATCGCCAAAATCGCCACCAAGCTCTCCCTCGGCTACACCCTGGACGAGATCCCGAACGACATCACCCAGAAGACGCCGGCGTCCTTCGAACCGACCCTGGACTACGTCGTCGTGAAGGTCCCGCGCTTCGCCTTCGAGAAGTTCCCGGCGGCGGACCCCACCCTCACCACCACCATGAAATCGGTGGGCGAGGCCATGGCGATGGGCCGCAACTTCACCGAGGCGCTGCAGAAAGCCCTGCGCTCCCTCGAGCAGAAGGGCTCCCAGCTCGACTTCAGCCACGTCCCGGAATGGGAAGTCGCCGAGCTGATCGAGAAGTCCAAGCGTCCCACCACCGACCGCCTGCACCAGGTCCAGCGTGCCCTGCTCGGCGGCGCCACCGTGGAGCAGCTCTTCGAGGCCACCAAGATCGACCCCTGGTACCTGGACCAGCTCCAGCTGCTGAACGAGATCTCGGTGGAAATCCGCCAGGCCGCCGCGCTGACCCCGGAGATGCTGACCCGCGCCAAGCGCCACGGCTTCTCCGACGAGCAGATCGGCGCCCTGACGCACAACTCCGAGGACGTCGTCCGCGGGGTCCGGCAGGCCCTCGGCATCCGCCCCGTCTACAAGACCGTGGACACCTGCGCCGCCGAATTCGCCGCGTACACGCCGTACCACTACTCCTCCTACGACGAGGAGGACGAGGTGGCGCTGCACGCGAAGCCGTCCATCATCATCCTCGGTTCGGGCCCCAACCGGATCGGCCAGGGCATCGAGTTCGACTACTCCTGCGTGCACGCGTCGATGGCGCTGCGCAAGGCCGGGTACGAGACCGTGATGGTCAACTGCAACCCCGAGACCGTCTCCACCGACTACGACGTGTCAACCCGGCTGTACTTCGAGCCGCTCACGCTCGAAGACGTGCTCGAGGTCATCGCGGCCGAGGAACGCACCGGCGGCGTCATGGGCGTCTTCGTCCAGCTCGGCGGCCAGACCCCGCTCAAGCTCGCCCAGCAGCTTGCCGACGCCGGCGTGCCGATCCTCGGCACGTCCCCGGAGGCGATCGACCTTGCCGAGCACCGCGGAGCCTTCTCCCGCGTGCTCGACAAGGGCGGCCTCATCTCGCCGAAGAACGGCACCGCTGTGTCCTTCGAGGATGCCAAGAAGATCGCCGACGAAATCGGCTACCCGGTCCTGGTCCGCCCGTCGTATGTTCTCGGCGGCCGCGGCATGGAGATCGTCTACGACGAGCCCAACCTCTCCCGCTACATCGCCAACGCCACCGAGATCACCCCGGACCACCCGGTCCTGATCGACCGGTTCCTTGAGGACGCCGTCGAAATCGACGTCGACGCCCTCTACGACGGCACCGAGATGTACCTCGGCGGCATCATGGAGCACATCGAGGAGGCCGGCATCCACTCGGGCGACTCAGCGTGCGTGCTTCCGCCCATCACCCTGGGCAACAACGTGCTGGAGCGCGTCCGCACCGCCACCCTGGCCATCGCCGAGGGCGTGGGCGTCCGCGGCTTGATCAACATCCAGTTCGCCCTGGCCTCCGACGTGCTCTACGTCCTGGAAGCCAACCCGCGGGCCTCCCGCACCGTCCCGTTCGTCTCCAAGGCGACCGGTGTGCAGATGGCGAAGGCGGCGGCCCTGATCGGCACCGGCGTCACCATCAACCAGCTCCGCACCGCTTACAAGATGCTCCCGGAAACCGGCGACGGCTCCACGCTGCCGCTGGACGCCCCGGTCTCGGTCAAGGAAGCCGTGCTGCCGTTCAGCCGCTTCCGTACCCCCGAGGGCAAGGTGGTTGACTCCCTGCTCGGGCCGGAAATGCGCTCCACCGGCGAGGTCATGGGCATCGACAAGCACTTTGACACCGCCTTCGCCAAGAGCCAGGCTGCCGCCAACAACGCGCTGCCCACCGAGGGCAAGATCTTCGTCTCGGTGGCCAACCGGGACAAGCGTTCGGTCATCATGGGCGTCAAGCGGCTCTCCGACCTCGGCTTCGAGATCGTCTCCACCGGCGGCACCGCCGACGTGCTGCGCCGCAACGGCATCCAGGCCACCCCGGTCCGCAAAGTCGCCGAGGGCTCCAGCGCCGAAGGCGAGGGCACCATCGCGGACCTCATCATCGCCGGGGAGATCGACATGGTCTTCAACACCCCCTCCGGTGGCGAGGCCCGCAGCGACGGCTATGAACTGCGTGCCGCCGCGACGTCGATCGGCATCCCGTGCATCACCACGGTGGCCGAGTTCAACGCCGCCGTCCAGGCGATCGAGGCGCTGCGCACCTACGAATGGTCGGTCACCAGCCTGCAGGAGCACGCGGCTGCGCTGTTTGCCTCGCAGAATGCGGTATCGCAGAATGCCTGAGGCTGCTGCCACTGAGACGGCCGGTCGGGAGTCCTTCGGCTCCCGGCTGGGCCGGGCCATGGCGGACCGCGGCCAGTTGTGCGTCGGGATCGACCCGCACCCGGCGCTGTTGCAGCGCTGGGGACTGAACGACGACGTCGCCGGGCTGGAGCGGTTCTCGCTCACCGTCCTGGACGCGGTGGCTTCGCTCGCTGCCGCGGTCAAACCCCAGGTGGCCCTGTATGAGCGGCACGGTTCCGCAGGCATGGCTGTGCTGGAACGTGTCCTCGCCGCGGCGGCGGACGCCTCGGTCCTGACTATTGCCGACGCCAAGCGCGGCGACATCGGCTCCACCATGGCCGCCTACGCCGACGCGTGGCTGAGGGACGGCTCCGCCCTGGCCGCCGACTCGGTGACCCTGAGCCCCTACCTGGGCTTCGAATCGCTCCGGCCCGCACTGGACCTCGCCGCGCAGACCGGGCGCGGCGTGTTCGTCCTGGCGCTGACATCCAACCCGGAAGGCGCGTCCGTCCAGCATGTCGGCGGCGCGGACTCCGTGGCACGCCGGATCGTCCGGGCGGCGGCGGCGGAAAACCAGCGGTATGAAGGGGAGTTGGGGTCAACCGGACTCGTCGTCGGTGCGACCGTCGGCTCCGCCCTCACTGACCTGGACCTGGACCTCGCAGCGGTGCGCGGCCCCATTCTGGCCCCGGGCCTCGGCGCGCAGGGCGCCACCGCGGCGGACCTGCGCCGCACCTTTGGCAGCGCTTATAGCCAGGTGCTCGGGACGTCCAGCCGTGACATTCTCGGCGCCGGTCCGCGGATCCAGGACCTCAGCGACGCAGCCCTGCGGACCCTCGAGGAGCTCCGCTCGGCCTAGTCGGGCACCGGGTTCTTCGATCTGGGTCCCGTGCGTCAGCCAAGACAGGGGTGGCCGAAACCTTGGGGAGCGAAGTGGGCGTACCAGGCTGATCCCGATGGCCCGGGCGGCCACCGTCACTCGTCGCGGCCACCCATCTGACGCAAGTGGCCGCTATGGTGAGGGTCGTTGCGGCCATTCGTGGCGAACGGGCGCAGGCGGGGCCGGCGTCGGCACGGGTTCTAGCACCCATTTGACGCAAGTGGCCGCTATGGGGACGGTCGTTGCGGCCATTCGTGGTGAATGGGCGCAGCCGCATTGGCGCCGGGCCGACGTCGACAGTCCTGCGCCCCGGCCCGACCTTTGGACAAGCTGGGGCCGGGGCAATCATGCATTGATTTCTTCGGCATCCAGACGGTAGGTTCAGGACAAGTCCGCGGTACCGGCCGGGGCCGTTCGGCCCCGTCCCGCCGGGCCGTTCCTGCGGCCCGTCTGACAATGCAGGGAGGCATTCAGTGAGTTTGCGACCCCTCACTCCGCAGGAGCGTGCCGATGCCTTGAGCAAGGCCGCCGCCGCCAGGACCACCCGGGCCACCGCCAAGGACCGGCTGAAATCGGGGAAGCTGACCATTGCCGAATTGCTCAGCGCAGGGGAGAGCGATGATGCGATCGCCCGGATGAGGATCGTGGAACTGCTGGAGGCGCTGCCCGGAATCGGGCGGGTGCGTGCCGCGGCCATCATGGACCAGCTCGGCATCGCCGCGTCGCGCCGGGTCCGCGGCCTGGGAATTCACCAGCGCCGGGCGCTGGTAGATTTTATAGACGACAAACAGCCCGGTCCGCCGCGCTGACTTCAAACCGCCCAAAGGAATATGTGAGCAACAAACCGGGACTGACAGTCCTCGCCGGCCCGACGGCTGTTGGCAAAGGCACCGTGTCCACCTACATCCGGGACAACTATCCCGAGGTTTGGTTGTCCGTTTCGGCCACCACCAGGGCTCCGCGGCCCGGGGAAATCGACGGCGTGCACTACTACTTCAAGTCGAAGGAGGAGTTCGAGTCCCTGGTGGCCGCCGGCGAACTGCTCGAATGGGCCGTGGTGCACGGGCAGAATACCTACGGCACGCTGAAGAGCACGGTCAACGAGGCCATCGCCGAGGGCCGGCCGGTGCTCCTGGAAATCGATCTGCAGGGAGCGCGTCAGGTCAGGCAGGCCGTTCCGGATGCCCAGTTCGTGTTCCTGGCGCCGCCCAGCTGGGACGAATTGGTGCGTCGGCTGGTGGGCCGCGGCACGGAAAGCGCCGAGGAACAGCAGCGGCGGCTGGAAACCGGTAAAGTAGAGCTAGCTGCTGAACCGGAGTTCGACCACACCGTTGTTAATGACGACGTTCGCCGGGCAGCGGACGAGCTCGTTTCACTCATGGGGCTGACCCCCCACCCGCGCTAGCCGCGGGAAGCCATCAGCCCGTTAGAATTTGGAGAATTCGTGTCCACGAACCTTGAAGGCATCATCAACCCGCCGATCGACGAGCTGCTGAAGGCTGCCGACTCGAAGTACGGACTGGTGATTTTCGGCGCCAAGCGCGCACGTCAGATCAACGCCTACTACGCCCAGCTGCACGAGGGCCTGTTCGAGTATGTCGGCCCGCTGGTCGACACCAAGCTGAACGAGAAGTCGCTCTCCATCGCCCTGCGCGAAATCAACGAAGGCAAGCTCGTTTCCACCCCGATCGAACCTGCAGAGTAATTCCGCAGACGCAGACGGAGGTCACGTGCGCATAGTCCTCGGAGTCGGGGGAGGGATAGCCGCCTACAAGGTGGCGTCGCTCCTCCGGCTTTTTACTGAAGCCGGCCATGACGTCACGGTCATCCCCACGGAGGCCGCGACCCGCTTCGTCGGCGTCGCTACGTGGGAAGCGCTGTCCGGGCATCCGGTCAGCAACAGCATCTTCGACGACGTGCACACCGTCAACCACGTCCGCCTCGGCCACGAAGCCGAGCTGATCGTGGTGGCCCCCGCCACCGCCGACCTGCTGGCACGCGCCGCTACCGGCCAGGCTAACGACCTCCTCACCAACACCCTGCTCATGGCGGGCGGCTGCCCGGTGCTGATGGCCCCGGCCATGCACACCGAGATGTGGCAGCACCCGGCGACGCAGGCCAATGTCGAGACGCTCCGCAGCAGGGGCGTCACGGTACTGGAGCCCGCCTCCGGCCGGCTCACCGGATCGGACTCCGGACCGGGGAGGCTGCCCGAACCCGAGGCCATTTTCGAAGCAGCCCTGGCACTCGCCGGTGCACCGGCGGTACCAGCGACGGCGCCCCTGCCGGCGTCGGACGCCGCATTTTCTTCCCCGCAAAGCCCGCTGGCCGGGCTCACCGTCACGATCAGCGCCGGCGGCACCCGCGAACCCCTGGACCCCGTCCGGTTCCTCGGAAACCGCTCTTCCGGCAAGCAGGGAGTGGCGCTGGCCGCCGCCGCCCGCGACGCCGGCGCGAAGGTCCGCCTGCTGGCCGCCCACATGGACGTCCCGCCGCCGTCCGGCGTCGACGTCGTCAAAGTGGAGACCGCCCTGGAACTCCGCGAGGCGGCACTGCACGCCGCCGCCGATTCCGACGTCATCATCATGGCCGCCGCCGTCGCCGACTTCCGCCCGGCGGATGTCTCCGGCACCAAGATCAAGAAGCGCGACGACGTCGACGATCCTGTCATCTCGCTGGTCCGGAACCCGGACATCCTGCGGGAACTCGTCGAGGTCCGCCACGCGGCCTCCCGTAACCAGCTGATCGTCGGCTTCGCGGCCGAGACCGGCGACGCCGACGGCGACGTCCTGGAATATGCCGCGGCCAAGCTGCGCCGCAAGGCGTGTGACCTGCTGGTGGTCAACCACGTGGGCCAGGACAAGGTCTTCGGCGAGGACACCAACTCCGTAGTCATCCTTTCCCGCTCCGGCTCCGAACCCCAAGAGGCGTCGGGTTCCAAATCCGACGTCGCGGCTGCCGTGATAGACCGCATCAGCGCCGAGTTGAGCCGGGTTGTTCCGCCGGCTTGAGCCGGGCGTAAGCAAAGTCTCCTTAGCACAGGGACACACGCCGCCGGACGTCCGTTTTCCAACCAGTAAGGTAGTTGAGTGACTTTACCGCTGCACATCCCTGATTTCCACGGGTCCACGCCCGCCTCGCTCCGGCTCTTCACCTCCGAGTCGGTGACCGAAGGACACCCCGACAAGATCTGCGACCAGATCAGCGATGCGATCCTCGACGCCCTGCTGACCAAGGACCCGGAGTCACGGGTGGCCGTAGAGACGTTGGCCACCACCGGGCTGGTCCACGTGGCCGGCGAGGTCACCACCGACGCGTACGTCGAAATCCCGCAGATCGTCCGGGAAACCATCCTGGGCATCGGCTACGACTCCTCGGCCAACGGTTTCGACGGCGCCCGTTGCGGCGTGTCGGTCTCTATCGGCCAGCAGTCCAACGACATCGCCGGCGGCGTCTTCAATTCGCTGGAGGCCCGCGAAGGCCGCCAGGAGGATGACTACGACCTCCAGGGCGCCGGCGACCAGGGCCTGATGTTCGGCTACGCCAGCGACGAGACCCCTTCCTACATGCCGGTTCCGATCTGGCTCGCGCACCGGCTCTCCGAGCGCCTTACCGAGGTCCGCAAGAACGGCGAGCTCGCCTACTTGCGCCCCGACGGCAAGACCCAGGTGACCGTCGGCTACGACGGCGACCGGCCCGTCTCGGTCGAGACCGTCGTCATCTCCAGCCAGCACGCCGAAGGCGCCAGCCTGGACCAGCTCCGTGCCGACCTGGCCACCCACGTGGTGGACCCGGTCATGGCGCTGTCCAATCTGGACATCTCGCGGACCAAGAACATCCTGAACCCCGCCGGCGCCTTCGTCATCGGCGGCCCCGTCGGCGACGCCGGCCTCACCGGCCGCAAGATCATCGTGGACACCTACGGCGGCATGGCCCGCCACGGCGGCGGCGCCTTCTCCGGCAAGGATCCGTCCAAGGTGGACCGCTCGGCCGCGTACGCGATGCGCTGGGTAGCCAAGAACGTGGTGGCTGCAGGCCTCGCGAAGCGCGCCGAGATCCAGATCGCCTACGCGATCGGCCAGGCACGCCCGGTGGGAACCTACGTCGAGACCTTCGGCACCGAGACCGTGGATCCCGCCCGGATCAGCGCCGCGATCGCGGAGATCTTCGACTTGCGCCCCCGTGCCATCATCGATGCCCTCGACCTGAAACGCCCGATCTACGCCAAGACCGCAGCCCACGGCCACTTCGGCCGCGAAGACCCCGACTTCACGTGGGAACGCCTGGACCGCGTGGACGAGCTGAAGGCCTTCTTTAACGCCTGAGGCCGGAGCCGCTGTCCGCTTTGATGCCAAAACGTCACAGCCATGTGATGTGCTGTAGCCAGGCCGCCGATACTGGCGGCCTGGCTACTCTTTATTGAGCCGGCACCGCCTTAGGCCGGCACGGACTGCTGTTGAAGGGAGGACCTGCGCGATGAGCCCGACCCATGGTGCCGCAGCGTCGGACGAGCCCCTCCAGCTCTCGCTGCTGCAAGGTTTTCCAGCTTCCGCGGCGGCATTCTCAGGCCCCGCCCTGGCCGCCCGGCTTCCGGTCGCACAGGTGCGGCTGGAATCCTCCCTCCCACACCTCGACCGGCCGTTCGACTACAGCGTGCCGGCCGGGCTCGACACTGCGGCGCAGCCCGGGGTCCGCGTCAAGGTGAAGTTCAACGGCCAGGAACTGGCCGGGTACCTGATTGACCGCGTGCCGGAATCCGACGCCGGCCACCCCCTCGTCCCGCTGCACAAAGTTGTCTCTCCCGTTCCGGTGCTGACGGCCCCCATCGCCGAACTCGCCGGACGAGTCGCTGCGCGCTACGCCGGCAGCGTCAGCGATGTGCTGCGCGTGGCCGTGCCGCCGCGGATGGCGAAGCTGGAGAAAGACCTCGCCCCTGACGGCGTCCTGGATCCGTCCCTCTTCGCAGCCGAGGGGACCGAAGCCGGGGCCGGAACCGCGATTCCTGCGGGTCTGGAAACGTCCAGCTGGGCCTCGTACCGCAACGGCCGGGCGTTCCTGCAGCACCTCAACGCAGGGGAGTCGCCGCGGGCCGTGCTCAGCGCGCTCCAGGGCTTCGGTCCCGGCGGCTGGCCGCGAATGATTGCCGAGGCCGTGGCGGCCGTGCGCCTGTCCGGCCGCGGCGCCGTCGTCGTTGTCCCCGACTACCGGGACCTGGACCGGGTGGAAGCCGCACTCCTGCAGCTGTTGCCGGCAGGGGACGTTGCCCGGCTCACCGCGGACGACGGCCAGACCCCGCGCTACCGCAGCTTCCTGCGGATCCTCAGCGGTGCCGCCGGGGTGGCTGTCGGCACCCGCTCCGCGGCCTACGCGCCGGTCCACAACCTTGGTCTGGTGGTCTGCTGGGACGACGGCGACGATCTGCACATCGAGCAGCGCTCACCCTACGCCCACTCCCGCGAAGTCCTGCTGCTGCGGGCCGAGCAGGAGGGCGCTGCCTGCCTTCTCGCCGGGCACACCCGGAGTACCGAAACGCAGCGCCTCGTCGAGGCCGGCTGGGCGTGGCCGGTGGAGGCGGACCGCGCCGTCGTCCGCCGGACCGTTCCGCGGGTGCTGAACACCGCCGACAGTTACGAACTCGAACATGATCCGCTGGCCAGGATCGCCCGGCTGCCGGGCGCCGCCTGGCGCGCGGCCAAGGAAGGGCTGGAACGCGGCCCGGTTCTGGTCCAGGTGGCGCGGGCGGGCTATGCGCCGTCGCTTGCGTGCGAAAACTGCCGCGAACCGGCGCGTTGCACCGCCTGCAGCGGGCCGCTGGCCATCGCCGGGGCCAGCGGAAGCTCGGCCGTGCCGCAGTGCCGCTGGTGCTCGACGCCGGCGCCGGCCTGGCGCTGCGGTACGTGCAACGGGGTCCGGCTCCGGCGGGGCGCCACGGGTGCCCTGCGCACTGCTGAGGAGCTGGGCCGCGCCTTCCCGGGGAAGCCGGTCATCACCTCGTCTGGGGACCGGGTGTTGGCCATGGTTCCGGATTCGAAGGCCCTGGTGGTGGCCACGGTCGGTGCGGAGCCGGTCGCGGCCGGCGGTTATGCGGCGGCACTGCTGCTCGACGGCGATTCGCTGCTGCGCCGCGAAAACCTGCGGGCGGGGGAGGACGCCGTCCGCCGCTGGTTCAACGCCGCCGCCCTGGTCCGCCCGGCGGGCGATGGCGGCCTGGTGGTCATCACCGCCGACGACGCCTCCGGAGTCGGCGCCCTGCTGCGCTGGGACCCCGCTGGTTACGCCCAGCGGGAACTGTCCCTGCGCCGGGAACTCCAGCTGCCCCCGGCTGTCCGGGTTGCCTCCATCACCGGCGGCCGGACCGCCGTCGGGCACTTCAGCCAGGCCGTTGAGCAGCAGCTGGGCGCGCAGGGCATCCTGCTGCGGACCGCCGGCCCGGCGCCCCTCGTGCTGGCCGGTGCTCCGAGCCAGGGAGGAGTGCCGGCTGCCGGCGAGGACGTCCGGACGCTGCTCTTCATCCCGTACGGCCAGGCCCCTCAGGTCACCAAGGCGCTGCGGGCGGTCAAGGTTGCCGCGGCCGCCAAACGCACCGACGATCCGGTGCAGCTCCGGCTCGACGGCGTGGACGTGCTCTAGGTCTTCCCTGCCGCGGACAGCTCCGGGGTCGCCGGTTCAGTGCGGGTTCGCCGATACCCAACGGCGGCCCCGCAGCGTACCGGCCAGTCGGCCGCGGATTAATCCGGCCGGCCGGCTACTTACGGGGCGCTGCCTTCGGAAGCCCGGACCGGCGGGCGCGCAGTGCCATTGCCTCTTCGGCGGTCTCGAGCAGCCTGCGGGCCGACTCGTCCCAGCTGAAGTCGGCGGCGCGCTCCACCGAGCGGCGGGAACGGGTCTTCCACAAGTCCGGTTCCTCGAGGTTCCGGACCGCAGCGGCGAACTCGGCCGGTGAATCCGGGTGGACGTAACTGACGGCGTCGCCGCCCACCTCGCGGAAGATCGGAATGTCGCTGGCGATCACGGGGGTCCCGTGGGACATGGCTTCCACGAGGGGCAGGCCGTAGCCCTCCGCCTTGGACAGGCTGATCAGGGCCGTGGTGCGTTCCAGCAGAGCCTCATACTCGGCGTCGGTCACGCCGTTGTGGAAGACGATGTCCGCGCCCGCCGGCGCGAGGGCCTCGAGTTCCGCCCGGCGCTCGGGGGTGATCCGGCTGAGCAGGTGCAGGCTCATGTCCGGGAGTTCCGCCATGCCCCGGATCATGGTCTCAACGTTTTTGTACGGCATGAACGAACCCATGTAGAGCAGCGTCTTGTCCGCTCCCGCGCCGGGGTCCCGCGGCGTGTGGCCGTGCTGCGGGGCGTTGCCCACGATCCTGACGGGACGCCGGGTGAGCCGGTACTTCGAAATGAGTGCGGCGGTGGTGGAGCTGATGGTCGCGACGACGTCGGCCCGGTTCAGCAGTAGCCGCTGCGGCCAGAACGCCTTGTGGTACAGCCGCCAGAGGACCCGGACCGGGGCCGGAAGGAAGCCGGGAGGTGCCGGGTGCTCGTAGTAGATCAGGTCGTGCAGGGTGAGCACCAGGGCGTACTTCCGGCCCCAGCTGCCCATGGTCTGCATGGGACACACCACGACGTCGGCGCCGAGCTTGTTGACCTTGCCGGCGACAAACAACTCCGCCGGGGACAGCGGGCTGTTGATCAGCGTGTACGGCACATCCGGCAGCATGGCCAGCTGGCGGACATCGCTGACCAGCATAGAGACGTCGGCGATCCTGGCCGTGGCGGCGATCAGGCTGGCGCCGTAGCGGCTGATGCCGTCGTGGTGGTCCAGCCGGGTGAAACGGGCATCGATGAGGATTTTCACGCGGAGTGGTCCTTCAGGAAGCGTCGGATGAAGCCCGCGGCGGGTTCCGGGGTTTCGTAGTGGATCAGGTGGCCGACGTCCGGGATGACGTCAAGGCGCGCATCCGGCAGCAGGGCCAGCAGCGTGTGCTGGTCAGGCAGCGTCGCAATCTCGTCCTTTTCCCCGGCGATCAGCAGCACGGGAAGGGTGAGGCTCCGGGCCACTTCGGCGACGTTGCCGCCGACGGAGGCCTTGAACGCCTCCAGCAGACTCTCCCGGTCAGCGAACGCGGAGAAATACGCGCTGTGCTGGGCATGCACGAAACGGCGCAGCTGCTTGTCCTTGGTTTTCGCCATCGTCTCGCTCATCACCCGCACGATCAGCTGGCTGCGCAGCAGGCCCTGTCCCAGCCGGCGGGGAAGGCGGGCGGCGGCCTCGTAGTAGAGGACGGCGAGTTTGGTCATGAGACCCTTGGGCCCTTCGAGGGCGGGAGCGGCGATCGGGTTGACCAGGATCAGCTCCGAAACCGTGCCGGGGTGGGCCGCCACATAGTGGCTGGCGACAATCGAGCCGAAGGAGTGCCCCAGCAGGACCGTGTCGGTGCCCAGACCCAGGGCCGCCATGAAGTTGGAGATGAACCGGCCATAGCTCTCGACGCTGTGTTCGGCACCCGCGAAGGCTGCGGAGCTGCCGAAGCCGGGGAGGTCCGGCATGATGAGCCGCATCTCGGGGAGCTGGTCGGCTACCCGGAGCAGGCCATGGTGGTCGCCGCGGAAGCCGTGGATGACCAAGATGGTCCGCGTCTCCGGGGTCACGCGGACCGGTTCGTAGGTCCAGTACGCGACTCTGGTGCCGTCCAGGAGCACCCCGGCGGCATGGGTGCGGGCCTCGAGCCCGGCGCTGAACAGGGGCGTGCTGGGGGAGGTCTCGGTGTCCACGTATTCCATTCGATATGTCCTAATTGACGGAGTCCGGGTGGGAGCCGGTGCGGAAGCCACGTTCCAGACCGGCCAGTGCTGCCATGGCGGCGTCGTCGAGGCTGAAGCCGAAGACGTCCAGGTTCTCGCCGATCCGGGCGTGGGAGCTCGCCTTCGGGATGGCGACATGGCCGAGCTGGACATGCCAGCGGAGGATGACCTGGGCCGCGGTCTTGCCGTGCGCGGCTGCGAGCTCCAGCACCACCGGATCCTGCAGGACCTGGCCGCGGCCCAGCGGACTCCACGCCTCCGTGGTGATTCCGAGCTCGCGGTGCAGCGTGCGCAGTTCCTCCTGCTGCAGCCAGGGGTGCAGTTCGATCTGGTTGACGGCCGGCACCACCTCGGCGGTCTGCAGCAGGTGTTGGAGGTGGGCCGGCTGGAAATTCGAGACTCCGATAGCCCGCGCCTTGCCCTCCCTGTACAGGGTCTCCATCGCACGGTAGCTCTCGGGATACAGCCCGCGCTGCGCGCAGGGCCAGTGGATGAGGTACAGATCCACGTATTCCAGACCGAGGTTGGCCATGGACTCGTCGAAGGCGCGCAGTGTGGCGTCGTACCCCTGGTCGTCGTTCCAGAGTTTGGTGGTGACGAAGAGGTCTTCGCGCGAGAGCGCGGGGGAGGACTCGCCGGAACCGCCGCGGGCGTCGTCGCGGGTTGAGAAGCCGGAGAGCGAACCAATGCCCCGGCCAACGCCCGTCTCGTTGCCGTACATGGCGGCGGTATCAAAATGGCGGTAGCCTGCCTCGAGCGCCATGGTCACGAGTCCGGCGGCGTCCGCGGAAGGCACCTTGTAGAGTCCGAACCCCAACTGGTCGATCAGGACGCCGTTGTTGAGGCTGAGCCGGGGCGAGGGTTTCATACCATCGACTTTACCGACTCCGCCGGCGCTACTCCCCACGGCAGGCCAGCGCGGCAGGCCGGACCAGGCAGGACGGGTCACGCCAGGCCGTCGAAGCTGACTAGCCGGCGGGCGCTGGCCTCGTCGAGGATCAGGTCGGTGGCCAGGCCCGCGGCGAGGGCGCCGCGGAGGCCGTTGATCTTGGAGGCACCCGACACCACGCAGATCCTCCGGCGTACCTGGCGCAGCTGCGCCAGGTCCGGCCCGGTGGAGCGTTCGTTGAGGGTGATGCCGTCCGAGGAGCCATTGGCGCGGAAGAACACCGTGGCCACATCGCCGACGACGTCGGAGCTGGCCAGGACGGTCAGGTCCTCCTCGTCGAGGTAGCCGCCGGCGTAGACGTGGCTGGGGTAGTCGGCGTCGACCGATCCCACACCGAAAATCGCGATGCTCATGCGGGCCTGCAGCTCCAGGATCCGCTGAACACTGCGCTCATTCCACATGGCCTTCTTCGTTGCCGCGTGGTCGAAGAACGCCGGAACCGGGAACTGTTCCACGCGCGCCCCGTAGGCGCTGCCAAAGCGCCGCATGATGTCAGAGGCGTAGGTGATGCCAGTGGTTTGCATGTTGCCCGCGCCGTTGAGCTGGACGATGACGCTGTCGTGGGTGATCTTCCGGGTCAGGTGACGGCTGACGGCGCTGAGGGTGGAACCCCAGGCGACGCCGATGATGGCGTTCGAATCGACCAGCGGGCCGATGGTGCGTGCTGCCTGCATGGCCACCCGGTCCAGTGTTTCCGCCTCATTCAGCGTGTCAACGACCGGGACAACGTGCACATCGACCTTGTATTCGGCGCGGATCATGCTGGCCAGCTCCGGACCGGTGTCCAGGGGGCTCCGGATCTGGATCTGCACCAGACCGGATTCCCGGGCCGAGGAAAGCAGCCGCGAAACGGTGGACCGGGACGTCCGGAGCTCGCGCGCAATGGCGTCCATGGTCAGGTCCTGCAGGTAATACAACTGGGCCGCGCGGAGGGCGTCGGAGTGGCGTGAGGGTGTCATCCCATTTCCGTTCTGCACGTTTGTGCATAGTGCTTGACTCCATTTTCCATTATTCCAAAGAATAGTGTTGAACGGCGCCGCGCCACCGGGCGCGCCGCACAGAACAAGACCCAAAGGAGCAGTTCTTGGGACAGAAGGATTCAGCCCGCAACCAGGCATCGGCCGGCGAGCGAGCATCGGTGCAGAAGCTGCGGACGCGGCCCCATGCCCAGGTGCTGATCATCGGCGGCGGCATCAACGGAGTGGGCACGTTCCGGGACTTGGCCCTGCAGGGTGTGGACGTCGCCCTCGTGGAGCGCGGCGACTACTGCCAGGGAGCCAGCGGGGCGTCCTCGCACATGATCCACGGCGGCATCCGGTACCTCGAAAACGGCGAATTCCGTCTGGTTCAGGAGTCGGTGGTCGAACGCAACCGTCTGCTGCGCATCGCTCCCCACTACGTGAAGCCGCTGCAGACCACCATCCCCATCTTCAGCACGTTCTCCGGGGTCCTGGCCGCCCCGATGCGCTTCCTGACCCACAAGCAGGGCAAGCACACCGAACGAGGGGCCTTCCTGATCAAACTCGGGCTGAGCATGTACGACTTCTTCTCCCGCGACGGCGGCACCGTGCCCCGCCACCAGTTCCGCGGCCGCAAACGTGCCCTGGCCGAACTGCCGCGCCTCCACCCCGGCATCAAGTACACCGCCACCTATTTCGACGCCTCCGTCCACAACCCGGAGCGGCTGACCCTTGACGTGCTCCAGGATGGCGAGAAGGCCGGCGCTTCCGGCGCCAGTGCCGCCCGCGCCAGCAACTACCTCTCGCTCGTCGCGGTCAAAGACGGCATAAAAGACGGGGTGGGGGCAGGGAACACAGGGAGCACTGTGGAACTGCGGGACGAGCTCACCGGCGAACGGTTCCACTTCACCGCCGACGTCATCGTCAACACCACCGGCGCCTGGGTCGATCTGACCAACCAGGCCATGGGCACGGCGTCGGCCTTTATGGGCGGCACCAAGGGATCGCACATCGTGCTGGACCACCCGGAACTGCTCGCCGCCTGCAACGGCCGCGAGATCTTCTTCGAACACACCGACGGCCGGATCGTGCTGATCTATCCGATGGGGGACCGGGTCCTGGTGGGCACCACCGACGTCGACGCCGACATGGCTGAAGATGCCGTGTGCACCGAGTCGGAGATCGACTACTTCTTCGACCTGATCGGCCACGTCTTCCCGGACATCACCGTGGACCGGGAGCAGATCGTCTACACCTTCTCCGGAGTCCGCCCGCTGCCGAGGCACGACGCCACCCAGCCGGGCTTCGTTAGCCGCGACTACCGGATCGAGCGCCGCGCCAGCGCGGCTGCAGCCGCAGGAGCGGGGCAAGGCGGGGGCGCCGTCGTGCTCAGCCTCGTCGGCGGCAAGTGGACCACCTTCCGGGCCCTCGCCGAACACCTGAGCAACAACGTCCTCGCCGAACTCGGCATTGAACGGAAGGTCTCGACGGCGAAACTCGCCATCGGCGGCGGCGCAGGCTTCCCGGACAGCGAGGACGGCGTGCAGCGCTGGATCAAGGCGCACATGGCCGCCGGACGCGACGCGGACCGCACGGCCGGGCTGCTGACCCGCTATGGCACCCGTGCGGAGGAAGTCATCAGCTTCCTCGACGGGGCCCCGCAATCCGCCCCTGACCGGCTCCTGCACTCGACCCGCGAACTTAGCGTGCGCGAACTGGAGTTCATGGCCCAAAACGAGCAGATCGGGCACCTGATCGACGTGCTGATCCGCCGCACGTCCCTCGCCTTCCGCGGACTCGTGACCGGCGAGCTGCTGAACGAGGTCGCCGACATCCTCGCCGGCCCGCTGGGCTGGGACGCGGCGACGCGGACCTCCGAAATCAGCCACGCTCAGGAGGTGCTCAAGCGATTCCACGGCGTCCAGGTCCACAGCCTGGTCTCCTGATAGACCTCGGTGCCCGGACGGGGGACGTCCGGGCACAAGGACTGCGTGGTTCCTCTGGGGGACAGGCGCAGTGGCAGGCCGGCGGCGCCAACACGCCAACGGCCCAACAGCCCTTCAAACTCGCGAGGGGCTGACAACAGAAAATAGAGGAGTCAAAGATGTCTCTTGGAATAGTTTTCCTGTCCGAAGTATTCGGTACCGCAATGCTGACCCTGCTGGGTTGCGGCGTTGTGGCAAACGTTGCACTCAAAGGCACCAAGGGCAACAACGGCGGGTTCCTGATGGTCACCTGGGGATGGGGCATCGCCGTCTTCTCCGGCGTCTACGTTGCCGCCATGTCCGGGGCACACCTGAACCCCGCCGTGACCTTCGGCCTGCTGCTGAACGGCAAGAAGGAGTACGCGCCCGGCGTCCCCGTCGACTTCGCCTCCACACTGACCTACTTCGGCGGTGAACTGCTCGGCGCGTTCCTGGGTGCCGTGGTGATGTGGCTGGCCTACAAGCAGCACTTCGACCTCGAGCAGGAGCCGGCCAGCCAGCTGGCAGTCTTCTCCACCGGTCCGGCTATCCGCTCGAACCCGTGGAACCTGATTACGGAGATCATCGGCACCTTTGTCCTCGTCTTCGTCATCCTGACCTTCGGCGGGACACCTTCGGGGCTTGGGCCGCTGGCGGTGGCACTGCTGGTTGTCGGTATCGGCGTCTCCCTCGGTGGCCCCACCGGCTACGCCATCAACCCGGCCCGTGACCTCGGCCCGCGCATCGCCCACGCCCTGCTGCCCATCAAGGGCAAGGGCTCCTCCGACTGGAGCTACTCCTGGATCCCGGTCGTCGGACCGCTGGTCGGCGGCGGCCTCGCCGGCCTCGTGGCCATGGTGGTGCCGATCATCGCCACCGCAGCCGCCTAACCCACGCACTCATTCAATTGCCAGCCAAAGACAAGGACGTCAACATGAGCCAGTACGTAATCGCCATCGACCAGGGCACCACCAGCACCCGCGCCATCGTGTTCGACCACAGCGGCAACATCGTCTCCTCGGGCCAGATGGAGCACGAACAGATTTTCCCGCAGCCAGGCTGGGTGGAGCACGATCCCGCGGAGATCTGGAACAACACCCGCGAGGTCATCGCCTCCGCCCTGTCCAAGGCGAACCTGACCCGCCACGACATCGCGGCCGTCGGCATCACCAACCAGCGCGAAACCGCCGTCGTCTGGGACAAGACCACCGGCAAGGCGATCTACAACGCGATCGTCTGGCAGGACACCCGGACCCAGCCGATCGTGGACGAGCTCGCCAAGGACGGCGGTCCGGAGCGGTTCAAGCAGAAGGTGGGCCTGCCGCTGGCCACTTACTTCTCCGGCACCAAGATCAAGTGGATCCTGGACAACGTCGACGGCGCCCGCGCCAAGGCAGAGGCCGGGGACCTGGTGTTCGGCAACACCGACTGCTGGGTGCTCTGGAACCTGACCGGCGGGACTGACGGCGGCGTCCACGTCACGGATGTCACCAACGCCTCGAGGACCATGTTCATGGACCTGGAGACACTCGCCTGGGACCAGGAGATCCTGGATGCCTTCGGCGTTCCGGCCTCCATGATGCCGGCCATCAAGTCCTCCTCCGAGGTCTATGGAACGGTCCACACCTCCCAGCTGCTGCGTGAAGTTCCTGTTGCCGGCATCCTCGGCGACCAGCAGGCGGCAACGTTCGGCCAGGCCGCGTTCGACGCGGGCGAGGCCAAGAACACCTACGGCACGGGTTGCTTCCTCATCTTCAACACCGGTGAGGAAATCGTCCACTCCAAGAACGGGCTGCTGACCACGGTCGGCTACAAGCTCGGCGACGCGGCTCCGCACTACGCCCTGGAAGGCTCCATCGCCGTCACCGGTTCGCTGGTGCAGTGGCTGCGTGACAACCTCGGCATGATCAGCAGCGCCCCCGAAGTGGAGACGCTGGCGGCCTCGGTCGAGGACAACGGCGGCGTGTACATCGTTCCGGCGTTCTCCGGCCTGTTCGCTCCCTACTGGCGTTCCGACGCCCGCGGCGCGATCGTCGGCCTGACCCGCTTCGTGAACAAGAACCACATCGCCCGCGCGGCGCTGGAGGCTACCGCCTTCCAGACCCGCGAGGTGCTCGACGCCGTCAACGCGGACTCGGGTGTGCCGCTGACGGAGCTGAAGGTCGACGGCGGGATGGTCGCCAACGATGCCCTGATGCAGTTCCAGGCGGACATCCTCGGCGTTCCGGTGATCCGGCCCAAGGTCGTGGAAACGACCGCGCTGGGGGCCGCCTACGCCGCCGGGCTGGCTGTCGGATTCTGGAAGGACCTGGGCGAGTGCTCAGCCAACTGGTCCGAGGACAAGCGCTGGGAGCCGACGATGGACCAGTCCGAGCGCGAGCGCCAGATGCGCCTTTGGAAGAAGGCGGTCACCAAGTCCATGGACTGGGTGGACGACGACGTCAAGTAGCCGCACGACGTTCCCGCAGGAGGCAAGGAAAAGCTCCGGTCAGCCAGACTGACCGGAGCTTTTCCTGTCGATCCCGCAGGACGGGGACGTCAGTGCCCGTGACGGGGAGTCACCTCAACGGCGCGGGGCGTCTTGGCGTACACATCCTTGCTGACCTTGTAGCCGCGGCTGTCCAGTTCCAGGGCCTGTTCGTTGACATTCCGGAGCTGCGCGTCGCTGAGCTTTCGGATCTTGACCAGGTCCATGGTCTCCTGCTGGTCACCGCCGACGGCGGTCACCCGCACGAGCCCGGTACCCGCGGAATAGTACTTGCGCTGATGGCCGGCGGCGGCTGGCGGATCCAGCGGGTTGTACTCGTCGATCACCAGCACATCGCCGTAGCACCCGGTCGGGACGCAGACGTGCTGGTTCGTTTTGAGCACGTCGCCGCAATCAAGGAAATCGACCTTGGGCGCATAGGCCTGGACGTACGCGGGGGTGCCGGTCCGCGGACGGCCCTGCATTGCTATTCCGGCCTGTGCCGTGGCGATCCCGCTGATGAAGGTGCTGGGCGCACCCACGAATTTGCCGTTTTCATACTCCTCCGGGTACTCGCCGAACAGCCAGACGTCGCCGTCCTCCGACTGGGCGAAAAACGCCAGCTCGGATTCGGCCAGTTCGCCGTCGGAGTAGTCCCGGTCCCACATCACGACGGTGTTGACACCGTCGATGACCTTGGTCAGCCCGGTGATGGTATGAACCACTTTGTGCGCGCTGGTCCCTTCCGGCGATGTCACTGTGCCATCCGTGGTGAACTGCATTCCCGGCTTTAGCGGGAACCACTTGTTGTCGACCCGCGGTGACTCAGGGAATTCCCAGGGATCGAAGTCGATCTCCGAGCCGGGGCCGCAGAGTTCCTTTGGACCCGGGGCGGCGGCGGCTGTGGCCGCCGTCGTCACCGTCATCGTGGCCAGCACCAGCAGGATTGCGGAGCCGTAGGCCGTGAAACGTTTGCCTGGTAAGGCCATGTCACTGGCTTCTTTCTTGGGATGGTGGTGGCTCCGGCTAGACGGCCGGGGCCGGCTGGGGCTGGTTGGGCCGGCGCTCACGCTTCGGTCCCTTCTTGGCGAACCGCAGGTAGAGCGACGGGACGATGAACAGGTTGACCAGTGTCGACGTGACAAGGCCGCCCAGAATCACCACCGCCATGGGATGTTCAATCTCATGGCCGGGGATGTTTCCCATCACCACCAGGGGCACAAGGGCCAGAGCGGTGGCGAGGGTGGTCATCAAAATCGGCGACAAGCGCTCGGCGGCCCCGCGCAGCACGAGGGCAGGTCCGAAGGTCATGCCCTCGAACTGCTCCAGATGCTGGCAGTGGTTGATCAGCAGGATGCCGTTGCGGGCGGCGATACCCATCAGCGTCAGGAAGCCGACGAGGGATCCCAGCGAGAGGATGCCGCCGCTGAGGTGGGCGGCAATCACACCGCCCACCAATGCAACCGGCAGCGTCAGGATGGCCAGGATGGCCAGACGCCAGCTCCGGAATGCCGCCTGGAGCAGGAGGAAGACCACGATGACAGCCCCCGCCGAGTAGAGCAGCAGGCGCTGTGAGGCGGCCTGGCGTTCGGCGTATTCGCCGAGGACAACCGCCTCGTAGCCGACCGGGAACTGGACCGACTCCATATCGGACTTCAGCTTCTCCACAACCTTGGCCAGATCGCCTTCCTTGACGTTGGCACTGACATCGATGCGCCTGGATCCCTCCGACCGCTCGATGACATTGGGGGTGGGTTTGACCGAAATTGTGGCGACGTCAGCCATCCGGATCCTTTCCCCGGAAGGGGTGTCGAGCGGAAGGTTCTCGATGCTGGTGACGCTGGTCCGGGTTTCCGGCGCGCTCCACACCTGGACGTCGTAGGCCTTGCCATTCCGGTAGACGTCGCCGACTTCCTCTCCGGCGACCAGGGTGGCGGCCGCACGTCGCACGTCGCCGGGCTTCAGCCCGTAGCGCTTTGCGGCATCCAGATTCACTTCCACGTTGACCTGCGGAATGTTGGCCTGGAGCGCGACCTTTGCGCCGATGGCCCCGTCAATGCCGCCCAGGATGCCCTTGATCTTGTCGGCCTCCGCTTTCAGGGTGCCCAGGTCGTCGCCATAGACGCGCACGACGACGGCGTAGCCGGTGCCTGTCAGGACCTCGCGGATGCGCTCCTTGAGGTACGTCTGGACGTCCCGCACGATTCCGGGGTAGCCACTCACGACCTCCTGCACGGCGGCCAGGGTCTCGTCATAGTCCACCGCGGGGTCAACGCTGATCCAGTTCTCCCCGAAGTAGACACCCACGACTTCATCGGCGTTGAACGCTTGGCCAATGTGGGACCCGCAGTTGTTGACTCCCTTGATCGTCATGAGTTCCTTGCAGGCGAGCTGGCTGACCCGGACTTCCTCGGAATTCGACGTGCCGGGCTGCGTGAGCCAGTGCATCAGGAAGTCACGCTCCTTGAAGGACGGGAGCAAGGATTGGCCCAGCAGTGGTGCCAGGACAAGGCCGATGACGCCCAGGGCGCCCAGGGCAAGATACCCCGGGGCGGGGCGGCGGACCATGGGCCGGAGCAATTTGCCGTACCAGCGCTTCAGCACCCTGACCACGGGTGGATCCCTATCTTCCAGTTTGGCGTTCCTGAGGAAGATGTAGGCCATCGCCGGCGTGACGGTGAGGGCAACCACCATGGACGCCATCACCGCGAGGGTGTAGGAGGTGGCCAGCGGGCGGAAGAACGCCCCGGTCAACCCGTCCAGGAAGAAGATCGGCACCGTCGCGGCGACGATGATCAACGTGGCATAGACAATCGGGCCTCGGACCTCGAGCGAGGCGTTCACCACGACCCTGGCGGTGCTTTCGGTGCCGCCGCTGGCACGGTGGTGCCGGAGCCTCCGGACGATGTTTTCGACGTCGATAATGGCATCGTCCACCACCACCCCGACGGCAATCACCAGCCCCGCAAGCACCATCGTATTAATCGTGCCCCCGGTCCAATACAGGACCAGGGCCGCAGCCGTCAGCGACAACGGTATGGCCATGACGCTGACCAGCGCCGTCCGCCACTGGAAGAGGAAGACACTCAGCACCAGGATGACCAGCAGGCAGCCCAGCAGAAGGGCTACGCCCAGGTTGCCGAGGGATTCCTCGATGAAGGTCGCCGGGCGGAATATCGTGGTGTCCACGGCAATCCCGGTGAGGCCGGGTTCGAGTTGCTTCAGCGCCTCTTCCACCCCGCGCGTCACTTCGAGGGTGTTGCCCCAGGGGAGCTTCTCCACGATCAGCATGAGCCCGGGACCGCCATTGATCACCGCGTCGCCGATCAGCTGCTGGTGGTCCTCCACCACGTTTGCGACGTCTGACAGCCGCAGCGGCGCCTGTCCCTCACGGTCCGACACCGCCACCTTCGCCAGCTCTTCCGGCGACGTGATGGCCTGGACGTGCCGGATGCCAATGGACTGGCTGGGCGTGTCGATCGAACCGCCCGTTCCGATGAGGGCGCCGGGGGAGTAGTGCAGCAGACCCGCATCCAGGGCATCAGACGTTGAGCTCATCACGGTTTCCAGGGTGACGTTATTGGCTGCCATCCTGGCCGGATCCACCTGCACCTGAAGCATCTGGAGGCGTTCGCCCCAGATGGCGACATTGGCCACCCCCGGAACGCGCAGCAGATGGGCCCTGATGTTCCAGTAGGAAATCATGGACATCTCGATGAGCGACCGGGTGTCCGAGGACAGGCCGATCTTCATGACCCGGCTGGTCGAGGACAGGGGCTGCAGCATCAGCGGCGGTGCGGCCCAGGTGGGCAGGGTCGGGATGACCGTCGCCATGCGCTCGGACACCAGTTGCCGGGCAGTGAGCAGATCAGTGCCGTTCTCGAATTCCATCACAATCGACGAGAGCTGGGGCACCGATTTGGACCTCATGTGGTCGAGGCCGGCGATCCCGTTGAACGCTTCCTCCATGGGGACCGACACCAGTTCCTCGACCTCGGCGGCGGTAAGTCCCAGGCAGGCTGTCTGGACCTCGACCTTCGGCGGCGCGAACTCGGGGAACACGTCCACCGAGGCACTGCTGAGTTGCGCGCCGCCCACGATCATCAGCGCAGCCGCCATCGCGATGATGATCGATCTGAACTTCAGGCTGGCTGCGACTATCCGGCGCATGTCATTTGCCCGTGTTGAACTCGGTGCCGAAGAGTTCTACCGCGCCCACCGTGACGACGGGAGTCCCCACGGCGGGGCCGGCGCTGGCCGTGACCACACCTGCCTCGACTTTGGCAACGGTGACTGCCTGGCGCTCAAACACCCGCGGTGCGGGGTTGGTGTAGACCCACGTCTTGCCGTTGGCGTCGTATAGCAGTGCGGCATAAGGCAGCAGCACGTCCGTGCCCGCGCCCGCCGCGACCGGTTCCGTCTTCAGGTCGATGCGGGCCAGGCCGTGTTCGGTCACGGTCAGCTTGGCGATGCCCGTCGTGGCGTTCTTCTCGACTTTGGCGGGGGCTTCACCGGCCGCCGCGGGCGTCACCGCGGCGGACTGGGCACAGGCCGGAAGGGTGAAGAGAACGGCTGCACAGACGGCTGCCGCCAAGGGCAGGCGCCGTTGGGGCTTTTGGCTGGTCATTTTGCTTCCACCTTTTCCTGCGTAACGGGGGTTTCCGGTTCGTATACTTCCGACCACTCTTCGGGTGCGGTGTGGGGACCGAACCAGAGGGCCAGCAGGGGGAGCACCAGGAGCGCCACAAGGGTTGTGGTCACGAGGCCTCCGCCGATGATCAGCAACATCGGAAGAATCACGGCTTGGCCGACGCCGCCAATCAGTGCAGGCGGAATCAGCACGAGCACGGTTACCAGGGCAGTCTTCAGGACCGGCGATACCCGGTCCCGGGCTGCCGTCATGACGGCTTTAGCGCGGGACGCTTGCGGCTGGGAACGCCACAACTCATCGGCACGGGCCGAGAGCAACGTTGCGTTGCGGGCGGCAATGGCGAGGCTGGCGGCGAAGGCGGTCAGGGAAATCCAGGACATCGCCGCAGAACCGATCCAGGCGGCCACTGCCGCCCCGGAGAGCGCCGCCGGAAGGGACAGGAAGACGGCGAGGGCCAGCTTCCAGCTCCGCACCGCCGTCTGGAGCAGCAGGAACACCCCGAGGAGGGCGGCCACTGCAAGCCACAGGACGAGGGAGTCGGCGGCCTGCACCTGGGCATACTTGGCCGGGATCTCTGCGTGGTATTCCACCGGGAACTGGATCTGCTTGATGGCAGCTTCAACATCCCGCTGAATGTCGGCCAGCGGGCGTCCGCTGACATCGGCCTGGACGTCGATCCGCCGGGACGTGTCATCGTGCAGCACGACGACCTCGTTGGGGACCATCCGGACCGTGGCGATCTCGCCGAGCTGGACATGCCCGCCGGTGGGAGTATCAAGGAGCAGTTCACGGATGCTGGTCAGGTCATCCCTGACGTCAACCGCGCCGCGCACGACCACTTCGAAGACCTTTTGCTCTTCGAAAAGGTTGCCCACGACAATCCCCTGCATCAGGGTTGCTGCTGCGCGCCTGGCGTCGCCGGGCTTGATGCCGGACTTCTGGGCAGCCTCGAGATTGACCTCGACCTCCACGATCGGAGTCATCGGTATGGCGTTGATCGTCGGGTTCTTGACGCCGTTGATGTTCTCAAGGGCTTTGCGGACTTCTTCGGCTTTCTCCCGGAGGACCGGCAGTTCCGTGCCATAGACGCGGACCGCGAAGCCGGGCTCCAGGGTGCTGTTCATAGCGCCGATTTTCTGCTCGGAATAGTTCACCACGTTGTGCGCGATGCCGGGGTAGCCCTGGACCACGTCGCGGACGGCCTGCTCAGTCGCTCCGAAGTCGGCGTTCGGGGCAATGGATACCCACAGTTCGGCGGCGCTGTTTCCGACAACCTGGTCGGAAGTGATGGCGCGGCCGATGTGGCCGCCGACTCCTGAAACGCCTGGCAGCGCCTTCAGTTCGTCAGAGGCCTTGGACGCGACCCGGCGGACCTCGTCATTGGACGTGCCGGCCATGGAGTCCCACTGGACCAGCAGGGTCCTGTCCGGCAATGTCGGAACGACCTGCCGGTTCCCGATCAACTGGAATCCGGCGGCGAGTCCAAGCACGCCGACGACGGCCACTGCGACCAGCGTGAGGGTTCGGCGGGAACGGGCGCCGTTGAGGGCGCGGTCGTAGTGGGCGCGGGCCCGGCCGGTGGAGGGAGCATCCCGCCGGGTCGCAGTCTCCTTCGGCAGCAGGAGCTGCGACAGCACCGGGGTGACAGAGAGTCCGACGAGCAGGCCGGTCGAGAGAGCCAGCACCACGGACCAGAACAGCGGAGTAAAGAAGGATCCGCCGATTCCCGACACGAACAGCGTTGGAATGAGGGCCACCACCATGATCAGCGAGGCCTGGAACAACGGGGTTCGGACTCCCCGGACGACAGCCACGATCCTGGACCTTAGCGTGGCCTCGGTTTCCGTGGCTTCGGTCACCAGCGGGCTGCGCCGCTGGGCCTGGACGTCCTCCACAATGTCGCCCACGATCACTGACATGGCAAGGACAAGGCCGACCAGGACCGTGATGTTGAGAGTGGCGTTTTGTGCGTAAAGGACCACGGCCGCCGTGACGACGGTTGTCGTGATGGCCGCGAGGGCAATGACCGCCACGCGCCAGGAACGGAAGAGCAGCCAGAAAAGCCCCACCGCGATCAGCAAGCTGATCAACAGTGCAAGGCCAAGACCGCTCACGGAGTCCTGAACACCGGTCGCCGGGCGGAACACTGTAGTGTCAAGCTGGACTCCGGTCAGGCCGGGCTCCATATCTTTCAGCGCCGCTTCAATATCCTCGGTGACCTGCACCGCACTGGTTCCGGGGAACTTTTCAATGACCAGCATCAGTCCCGGGTCCTGTCCGACGACGGCATCGCCGATGAGGGGCTGATGGTCTTCCCTGACCTGGGCTATATCGCCCAACGACATCGCAGGCGTCGAATCCTCCACGCTGACCTTGGAGAGGTCGGCCGGAGTCCGGATTGGGAGGACGTGCTGGATGCCGAGGCGCTGGCTGGGGGACTCAACGAAACCGCCGGTGCCCGGTGTGGACGCTTCGAGGAAACTCAGCGGCGAAACCCACACCGCGTTGCCGGTGGTCTTGATGACCTGTTCGAGGGTGATTCCCTTGTCCCGCAGCTGCGTGGGTGTGACCTCGACCTGGAGCTGCTGCTCGCGCTGGCCCCAAATGGAAACGTTCGCCACGCCCGGAATGCCGATCAGCCGCGGTTTGATCTTCCAACGGGCCAGGACCGACATCTCGATGCCGGAGAGCTGCTTGGAGTTCATTTTGACCATCAGCACCCGGCTCGTGGAGGAGACGGGCTGCATGATCAGCGGCGGCGCGGATACATTCGGCAGCGCCACGGCCTGGGTCATCCGTTCCGCGACGAGCTGGCGTGCCCGCAGCAGATCCGTGCCCGGCTCGAAGACGAGTTGGATGGATGACAGCCCCGGGACGGATTTCGAGCGGATCTCGTCCAGCCAGGCCACCCCGTTGAGGAGATCCGCTTCCATCGGGGAGGTAATGAGCTGCTCTACTTCGACAGCCGAGAGGCCCAGGGCCTCTGTCTGGATTTCGACTTGCGCCGGCGCGAATTCGGGCATTGTGTCCACGGCAATGCGGGGAACATTGATGATGCCAAAAGCGATAATTCCGGCGGCGAGGGCGAGCACCAGGATCCGGAATTGCAGACTGAAGCGGGTGATCCAGCCGAACATGGCTAGTCGGCTTCCAGGCCGCTTCCGGTAGGCGCGCAACGCCCGGCCGGATCGATGAATTGTTGCAGGCAAGAACTCCGCAAGTGACACATGTCAGGCTCCTCAACCCGAGACCTGTAACGAACCCCCAGAGATCTTGAGACTGATAGTGTCCCTGTTGAAACCGTTTGGCAAGGGCGCAAATGCCCGCAATGGAGGCCCAAATTCGTGCCGTGCCTGCACTCGATCTGCCGGACGACTCTCACATAGCTTGCGTTTTGTCAATATGCGCGTCTTGACTACTGGGAAACGCGGCAGAGATACTGGGCGCCGGACGGAGAATTACTTGCGTCTATGCCGCCGGCACTCTCTCCGGCGATTGCGGCCGGGCCGGCGGGGCCGAGATGTGCCCAGTAGTGGAAGAGGCCGTCCGAGTGGTGGTCCCCAAAAAAAATCCGGGCTTTCAGTGCCAGGAAGTCCGCCCGGCGTGGCGGCGGCCCCCGTGGAGATCCGCGGGGCCGGAAGCCGTCCGGATCCGCAACACCTCTCCCGTTTCCCCGCGAACCGGCCGGAGGCGCTAAAGTAGAGCTATGCGTGCGATCCTCCTGCTTAGCTAGCCGCCCGGCATCCCGACGAGAACTCGGATTGCCGAGCGGCAGCCCCTCCGTGTCGAGGGGCTTTTGTGTGTCTGGACCCTTTCGGGCGGACGGCAGGAACAGGCAGGGGCGGGACAGTGGCCTTGGCCTGGGGGATTTGACGGCACAAGACTTGACGGTACATAAGGCTTGACAGAACAGAAGAGGCCAGCAGTGAGCGTTCAGCCGGAGACAGAGACCGGAACACCAGCAGTCGCAGCGGAGACGCCGGAAGAGGGTGCCTATAGCTTCGCGGCCATGGAAGCCAAATGGCCGCAGGTCTGGGAGGACCTGAAGGTCTTCACGCCCGTCGATGACGGATCGAAGGAGCGGCGGTACGTGCTGGACATGTTCCCGTACCCGTCCGGCGATCTCCACATGGGCCACGCCGAGGCGTTCGCCATGGGCGACGTCGTCGCGCGCTACCTCCGCCAGCAGGGCTACGATGTGCTGCACCCGATCGGCTGGGACTCCTTCGGGCTGCCCGCCGAAAACGCGGCCATCAAGCGCAATGCCCACCCCAGCGAGTGGACGTACGAAAACATCGACACGCAGGCGGCGTCATTCAAGCGCTACGCCATCTCTGCCGACTGGTCCCGCCGGATCCACACCTCCGACCCGGAGTACTACCGCTGGACGCAGTGGCTCTTCAAGCGGTTCTACGAGCGCGGACTGGCGTACCGCAAGAATTCCCCGGTCAACTGGTGCCCCAAGGACCAGACCGTGCTGGCCAACGAACAGGTTGTCAACGGTGCCTGTGAGCGCTGCGGCACCCCCGTCACCAAGAAATCGCTGAACCAGTGGTACTTCAAGATCACCGACTACGCCGACCGGCTGCTTGATGACATGGACGAACTGCGCGGCCACTGGCCCGAACGCGTCCTGGCGATGCAGAAAAACTGGATCGGACGCTCCGAAGGCGCCCACGTCAACTTCGTGATCGAAGCCGACGGCGGCAAGCCCGCCAAGGACGTCACGGTGTTCACCACCCGCCCGGATACGCTGTACGGCGCGACGTTCTTCGTCGTCGCCGCCGACGCGCCGCTCGCCGTCGAACTGGTCACCGGAGAGCATGCCGCCGCCCTGGACGCATACCGCGAACAGGTCAAGGCGCTCTCCGAAATCGAACGCCAGTCTACCGAGCGGGAGAAGACCGGCGTCTTCACCGGCCGCTACGCCATCAACCCGCTCAACGGCGAGAAGCTGCCCGTCTGGGCGGCCGACTATGTGCTGGCCGACTACGGCACCGGCGCCATCATGGCCGTCCCGGCGCACGACCAGCGCGACCTCGACTTCGCCCGCACCTTCGACCTGCCGGTCCGGGCCGTGCTGGACACCGGCGAGGAGGATCCCGCCGTCAGCGGCACCGCGACCTCCGGCGAGGGGACGCTGATCAACTCCGGCGCCCTGGACGGCCTGCCGAAGGCAGAAGCGATCCCGGCGGCCATCGAGATCCTGCAGGAGCTGGGCACGGGCGAGAAGTTCGTGAACTTCCGCCTCCGTGACTGGCTGCTCAGCCGGCAGCGCTTCTGGGGCACCCCGATCCCGATCATCCATTGCCCCGCCTGCGGCGAGGTTCCGGTCCCGGACGAGCAGCTGCCCGTCACGCTGCCGGCCGACCTGCGCGGCGAGGACCTGTCCCCGAAGGGCACGTCGCCGCTGGCCGCGGTCGAAGACTGGGTCAACGTCGAGTGCCCCGACTGCCACGGCCCGGCCAAGCGGGACACGGACACCATGGACACGTTCGTGGACTCCTCCTGGTACTTCCTGCGCTTCGTCTCCCCGCAGTACACCGACGGCCCGTTCGATCCGGAGAAGATCAACGACTGGATGCCGGTGGGCCAGTACGTGGGCGGCGTGGAGCACGCCATCCTGCACCTGCTCTACGCCCGGTTCTTCACCAAGGTCATCCACGACCTGGGCATGATCGACGCCGACGAGCCGTTCAGCGCGCTGCTGAACCAGGGCCAGGTGCTCAACGGCGGCAAGGCCATGAGCAAATCCCTGGGCAACGGCGTCGACCTCGGCGAGCAGCTGGACAAGTTCGGCGTCGACGCCGTGCGCCTCACCATGATCTTCGCCTCCCCGCCGGAGGACGACGTCGACTGGGCGGACGTGTCGCCGTCTGGCTCCGCGAAGTTCCTGGCCCGCGCCTGGCGCCTCGGCCAGGACGTTGCCAGCGCCCCCGGTGTCGATTTCTCTACCGGTGACCGGGCCCTGCGCGCCGTCACCCACCGCACGATCGCCGACGCGGAAGCGCTGCTGGACTCCAACAAGTTCAATGTGGTGGTGGCCAAGCTGATGGAATTGGTCAACGCTACGCGCAAGACGATCGATAGCGGCGCGGGCGGCGCGGATCCGGCCGTCCGCGAGGCCGTCGAGACCGTCGCGGTCATCCTGAGCCTCTTCGCGCCGTACACGGCCGAGGATCTCTGGAATGTGCTGGGACACCCCGCTTCGGTGGCCAACGCCGGCTGGCCGACGCACGACGAGGCCCTGCTGGTGGAGGACACGGTGACAGCCGTCGTCCAGGTCCAGGGCAAGGTCCGGGACCGCTTGGAAGTCTCGCCGGAGATCGGCGAGGACGAACTGCGGGAACTGGCGTTGGCCTCGGAAAACGTCCAGCGCGCCCTCGACGGGCGGGGGATCCGCACGGTGATCGTGCGGGCGCCTAAACTGGTCAACATCGTCCCGGCCTAGCCGGGCGGGCTAAACAACAGTCCGGCCGCCGGTGCAGTCCGGCGGCCGGCACCACAGCAGGTCCGGACAGCCAGCGCAGAAAGCAGGAGGTGCTTCGTGCCCCACCGCGACCCCACGGGGTGGCCGTGGCTGAAGGAGCGCCTCAGCGGGCTTCGTCAGGCCGCGCGGCCGGTAATGGTCCCTGAAACGGAGCCCGCCGCCGTCGTGAGGACGGCTGTGGTCACTGACTCCGCCGCGGCACTGCCGGCCGACTGGGTTCGGGGCCTGGCCGCCGACGGGCGGCTGACGGTTGTCCCGATGCCCGTCATGGTGGGTGCTGAAATCTATGGCGAGGGCGAAGACGACATCGCCGACACGATCGCTGTGGCGCTGGCCAGCGGCACACCCGTCAAAACCTCGCGGCCGTCCCCCGGTCAATTCGAACAGGCCTACCTCGCGGCCCGGCGGCTTGGCTATGAGTCTGTGGTGTCGGTCCACATTTCCGGGGAACTGTCCGGAACGGCGGACTCTGCCCGCCTCGCCGCCGCCCGGGTGGGCTTCCCGGTCGAGGTCCTGGACTCGCGTACTGTCGGCATGGCGCAGGGGATGGGGGTCCAGGCCGCCGCTGCCGCCGCGGCGGACGGCCGGACCGCGGCGGAAGTGCGGGAATATGCCGAGCAGCGGCTGGCCCGCACCAGGGTGTATTTCTACGTGCCCAGCCTTGAGCAACTAAGGCGGGGCGGCCGAATCGGCGCCGCGGCCTCGCTCTGGGGGACCATGCTTTCGATCAAGCCCATCCTCGCGGTGGAAGACGGCAGGGTGGTTCCGCTGGAGAAAGTGCGGTCGGCGGCGAAAGCTGTCGCGCGGCTCAAGGAGATAGTTGTGGCCGACGCCGCCGCCCGGCCTTCTGGATGGGCCCGGCTCGCCGTCCACCACTTCGGCAACCCGGATGAGGCCGAACAGCTCGCGGCGGACCTGGCCGAATCAATTCCCGGCTGTCCGCCCGTCCAGATCAGTGCGCTTCCGGCCGTGCTGGCGGCACACGCCGGCCTCGGTGTGCTGGCAGTGATCGTGGGGGAGGACAGCACGCCCGTGGCCGAGGCCGAGGACACCCCCGCCGCGCCGTAGCCCGGCGCGGGACCCAAAATGGTTCTGGCGTGCCAGGGAGTGGCTAAACTTCAGCTGACAGCCATTGAAAGGTCTCAGCCATGACAAAGGACGCAGTCTCGGAACAGGCGCGGGAGATCGTCCGCGGCATCAGGGACGGAATGATCACCTTTGACACCGAGGAAGAAGCTGTCGCAGCGATCGGGATGCTCGTCAAGAAGCGCGAGTACGAGTCGGCGGCGGAACTCCTCGAAGGGCTCAGCCAGTGGATCCTGACCTACCCGCGCGCGGGCGAAGGATGGAGCGAGCACCTGATTGGCGACCTCTGCCTGACACTCATGAAGCTGCTGGAAAATTTCGGCCAGCTGGGCTAGCCGCCACCCCAGAGAGGCCACCGCGCGTCCTGCCGTATCCACATAGGCGCGGCCGGCCCTGACCACTTCGCCTGGGGCTTCCTAGGATGGGCAGATGCCGCGCCACCATCCGGGAGTTCCGCCCAGTGCTGATCAGCGCCGGGTCGATCCGGGCCGCACCGGCCGGAGGCTGTCTGCTGCTGTCGGGTCCGGGACCGGCCTGCTCGCCGGGACGTCAGTGGTTTCTCCTACTGCGGGAAGCGTCGAGCCCGGCCCGGATGATTCGCGGGTGCCGAGCCGTATCCGGTGGCGTACGGGCCGCCGCGCCGCCGCGCTGCTGTGCCTGGTGTCCGCGATGTTCCTCGGCTGGTTCTGGTGGCAGGCGGTGAACGGTACAAGTGAGGTCAGTCCGTTGGGTTCAGTCACAGCGGCGGAATCCGGCGACGTGCCGGCCCCGGAACCGGAAACCGGACCGGGCCCCGCTCCGGACGAATCTCCAGGCGGGCCGGCGGTGGGCAGCGGCGGAAATATCATCGTGCATGTAGCCGGTGCGGTTGTCCGTGCCGGAATCGTGGAGTTGCCGCAGGGGAGCCGGCTGCACGAGGCCATTGCGGCGGCGGGAGGCGGCGCCCCGGACGCGGACCCGAACCAGCTCAATCTCGCGGCTGTACTCGAGGATGGACAGAAAGTCCTGGTGCCACGGCAAGGGGAAACCGTGCCTGCCGGGTCAGCCCGGACCGTTGATTCCGGCGCCCCGGGCGGCCCGGCTGGCGGCGGATTCGGAACCGCTCCGGCGGCAGAGAAGATCAACCTGAATACGGCCGGCGCCGACGAGCTGGCAACCCTTCCGCGCGTGGGTCCAGTACTGGCGCAGCGGATTGTGGAGTGGCGCGCAGAGCACGGCCGCTTCCAACGGGTAGAGGAGCTGGACGCTGTGGACGGGGTCGGTCCCAAGCTGCTCGCAGCGCTGCTGCCCCTGGTTCGGGTTTGAGGGCGGAGGTGGACATGGAACGGCGCAGTCGGTGGCAGCCGTTCGTTGATGCCGCTGTCACCCGGACGCGCGCAGTCAGCGGGGCGCGTGGGACCGTCCGGACGTCGTTCGTCGCCCGGACGCCCGGGACCAGGCAGTTACAGCCCGAGCTGCCGAGTGCCGGCCGTCTGCAGCGCGGCAGGCTGTGGCTTCGTGACCGGCTTCCGCCATTGGCCCTCCCGCGCCGCGCCACTCCGGTGCGGGAGGAGAGGCTCCGCCGGACTGATGTGCGCCTGGCCCCCGCTGCAGCACTGGTATGGGCCACGGCCTCTGCCGGACATCACCTGCACCCTGCAGCGCTGGCGGCCCTCTGTATGACCCTTCTGGCCGGCGCGGGGCTCCTCTTGGTGGGGGCATCATCCGGCAGCAGGGCCGGTGGCGGGGCCGGCAGCGTGGCGCGGCGGCACCATGGTCCGGCACGTCGAAGCTTCCTCGCGACAATGGCCGTGGCCCTGCTCCTTTCCGCGGCAGCGGGCGGCCACGCCGCCGTCGACTCCTCCCGGCGGCACGACGGTGCCGTGGCCGCTGCCGCGGCTGCGCATGCGGCGGTCGTCGCGGAGGTAGAGGTAACGGGTGCGCCGCGGGGACTCAGGACGCCGGGAAGTTCCGGGCTCGCGGACTGGTGGGCGGTGCCGGCGGTCCTGATCGAAATGAACGTTTCCTCAAACCGCGTGAGAGAGCCCGCCAAGCTGCTGGTCATAGGTGGTGCCGGCTGGGAACGTGCCGTGCCCGGGCAGCGGCTGCGCACCACCGGGAAACTCAAGCCTGCCGCACAGGGCCAGGCTGAAGCGGCCGTCCTCTCGGCAAGTTCTGCCCCGCTCACGATCGGCACGTCCGGGCCCTGGCAGAGTGGCCCCGGGGACCTCCGCGGCCACTTCACTACTGCCGCGGGGCAATTCGGGGGTGACGCCCGCGGACTCCTCCCCGGAATGGTCACGGGCGATACCGGCTCCCTGGACGCAGAGCTGGAGGTGGCCATGAAATCCGTCGGAATGACCCACCTGACGGCGGTCAGCGGCGCCAACTGCAGCCTCATCCTCGGCGCATTGCTGCTGGCCGCGCGCAGCCTGCGGTTCAGCCGGGCGTTCGCGGCGGTCCTCGGCCTCGCGGGGCTGGGACTGTTCGTTTTGATGGTCGGTCCGGATGCCAGCGTCCTGCGGGCCGCCGTGATGGGCGCCATTGGGCTGGTGGCTCTGGCGGGCGGCCGGCCGGGCCGGGGCTTGAGCTTCCTGTGCCTTGCCGTGATCGTGCTGGTGCTGGCACAACCGGCGCTGTCCACCAGCTTCGGGTTCCTGCTGTCTGTGCTTGCGACCCTCGGCATCGTCGTGACGGGGCGGCCGATCATGAGGTGGTTCCCTCCCGCGGTGCCTCGCTGGCTGGCCGCCGGAGTTGCCGTTCCGCTGTCCGCGCAGACCTTCTGCGGGCCGGTGATCGTGTTGCTCCAGCCGCAGTTCTCAGGCTACGCCCTGCCCGCCAACATGGCCGCCGCCGTCCTCGTCGCCCCGGTCACGCTGCTGGGGACCGCCGCCGTGCCGCTGGTGCCGCTGGCCCCGGCCCTCGCCGCCGCGCCACTGGGTGTCGCCGCGGCCTTCGCCACCGGGGTCGGAGCAATCGCCCGCTTCTTCGCCGGGCTGCCCGGCGCCGTGTTGCCGTGGCCGGAAGGAGCCTTCGGCGCCGCCACCATGGCGATCCTCTCCGCCTGCACCATCGCTGCCTGGTGGATCCTCTTCCACCCCGCCCGCACGGCAGGCCTGGCGCTGGCCGCCCACCGCCGGACGGTGGCATTGCTCGAGGCGGTGACCTTGCTCCCGAGGACGACATCGCTCAACCGCACGCCGCGGTACCCCGACAGCCTGCCGGCGCCGCGGGGAAGGCGCCGGCCCGGCTTGGTGGACCGTCCAGGCCGTGGCACGCTTAGAGTCTGCAAACCTACTTCCGGGAGGAAACCTCAGTGGCTGCTGCCCAGACCCAACGCACCCGGCCAGCGGCGTCGAACACCGCCACCTGGCGCGACGTGACCCCGGCCGCCGTCGTGCTGGTAGGCGGTCCGGAGGACTATCTGGGTTCCCGCGCCATGGACCGCATCCGCGCCCAGGTCCGCGCGGCCGCCCCCGACGTCGAAATCACCCGGCTCAACGCGGGCAGCTATGAGCCCGGCTCCCTCGCCATGAACGTCAGTCCGTCCCTCTTCGGCGAGCAAAAGCTCCTCGAGGTGGAAGGCCTGGAAGCCATGAACGACGCGTTCCTGGCCGACGGGCTCAAGTACCTCAAGCAGCCCGAACCGGACGCCGTGCTGGTCCTCCGCCATAGCGGCGGCGTGCGCGGAAAGAAACTCCTCGACGCCGTCAAAGCCGGCGGCTGGCCTGTGGTGGACTGCCAGCCCCTAAAGAAGGACGCAGACAAGATCGCCTTCGTGACCTCCGAGTTCAAAGCCGCGTCCCGGCGCATCGATCCCGACGCCGTGCACGCCCTGGTCAACGCCGTCGGCGCCCACCTGGCCGAGTTGGCCGCCGCCTGCAGCCAGCTGATCGCCGACGCCTCCACCGGAGTGGATTCGGCCATGGTGGACCGGTACTACGGGGGCCGGGTGGAGGCCACCGCCTTCAAAGTCGCCGATGCCGCGATGGCCGGAAATGCTCCGCTGGCGCTCTCCACCCTCCGCCACGCCCTCGATACCGGGGCTGACCCGGTACCGCTGGTCGCCGCCCTGGCATCGAAGCTGCGCACCCTTGCCAAGGTTGCCGGCGCCCAGGGTTCCTCGGGCCAGATCGCCAAGCAGTTGGGCATGCAGCCCTGGCTCGTCGAACAGGCGCAGCGGGAAGTGCGGCGCTGGACACCCGAGGGGCTTGTCCGTTCCATCCAGGTGACTGCCGAGGCTGATGCCCAGGTCAAGGGCCTGTCCCGGGATCCTGTCTACGCCGTGGAACACGCCGTGACGGTGATTGCGACGTCCGTGCGGCGCTGAGCTGGATGTGTGTCGCCCGTTCCGCGCGTGGGGGCCGTGCCGGAGCTCTGGGACAAGCCCCGGGTTATGACCGGTCCCAAGGCCCGCGTACCCGCCCCGATCGGTCAGCGGCGCACCCGATAGCGGAGGTGAAGCACCCCGTTGCCCTGGATCACCACGTCGGGATCCTCCAATAGGTGCTGCGCGTGGACCGACCCGAAGTAGCGCTTGCCGGACCCGAACACGACGGGTGCAACGTCCATGCGCACCTCGTCGACCAGGCCCGCGGCAAGCACCTGGCCGCCGACGTCGCCAGCAGCGACCTCGACCATGCGGTTACCCGCAAGCTCCTGCGCCTTGGCCACGGCTGCCTCGACGCCGTCGACGAAGTGAAACGGCGCCTCGGGGTCCCAGCCCTCAGGCTCCGGCCGGTGCGTCACGACGACCACGTGGTCGACCCCGCTCGGAGGCGTCCCGTCCCAGCCGTCCGTCATGTCGAAGACGTGGCGTCCGACCACGGTCGCCCCGATCTGGTCCCAGTATGGCCGGGTGTAGTCGTAGGATGCCTGCGACACCTTCAACTGGCCGCTCTCGTCCAACGGCACGTCACCGCTGGACAACCAATCGAACAGGGGTCCGGGCTGGTCGTTCTCGTCCGCAATGAAGCCGTCCACGGACACCGAGCTGTACATGACCACCTTGCCCATGGGGCTCTCCTTTGCTGTGAGGTGCCCCCAGATTAGCGCTCTTCGCGGTTCGTGGCGGGTTGACCTGGTGCAGGGTGTTCACGCTGTGACTCTCGCGGCCGGAACTCACTCACGTATTCGTCCGGTAACCCGCAGTAGGCGGTTACAACGCAGCTTAACTGGAAGTGGCCGGCACCCGAGGGTGCCGGCCACAATCATCAGTTCAAATGAACTGGAAACCTTTAGAGCGCGTTGACCTTCTTGGAGATGGCCGACTTGCGGTTTGCAGCGTTGTTCTTGTGGAGAACGCCCTTGCTGACAGCCTTGTCCAGCTTGCGGCTGGCAGAAAGCAGTGCGGCAGCCGCAGCATCCTTGTCGGTGGACTCAACGGCGGTGTTGACGGCGCGGATGGCCGTCTTCAGCTCGGACTTGACTGCGTTGTTGCGCAGGCGGGCCTTCTCGTTGGTGAGGATGCGCTTCTTCTGGGACTTGATATTAGCCACGTGTGAACTCTCTTTTTCAATGCGGAAAATGGTCTAGAGGGCTTTCAGATTGGCCATTGACTGAGCGGCGTGGGGATACCTATGGCGACCAACCATCTGTGGCCGTCGACCTGCACGGACACACAGCTGTCAATAGTAGCAGAACCGCTGCCGCAGGCACGAACAGAGTGGCCATCCAGCGGCGGGTCAGCGCCAGCCGTGGCGGGACTGCAGGGCGGCGGAGATCACACTGAAGCGGCCGGCGTCGAGAATGGCCCCCTCGCGCCGGACGTCACGGGGGTTGATCCGCAGGATGCGGTCCAGCTTGGCTTCGCTGGGGCGCCATTGCCGGTCCCACGGTCCGGTGCCGATATCGACGTAGTCGTCCGCCCGTCGCGCATCGCCGTCGTGGTCCTTGCTGGTCAGCATGAGCCCGAGCAGGTAGCCGCCGCTGGCGCCGACCAGCAGAACCGGACGGTCCTTGCCCTGCGAGTAGTCCTCTTCATAGGGAATCCAGGTCCAGACGACCTCGCCCGGTTCGGGGCGGCCGTTGGGCGAGGGCGCATAGCTGACCTTGGCTTTCCCATGAAAATCGCCGGGGTACTTGCTGGACAGTCCGACGGCGGCCCCGCGCCCGGTACCCGGGCGGGCGCCGGATTTCGGGCCCTTGGCCTTCGTGCCGGACCGGCGCGGCGCGGAGACGGGGCGCCCTTCCAGGAAGCGCAAGGTACTGCGGATTGCATTGCCGATAGAGCGGAGGTTCCAAGCCATGGGGAAACCATACCGGCACCCTCCGGCAGAAAGGTGGGCGGAGGCGGCAGGGATGGCGGGCCGCGGGACAGTCGCGCCGGTGGGGCCTGGGTGCAGCCCGGGAGGCGACACGCAGAATAGACCGGAAGAATTGCGGTCCGCAACGGAAATCGGGGATGCGAACCCAAAGGTCCGGACGTGGGAGACTATAGGGAGAGAAAGGCGGCACGGCGCAGGATGGGAAACCAGTCCGGCGCCGGTCCGTGGAAAAGCCAACAGTAAGGACCCTGCGTGTCTCCCATGGCCCGCACCGCCCCGGTGCCCGCCGCAACAGATCCGGCCATCATCCGGAACTTCTGCATCATTGCGCACATTGACCACGGCAAATCCACACTGGCCGACCGGATGCTCCAGTACACCGGCGTTGTCCAGTCCCGTGACATGAAGGCCCAGTACCTGGACCGCATGGACATTGAGCGCGAACGCGGCATCACCATTAAGTCCCAGGCCGTCCGTATGCCCTGGGAGCTCGACGGCACCAGCTACGCGCTGAACATGATCGACACTCCCGGGCACGTCGACTTCACCTATGAGGTCTCCCGCTCGCTTGCGGCCTGCGAAGGCGCCGTGCTGCTGGTGGATGCGGCCCAGGGCATCGAGGCCCAGACCCTCGCCAACCTCTACCTGGCGATGGAAAACAACCTCACGATCATCCCGGTCCTGAACAAGATCGACCTTCCGGCAGCCCAGCCCGAGAAGTACGCGGCGGAACTCGCCAACCTGATCGGCGGCGACCCCGACGACGTGCTCCGCGTCTCCGGCAAAACCGGCATGGGCGTCGAGGCCCTCCTGGACAAGATCGTCCGCGACCTGCCGGCCCCCGAGGGTGACCCGAACGCCCCCGCGCGCGCCATGATCTTCGACTCCGTCTATGACACGTACCGCGGCGTGGTCACGTACGTCCGCGTGGTGGACGGCATGCTGCACCCGCGCGAACGCATCCAGATGATGTCCACCCGCGCCACGCACGAACTTCTCGAAATCGGCGTCAGCTCCCCGGAACCCACCCCCTCCAAGGGCCTCGGCGTCGGCGAAGTGGGCTACCTCATCACCGGTGTGAAGGACGTCCGGCTGTCCAAGGTGGGCGACACCGTCACCAACCTGGCCAAGCCGGCGACCGCTTCCCTTCCCGGGTATGCGGACGCCAAGCCGATGGTCTTCTCCGGCCTGTATCCCTTGGACGGCACGGACTATCCGGTGCTGCGCGATGCGTTGGAGAAGCTGATGCTCAACGACGCCGCGCTCGTCTACGAGCCGGAAACATCGGCCGCCTTGGGCTTCGGCTTCCGCGTGGGCTTCCTGGGGCTGCTGCACCTGGAAATCACGCGTGAGCGGCTCGAACGCGAATACAACCTGGACCTGATCTCCACCGCCCCCAACGTGGAATACGAGGTGACGCTGGAGGACAAGAAGCTCGTCCACGTCACCAACCCCAGCGAGTACCCCACGGGCAAGGTCGCGGAGGTCCGCGAGCCGATGGTGGCCGCGACCATCCTGGCGCCGAACGAGTTTGTCGGCGCCATCATGGAACTGTGCCAGAGCCGGCGCGGAGTCATGGGCGGGATGGACTACCTGTCCGAGGACCGGGTGGAAATCCGCTACCGGCTGCCGCTGGCCGAAATCGTTTTCGACTTCTTCGACATCCTCAAGTCCAAGACCCGCGGTTACGGCTCGCTGGACTGGAAAGCCGACGGCGACCAGGTGGCCGACCTCGTCAAGGTGGACATCATGCTCCAGGGCGAACAGGTTGACGCCTTCTCCGCCATCACGCACCGTGACAAGGCCTACGCCTACGGTGTGATGATGACCACCAAGCTCCGCGAGCTCATTCCGCGCCAGCAGTTCGAGGTGCCCATCCAGGCTGCCATTGGTTCCCGGATCATCGCCCGGGAAAGTATCAGGGCCATCCGCAAAGACGTGTTGGCGAAGTGCTACGGCGGCGATATTTCCCGCAAGCGAAAGCTGCTGGAAAAGCAGAAGGAAGGCAAGAAGCGCATGAAGATGGTGGGCCGCGTCGAGGTTCCCCAGGAAGCGTTTATTGCCGCCCTCACCACGGACGAGTCCAAGGACAAGGCCAAGAAGTAGCGGTGCCCGTGATAACTGTCCTAAAGCAAGCGGGACCCGACCGTGCCTAGCGCCCTTCCGCTGGGGGACCCGGCGCCGCCGGACGGGCTGCTGCCCGGACAGGCGCTGGAAGGCGCCGCATCCAGGGCCTTCGGGCTGTACGTCCATATCCCGTTCTGCGCTGTGCGCTGCGGCTACTGCGACTTCAACACCTACACGGCCACGGAACTCGGCGGCGGGGCGTCCCAGGACGCCTACGCCGGCACCGCCGTCGCGGAGGTCGACTTCGCGGCAGCAGTCCTGAAGGCCAGCGGCCTGCCGGCACGTCCGCTCAGCACGGTTTTCTTCGGCGGCGGCACGCCCACGTTGCTCCCGGCCGAGGACCTTGCCCGGATCCTCACCGCTGCCATCGGCGCCTGGGGCCTGGAGCCAGGCGCCGAGGTGACCACCGAGGCCAACCCGGATTCCGTGACCCCCGAATCCCTGCAACTGCTGGCCGACGCCGGCTTCACCAGGGTGTCCTTCGGGATGCAGTCGGCCGTCCCGCACGTGCTGAAGGTCCTGGACCGCACCCACACGCCCAGTCGCGTGCCCGAAGTGGTGCAGTGGGCGCGTGATGCGGGCCTCGCGGTCAGCCTCGACCTGATCTACGGCACGCCGGGGGAGTCGCTGGAGGACTGGCGCTACTCGCTGGAGACGGCGCTGTCCTACGGCCCCGACCACATCAGCGCCTACGCGCTGATCGTCGAGGAGGGCACCAAGCTCGCCGCGCAGATCCGCCGCGGAGAAGTCCCCGGTATCGACGACGACGACCACGCCGACAAATACGAACTCGCCGACGAACTCATCTCGGCGGCAGGGCTGTCCTGGTACGAGGTCAGCAACTGGTCCCGCACCCCGGAGCAGGCCTGCCGGCACAATCTTGCCTACTGGCGCGGCGATGACTGGTGGGGGATCGGGCCGGGCGCGCACTCCCACCTGGGCGGCGTGCGCTGGTGGAACGTCAAGCACCCCACCGCCTATGCGAATCGCCTCGGATCGGGGCTCTCGCCGGCCGCCGGGCGGGAGACCCTTGATTCGCAGACCCGCAACGTGGAGCGCGTCATGCTGGAGGCCCGCCTGAATTCCGGGCTGGACATCGCCAGCCTCGGCGGACTGGGTGACACCGGGCGGCACGCCGTCGCCGGGCTCATCGCCGACGGCCTGATTGACCCCGCGTCGGCGTTCCACGGCAGCCTTGTGCTGACCCTCAAGGGCCGCCTCCTCGCCGACGCCGTGGTCCGGAGGATCCTGCCGGATTAGGAGTCCGGAGGATTAAGCCGAAAAAGCCGGCCGCTGCCCTGAGGGCGACGGCCGGCTTTCCTGTTTCGGTCCGGGGCTTGGGTCTGCGTGTCCGGGTCCGCGGTATTCGGGACCGGCCGGACGGCTACTTAATCCAGCGGAGGTTGAACTCGTAGCGGTGCGGCTGGCCGCGGTTGACGTGGATGCCGGCCGCGACGGAGAAGCACGTGACGGCAATCCAGATGACCGTGGCGAGGACGGCGAAGATGTTGCCCACCACCGGTACGAAGACCAGCAGGTTGCAGAGCACAGCTGCGATCGTGGGCGGCAGCGTGAAGTTCAGGGCTTCCTTGGACTCCTGCGCCGTGAACGGACCGCGGTCCTTGAAGATCAGGTAGATCAGCAGCGAGGGGACGCAGCCGAGTATGCCGCCGAAGTGGGCCAGTGTGGCCCACTGACGGTCCTCGCTTGCCGTCAGAGGCAGAGCATTTGCTGGAACGCCATGGTACGGGGGCTGGCCATGGCCGGCCTGGTTGCCGTTTTGTTCGCGTGCGTCATCTGCCACGGTGTCGTCCTTCGGATTGCGGTGGTGCGTTGGTGCCTGCGGGGGTGCCAGGGCTGCGCCGGGAGCGCAGCCGCCGTTCCAAGAATACTTGCTTCGGCGCGGAATCGCGGATCGGCCCGCTGGCGGGGGCACCCGGACAGGCTCGTCAGGGGACGGTGAGGAAGTCGATGACCTCCTCCACCCGGCCCAGCAGGGAGGGTTCCAGGTCGGCGTAGCTGCGGACCGCGCCGAGGAGTTTTTGCCAGCCCAGCCCGATGTCCTCCTTGGTGCTGTGCGGCCAGCCGAAAGCCATCAGGATGCCCGTCTTCCAGTCCACGCCGCGGGGGATCACCGGCCACTTCTCGATCCCCAGCACGGCCGGACGGATCGCCTGCCAGACATCCACATAGGGGTGGCCGACGATCAGCACGTTGCCGGCCGCTCCGGGCGATGCCATGACAGCGTCGGCGATCCGGGACTCCTTGGAATCGGGGACCAGGTGGTCCACCAGGACACCGAGCCGGCGCCCGGGGCCCGGCCGGAAGGCGGCCACGGCTCCGGCGAGGTCGTCGATGCCGTGCAGCGGTTCGACGACGATGCCCTCCACCCGGAGATCGTCACCCCAGACCTTCTCGACGAGTTCGGCGTCGTGCTTGCCTTCCACCCAGATCCGGCTCGCCTTGGCGACCTGTGCGCGCTGGCCCGCCACGCGAACGGAGCCGGAAGCCGTTCTGCTGCCGGCGGCGGCCGCAGCGGCCCGGGGTGCGGGCGGCATCAGCCGGATCGGCTGTCCGTCCAGCAGGAATCCGAAGCCGAGCCGGAAGGACCGGGACTTGCCGCGGCGGTCCTCCAGGGCGACGACGTGCATCCCGCCGGACTTCTCCACCCGGGTCACGGCGCCCACCCAGCCGGACTGGACATCTTCCAGGACCATGCCGCGCTCCACCGGCACCTCCGGAAGCTGGGCCTTGGCGGGGGCGGACAGGTCCTGGGGGCCCCAGTTCTGGTACGACATCGGTTCCACACTGCTTTGCGATCGGTTTGCTATGGCGGGCTGTGCCCGAAAACACTTGCCCCGGGAAGAACGCCTGGAGCGAATCCAATGCTAACAACGCGGCGACTCATATTAGACTGGTTAGCACTTAGGCATGTCGAGTGCTAACCAACATGCCGTGTGCCAGCAGAGCGTGCGGTGCGGCCGGCGAACGGCGGCACCGGATGCGGGACAGTCGAATGGAGGTGGAGCGTGAGCGAACCACGCAAACTCGAAGTGCTGCGCGCCATCGTGGAGGACTACGTCCATTCACGGGAACCCGTCGGCTCGAAAGCCCTCGTGGAGCGGCACCACCTGGGCGTATCCAGTGCCACGATCCGCAATGACATGGCAGCCCTGGAGGATGAGGGCCTCATTACGGCGCCGCACACGAGTGCCGGTCGCATCCCCACCGACAAGGGCTACCGGCTCTTCGTAGACCAGATTTCGGCGGTTAAGCCGCTCTCACCGGCAGAACGACGTGCCATCCAGGCCCTGCTGGAGGGTTCCGACGACCTCGACGATGTCCTGGACCGGACCGTCCGGCTGCTCGCGCACCTGACAAACCAGGTCGCCGTCGTGCAGTATCCGCATCTCAGCCGCGCCAAGGTGCGGCACATCGAATTCGTCCTGCTGGCGCCCCGCAAGGTGCTGATGGTGCTGATCGCGGACACCGGCAAGGTGGAACAGCGGGTCATCGACGTGGGGCAGGACTTCGGCGACGAGGCCCTGGCTGAACTCCGCACGCGGTTCCTCGGCGGCCTCGCCGGGACGCCGCTGAACTTGTTGCCGCAGTCGCTGCAGTCCGTGGTTGGCAGTTGCCCGCCCGCGCGGCGTGGCGCAGCCCAGGCGCTGGCCCGCGGCCTTGAGGCGCTGGCCACGAGCAGCCGCGAGGAGCGCATGGTCATGGCCGGAACGGCCAACCTCGCCCGCTCCAACGTGGACTTCCCGCTGAGCATCGGCCCGGTGCTGGAAGCCCTCGAGGAACAGGTGGTCATGCTCCGCCTGCTGAGCGACATGGCCGCGGACCCGCGGGGCGTGACGGTCAGCATCGGCCGGGAGAACCCGTACGTGGGGCTCGCCGAGGCCTCCGTGGTGGCGACCGGCTACGGGCCGGACGCGACGGCGAAGGTCGGCGTGCTGGGTCCCACCAGGATGGACTATCCCACCACCATGGCCGCCGTCCGCGCGGTGGCCCGCTACCTTTCAAGGATTCTCGGCCCCTGACGGACGGCACACCACGCCCGTCCCGACGTTCCGACACCAGACTTCTTGCCCCTAACAGGCAGTGCCCCACCGGCAGTACAAAAAGGAAGAGATACAAACTTTGAGCAGCCACTACGACGTTCTTGGAGTCTCCCGCGAAGCTACGGGCGAAGAGATCAAGAAGGCCTACCGCAAACTGGCGCGGACCCTCCACCCGGACGTGAACCCCGGGGATGACGCTTCGGACCGGTTCAAGGCGGTCACACACGCCTACGAGGTCCTGTCCGATCCGCAGAAGCGCAGGATCTACGACACCACGGGCAACGAGAACGGAACCGACAACGGTTTCGGCGGCGGCAGTTACTCCGGCCAGGGCTTCGCGTTCCAGGACATTTTCGAGACCTTCTTCGGCGCCGGCGGCCAGGCCGGACCGGCCTCACGGGTCCGCCGCGGCCAGGACGCCCTGATCAGCGTCCGGATCGACCTCCGCGACGCCGTGTTCGGCGTCAACAAGAAACTCGAAGTCGACACGGCTGTCACGTGCCCCACGTGTGAGGGCTCGTGCTGCCGTGAAGGCAGCCACCCGGAACGCTGCGACATCTGCGGCGGCAGCGGCCAGGTCCAGCGCGCCGTCCGTTCCATCCTCGGCCAGGTCATGACCGCCGCCCCCTGCGGTTCCTGCGAGGGCTTCGGCACTGTCATCAAGGACCCCTGCAACGAATGCGCCGGCCAGGGCCGGATCCGCAGCCGGCGCTCCCTGACGGTCAAGGTTCCTGCCGGCGTCGCCACCGGCACCCGCATCCAGCTCTCCGGCCAGGGCGAGGCCGGCCCTGCCGGCGGTCCCGCCGGCGACCTCTACGTGGAGATCCGGGTCAACAACGACGCCACGTACGTGCGCGACGGCGACGACCTTCACGCCAGCCTCAACATCCCCATGACGGCCGCGGCACTGGGCACCGAGCTCACCCTCGACACCTTCGACGGCCAGCAGGAGATCGACGTCAAGGCAGGCACCCAGTCCGGTGAGGTCATTACGCTGCGCGGACTCGGCGTCACCCACCTGCGCGGCTACGGCCGCGGCGACCTCAAGGTCCACCTTCAGGTGGACACCCCCGCCAAGCTCGACGCCGCCCAGGAGGACCTGCTCCGCCAGCTCGCGAAGCTGCGCGGTGAGCAGTTCACCGAAGGGAAGCTCGCCGCGAGCGGCGGGGTGTTCGCGAAGCTTCGGGACCGGCTCGGTAACCTGTAGCGGTGAGCAACCCGGTCTTTTTCACTGCCCCCGGCACTTTGGACGGGCTGGTTCCCGGTTCCGACTTCGTTCTCGACGGACCTGAAGCCCGCCATGCCGTCACGGTGAAGCGTCTTGCTGTGGGGGAGTCCGTGGACATCGCCGACGGCGCCGGCAAGCGCCTGACCGGCGCCGTCGCCGCCGTCGCCCCGAACGAGCTGACGGTGCACTGCTCCGGGCTCTTCGAGGAGCCCCAGCCCGCGGTGCGGCTGGTCCTGGTCCAGGCCCTCGCGAAGGGCGACCGGGACGAGCTCGCGGCCGAAACCGCCACCGAGCTGGGAATTGACGCGGTTGTGCCCTGGCAGGCCGAACGGTCGATCGTCCGTTGGAAGGCCGAGCGTGCGGCGAAGGCCCACGCCAAGTGGCAGTCGGTGGTCACGGCGGCGGCGAAGCAGGCCAGGCGGGCGTGGATCCCGGAGGTCCGCTCCGCCGTCGACGGCGCCGGGCTGCAGGCGGCGGTGGCCGCCGCGGACCTCGCGATCATCCTGCACGAGGACGCCGTGCGTCCGCTGCGCCAGGTGCTGGAGGACTGGCAGGGCCCCACCGCCGCAGGTGAATTTCCTGCTGCTGAATTGCCCACGGGCGACGGCTCCCGCGGGGGCCGCGAGGTGCTGCTGATCGTGGGTCCCGAGGGCGGCATCAGCCCGCGCGAAGTGACCAGGCTCTGCGACGCCGGCGCCGTGACGGCCCTGCTGGGACATCATGTGCTGCGGTCGTCCACGGCGGGCCCCGCCGCGACTGTCCTCGCCAGCGACATCCTGGGCCGCTGGTAGCCCGGTTCCGGCCTAAAAAGCAATCGACTGTTCCCCACCGGCACCCTCTCCTCGCAAGCTCGGCCAGGGAACCCTGCCGGCGTGGGCCCAAATGCCGTTCTGAGCCTTCAGAAGGGCCGTTGCGGAGCAGTCGATGCAGGTTAAGGCAGGGGGTCGCTACTTGACCGTGAAGCCGCGGGTGTCGACGTTCAGGTCCTCGGCAGGGTTGCCGGCCTCAAGCTGGGACACCCGGACCTCGTAGTTGCCCGGCCCGAGGTTTACCGAGAGGCTGAAGGCACCCGATTGTCCGGCCTCGGCAGAAGCGGTGACCGTACCGTTCAGGTAGCTGGTCTTGACGCTGCCGTCGATGCGCAGGATCTCCCACCTGAGCTCCCCTCCCGGAGCTGTGCTGCGGCCGGAGACCTTGATCGCGCCGTCCTCGAGGGAGGTCCCTTCCTGGGGGTCAATGATCCATACCGGGGCGACCATTCCGGTGCTGCGCGAGGTCGGGCCGCCGAGGCGGACGTGGTTGAAGGCGACGTAATCGGTGTGGCCGTCCACGAGCACCACCACCTGGATCTGCTGGCCGGAGTCGATCAGCCCGGCGCTGGCAGCGGCCGCCGTCGCGGTGTACACGAGCTGCTGGACCGCGCGCTCGGCCATGGCGGGATCCACATTGCTGTTGAAAGCGTCCGTGGACATGTCGACGGTGATGACATTCTTGCCCGAAATGGAGGACGCCAGCTTCTTGGGGTTCTGCCAGGGCGTGAAGAAGTCCGGATCGAGCGGCTTCTGCGACATCATCACGCGAAGCGCCCGGGTGACCGGGTTGTCCTGTTCCGGGACGTCACGGAACTCCCGGTAGAGGAACGTGTTGTTATTGCTCCGGCCGATCCAGTAGACCGGCGCCTTGTTGGAAGCCTGCGTGGTCTCCAGCGGCGCACTCGTGGTCGCCGCCGATGCCTGGGCGGACATGACCTGCGAAGGAGTGTTGGAGTTCGTGATGCCGGGCTGGGGGGTGGCCACACAGCCGGACAGGACAAGCGCAGCGGGCAGCATCAGCAGCAGCATGCGCGGTCGTATCCGCGCGCCTGCTGCTATTGTCTGTCCGATCCCGCGTCGTCTGATTGCCGCTGCCCTTATCTGCTCGGTGTTCGTGTGCCGGTGTTCGTCTGCCTGTGGTGCCTGTCCATGCGCCCGCGGCCCGGCTGCAAGCGCCGTGCCGGTGGCCGATTTCCAGCATGGCACACGGGTCCGGCGCGAAACCGGGGATTCGGCCGGCGGGCCGGAACTGCAACGGGAACGATATGAGGCCGATGCGAAGTTGATACCTAAATCCGGAAACGCAGCCGGAAACACAGCAAGAAAACACAGCCAGACACAGAGGCAGCTGGCGGCCCGACAGGCCGTCAGGCCGGCGGCATACGCAGCCAGTCACTGGCGTAAGATAAAAGGACCCGCTGACACCCGGAACCGGAAGGCGCGAACCGCCTTCACAGACAAGCACCGTCGGGCCGGATCAGGGGGCAGACCATTTCCGAACTGGAGGGGACCAGAGGCCCGCGGGCCAACACCATGACTGAAGCAGCGAACGGCAAGGCCCGGACCAGCGCTCGAGAGCGCTCCGCAGGTGAATTCCCCCACTCCCTACCAGGGCTGCGGACGGAGGTAGTCCTGTTCGACAGCTCCGATCAGATGGTCCAGTCCCTTGGCAGTCATGACGAAGCCCTGCGCTTCATTGAGGCCCAGTTTCCGGCTGTCGACTTCCATGTCCGCGGCAACGAGCTCGCCATCAGCGGGCCGGCCGCCGACGTGCCGCGGATCATGCGCCTGCTCAACGAGGTCCGTGGCCTCGTCGCCAGGGGCACCATCATCACACCCGCTGTCCTGCAGCAACTTGTGTCAATGCTCCGGACCCAGTCCCTGCAGAACCCGGTTGAGGTGCTCACTCACAACATCCTTTCGAGCCGCGGCAAAACCATCCGGCCGAAGACGCTGAACCAGAAGAACTATGTTGACGCGATTGACGACAACACGGTGATCTTCGGCATCGGGCCGGCGGGTACCGGCAAGACGTACCTGGCGATGGCGAAGGCCGTCCAGGCGCTGCAGCAAAAGGAAGTCACGCGGATCATCCTGACCCGTCCGGCCGTCGAGGCGGGGGAGCGGCTCGGGTTCCTGCCCGGCACGCTCAGCGACAAGATCGACCCCTACCTGCGGCCGCTCTACGACGCCCTGCACGAAATGATGGACCCCGAATCCATTCCGCGGCTGATAGCGGCCGGGACGATTGAGGTCGCCCCGTTGGCCTACATGCGCGGACGCACGCTCAATGACGCCTTCATCATCCTGGACGAGGCACAGAACACCACTCCGGAGCAGATGAAGATGTTCCTGACCCGCCTGGGCTTCGGCTCCAAGATGGTGGTCACCGGTGACGTCACGCAGGTGGACCTGCCCTTCGGCACCCGGTCCGGGCTCCGGATCGTCGAGGAAATCCTGCAGGGCATCGAAGACGTCAACTTCACTGTCCTGGACGCCTCCGACGTCGTCCGTCACCGCCTGGTCGGCGACATCGTCACCGCCTACAGCGTGTGGGACGAGATCCAGAGGAACCGGGTCAAACATTCCGTTGCCCGTGACAAGCGGGGAGAAGACGCATGAGCATCGAGGTCAACAACGAATCCGGCGTGACGGTCGACGAGGCCGAGCTGGTGCAGCTGTCCCGGTTCATTTTCGAACGCCTCTTCATCCACCCCCAGGCCGAACTGTCCATCCTGCTCGTGGACGAGCCGGCCATGGAAAAGCTGCACATCGAACTGATGGACGAGCCGGGCTCCACCGATGTGCTGTCGGTGCCGATGGATGAGCTGACGCCCGGTACGCCGGACAAGCCCACGCCCCAGGGCATGCTCGGTGACATCGCCATCTGCCCGCAGGTCGCGGAGGTCCAGGCGATGAACGCCGGCCACACCACCCAGGACGAGATGCTGCTGCTCACGACCCACGGCATCCTGCACCTGCTCGGCTTCGATCATGCCGAACCGGAGGAGAAGGAAGAGATGTTCGGTCTCCAGCGCGAACTGCTCTCCGCCTTCACCGGCAAAGACGCCCCGTCAGAGACGATTCAGTGACGCCACTGATCCTCGCCGGAATGGCGCTGGTTTTCCTGAGCTTTGCCGCATTCCTGACCGCGGCCGAATCTGCTTTCAACTACCTGTCCCGGCACGATGCCGAGGCTGCGATCCTGCAGAGCCGCGGCGCCGCGCTGAAGCGCATCATGGCGCAGCCCGTGGCGCACATGCGTGCCCTGCGGTTCTGGCGCATCTGGTTCGATATGGCTTCCGCCGTCGCCGTGACGGTGTTGCTGACCAGCCTGCTCGACAACATCTGGCTCGCGGGGCTGATCGCCACCGGAATCATGGCGCTGCTGGGCTTCGTGATCGTGGGCGTGTCCCCCCGGCAGCTCGGCCGGGTCCACTCGGCCGGCCTGGTCCGCTTCAGCGCGCCCCTGATCCGTTGGCTGTGCTGGGTGCTGGGGCCGATTCCCGGTTGGCTGGTCGCACTGGGCAGCGCCGTGGCCCCCGGGGCACCCGCGGACAACGAGGCGTTCTTCAGCGAAGAGGAATTCCGGGAGCTGGTGGACCGCGCCACCGAATCCGACGTGATCGAGGACAACGAGGCCGAGCTGATCCAGTCCGTCTTCGACTTCGGCGACACCCTGGTCCGCTCGGTCATGGTGCCACGCACCGACATCCTGAGCATCGACTCCGGTTCCAGCCTGCACCGGGCCATGTCGCTGTTCCTGCGGTCCGGCTATTCCCGGATCCCGGTGATCGGCGAGAACACGGACCAGGTCCTTGGCATCGTGTACCTCAAGGATGTGGCCGCGGTCATCCACAACCTTGGCCCGGGCGAGGAGCCCCCGGTTGTTGACGAACTGGCCCGCGAGGTCCGCTACGTGCCGGACTCGAAGCCGGTGAGCGAGCTGCTGCGCGAGCTGCAAAAGGAATCGACGCACGTAGCGATCGTCATCGACGAGTACGGCGGCACCGCCGGACTGGTCACCCTCGAGGACCTCATCGAGGAGATCGTCGGCGAGATCGTCGACGAGTACGACACCGAAAGCGCGGAAGCGGTGGAACTCGGCGACGGAAGCTACCGGGTCAGCGCGCGGATGAGCATCGATGACCTCGGCGAGCTCTTCGACCTGGAGCTCGACGACGACGAAGTGGACACCGTGGGCGGCCTGCTCGCCAAAGCCCTCGGCCGGGTCCCGATCGTCGGCAGCACGGTCGTGGTCCACGGGCTGTCCCTCCGTGCCGACCGGCTCGAGGGCCGGCGGAACCGCGTCAGCCACATCATTGCGGCCGCCGTACTAAAAGAAGAAACTGACCTTGAAGACCTTCTCGACGAGGCCGCACCAATCCAACAGGGAGTCTCACGTGAGCAAGCAGAATAAGTCCGACGCCGAAGCGGCCCATGGCGGCTACCGCGCCGGTTTCGCGGTGCTGGTCGGGCGTCCCAACGCGGGCAAGTCCACCCTCACCAACGCCCTGGTCGGCCAGAAGGTCGCGATTACGTCGGCCAAGCCGCAGACCACGCGCCACACGATCCGCGGCATCGTGCACCGCGAGGACGCGCAGCTGATCCTGGTGGACACGCCGGGCCTGCACCGCCCGCGTACACTGCTGGGGAAGCGGCTGAACGAACTGGTCGCCGACACCCTCGCGGAGGTCGACGCCATCGGCTTCTGCCTGCCCGCCAACGAGAAGATCGGCCCCGGCGACAAGTTCATCGCAGCACAGCTCGCCGCCATCGGGAACAAGCCGGTGATCGCGATTGTGACGAAGGCGGACACCGTGGACCGCCAGGCCCTCACGGAGCAGCTGCTCGCCGTCGCCGCCCTGGGCCGGGAGGTCCTGGGCGAGGACGGCTGGAAGGACATCGTGCCCGTCTCCGCCACCGACGGCTTCCAGGTCGGCACGGTCGCGGACGTGCTGATCGGCCTCATGCCGCCGTCGCCGCCGTTGTACCCGGACGGCCACCTGACGGATGAACCGGAGGCCGTGATGATCGCCGAACTCATCCGGGAGGCCGCGCTGGAAGGCGTCCGCGACGAACTGCCGCACTCCCTGGCCGTCGTCGTCGATGAGATCGTTCCGCGGGAGGGCAGGCCCGAAGACCGGCCGTTCCTCGACGTCCGCGTGAACCTCTACGTGGAGCGCCCTTCCCAGAAGGCCATCATCATCGGCAAGGGCGGTGCCCGGCTCCGCGAGGTCGGCACCACCGCGCGCAAGGGGATCGAGGCGCTGCTCGGCGCCCGCATCTACCTCGATCTGCACGTGAAGGTCGCCAAGGACTGGCAGCGTGACCCGAAGCAGCTCGTAAAGCTCGGGTTCTAGGCGCAGCCCAGAACCCCGGCGGCGCCCGCGCCGCTCCCATGGAGCCCGCCATCGGGGAAATTCCCAGATTCGGACTCTAAAATGGATGAACCCGTTCGTGAAAGTAGGCTCAACTGTGTCCCGACCCCGTGAAGACCGCGCAGGCGGAACCGGATCCCCGGTTCGGTCAGGTTCTGCTGCCCGGCACACGGATGATCCCGCTGTCGGACCGGCACGGCATCTCGGTGCGGCCCGCGGCATGCCCGGCTGGCTGAAAATCGGGACGGCCGTGGTGTCCATCCTTCTGGTTGGTGTCATTGCCTTCGGCGCCTACTGGGCGGTCCGGCTGCAGGGAAACATCAGCAAGGCCGCTCTGGGCGCCGGCGGCGACAAGACTGAAGGCGCGGTGGACAATTCGCGGGACCGGATGCAGATCCTGATTCTCGGGTCCGACACCCGCGACGGGAAGAACTCGCAGTACGGCACGTCGGACGACGCCACCGGCTACGGGCATTCCGACGTCATGATGCTCATGGACATCTCGGCAGACAACAAGCGCGTCAACGTGGTGAGCTTCCCCCGCGACCTGCTGGTGGACATGCCGAAATGCACCGACCAGGAATCCAAGAAGGAATTCCCGGCGCAGAAGAACGTGATGATCAACGCTGCCATGTCCGAGGCGGGCATTGGCTGCGCCGTGGACACGGTCAACAAGCTCACGGGCCTGGAAATCGACCACTTCATGATGGCCGACTTTAACGCGGTCAAGGAACTCTCGAATACCGTGGGCGGTGTGGACGTCTGCATCAGTGACGCCGTCTATGACCCCGATTCGAAGTTGCGGCTCCCCAAGGGAACGTCCAAGGTCCAGGGCGAACAGGCGCTGGCGTTCCTGCGCGCCCGGCACGCCTTCGCCGACGGCGGCGACCTCGGCAGGATCAAGGCCCAGCAGGGCTTCCTGTCCTCCCTGACGCGGAAGATGAAGGATGACGGCACACTGTCGAACCCCGGCAAAATGCTGGAAATCGCCGACGTCGTGACACGGAACCTGACCATTGACGAGGGCATGGCCTCCATTCCGACCCTGCTGACCGTCGGGAACCGGCTGAAGGACATCGACGTCGGCAAGGTCGCGTTCGTGGCGGTGCCGACGGTGCCTGCGGCCAGCGACCCGAACCGCCTGCAGATGGCCGAGCCTGCTGCTTCGCAGCTCTTCGCCGCGATGCGCAAGGACATTGACCTGACGGACCCGAAGGCGACGCCGAGCCCGTCCCCGTCCGCGTCCCCGGATGCGAGTGCCAGCGCCGAGCCGGCCCCGAGCGAGACGGCCGCCGCCTACGACAAGACGCTGCAGCCGGTCACGGTGGCGAACGGATCAGGGACTCCGGCGCGGACCCAGGAAATCATTAAGGCCCTCACCGCCGGTGGCTTCACCCAGCTCGGCCAGCTCGCGGCCAGGCCGGTAGCGGCCACCGCGGTGTACTACGGCACAGGCTTCGCCGACGTGGCCGCCGACGTTGCCGCGGTGCTGGGGATTCCGGCGACGCAGGTGTTGCCGGCCGCCGGCGTCGCCGGCGTCCAGGTCTACCTGGGCAGCGACCTCGTGGGAGGCAACCCGGGCGGGGACGCCCCGGTGGCACTGCCCGAAGACATTGTGAACCAGACCGCCGGCGACGTCGTCTGCCAGCAGGCCAACCCGTACCTGATCACCCGCTGACAGCGCCCGTCAACAATGGACCTGGCAGCGTAAGGCCCGGCAGCGAAGAGCCGCCCAACAAAGAAGGGCCGGCCGCGGGAACTGCTCCCGCGGCCGGCCCTTGTTTGTTACCCCAGAGGGTCTGCTACCAGATGCTGACCCGCTCGGCGGCGGGCATCCACATGCCGTCCTCCTCCGCGGTACCGAAGGCCTCGTGGAAGGCATCGAGGTTCCTGGCGATCTGATTGGTGCGGAACTCGTTGGGGGAGTGCGGATCGGTGGCGAGCCTGCGGATCGCTTCCTCGCTCCGCATGACCTGCCGCCAGCCGGCAGCCCAGGACGCAAAGAAGCGCTGCACCCCGGTCAGGCCGTCCAGGACCGGCGGCTCCTGGCCGTCGAGGCTGATGAGGTAGGCCTTGTACGCGATCGCCAGGCCGCCGAGGTCGCCGATGTTTTCGCCCAGGGTCAGTTTGCCGTTGACGTTGTGTCCCGGTGCCGCTGTGGGGGAGAGCGCATCGAACTGGGCCACCAGCTTGGAGGTCAGCGCCTCGAAGGCGGTGCGGTCGTCCTCCGTCCACCAGTTGCGGAGCAGTCCGCTGCCGTCGTACTGGGAGCCCTGGTCGTCGAAGCCGTGGCCGATTTCGTGGCCGATGACGGCGCCGATGCCGCCATAGTTGACGGCATCGTCGGCGTCGGCGGTGAAGAAGGGCGGCTGCAGGATGGCGGCCGGGAACACGATCTCGTTGAGCAGCGGGTGGTAGTAAGCATTCACCGTCTGCGGTGTCATCAGCCACTTCTCCCGGTCCACCGGCTTGCCCACCTCATCAAGGTGCCGGTCGACGTCGGCGCTGTGCGCGCGCTCCACATTGCCCAGCAGGTCCGACGGATCGATCTCCACGGCGGAGTAGTCGATCCACTTGTCCGGGAAGCCGATCTTGGCCCGGAAGGAATCCAGCTTCTTCAGCGCCTCATGCTTGGTGTCCTCGCCCATCCAGGCCAGGCCCGTGATGGATTCGCGGTAGGCCTCGATCAGGTTTGCGACCAGCGACTCCATGCGCGCCTTGTGGGTTTCCGGGAAGTGCCGGGCAACATAGATCTGGCCGACCGCCTCGCCGAGCGCAGCCTCGACGACGGCGACCCCGCGCTTCCACCGGTCCTTGTTGCGCGGCGTGCCGCTGAGCGTGGTGCCGTAGAAGGCGAAGTTCGCATCGACAAACGCCGCGGACAGGTACGGTGCGGCCGCGCTGATGACCCGCAGGGCCAGCCATTCCTGCCAGGCGGACAGCGGCTCGGAGTCCAGCAGCGACGCCGCCCCGGCAAAGAAGTCCGGGGTGCTTACAACAAGGTCCGCACGCTTCTCCGGTGCGATGCCGGCGGCGTCGAACCATGTGGCGAGCAGCGGGAAGAGCTGCGCCGCATCGTCGGCGGTCTTCAGGTTGTACGTCTTCTGCGGGTCACGCAGCGTGACCTTGTCCCAGTGGTGCGCGGCCAGCGCGGTCTCCAGCGCCACCACCCGCCCCGCCGCTTCCTCCGGGCCGGCGACACCGGCGAGGCCGAAGACCGCCTGCACGTGTTCCTTGTAGGCCTGGACCATCGGCGCGAACTTTTCTTCGCGGTAGTACGACTCATCCGGCAGGCCGAGGCCGCCCTGGCCGGTGTAGAGCAGGATCCGGTCCGGGTTTCCGGCGTCGGGGGCGGGATAGATGTAGAACAGGCCGCCCACGTCCGCGCGGAACAGGCGGCCGGACAGTGCCACGATTTCGGCGGGGGACTCCGTGGCGAAAACCCCGGCGAGCCGCTGCCTGATCGGGTCCAGGCCCTTGGCCTCAACGGCAGCCTCGTCCAGGAAGCTGTTGTAGAGGTCCCCGACCTTCTGCTCGATCCCGGTGGAGTCGGCGCCGCGGGCCGCCGCGTCCTCGATGATCTCCTTCACCGCGAGTTCCGAGCCGTCCCGCAGCGCCGTGAACGTCCCCTCCAGGGGCCGGTCATCCGGAATCTCGGTGTTCTTGAGCCAGGTGCCGTTGACATGCTGGTACAGGTCATCCTGGGGCCGGATGCTGGAGTCGATATTGGACAGGGCGATCCCCGAAAGTGGCACAGATGCTCCTTTGAGAGGCAGCCCGGCGCCGCCTTGTTACGGGTTGCCGGTCTGCATGGTGGACGTTACGGAGGTATGGCTCCTTCATCTTACGCACCCGTGTTACTGTGAAAAGGTGCGCGCAGAACTGCTCCTTCTTAGCTGCCGCGGCGAGGCCTCAGACGCGATCTAGCGCAAGGCCCACCCTCGCTGCGGAGTTTGTGTTGCCCGGCCACCCTTTCACCAAGAATCACAGAAAAGGCCCCGATTGTAATGCGAAACGCACAGAAGCCCTCAGGAATGCCCGTCCACCGTTACGTCCCGTTCCAGGACATCATCACTGTTGAACTGCCGGACCGCACCTGGCCGGACAAGGTCATCACCAAGGCCCCGCGCTGGTGCGCCGTGGACCTGCGTGACGGCAACCAGGCCTTGATCGACCCGATGAGCCCCGCCCGCAAGCTGAAGATGTTCCAGCTGCTGGTCCGTATGGGTTACAAGGAAATCGAGGTCGGTTTCCCCTCCGCCTCGCAGACCGACTTCGACTTCGTCCGGCAGCTGATCGAGGGAAACCACATCCCGGACGACGTCACCATCCAGGTCCTGACCCAGGCCCGCGAGCACCTGATCGAGCGGACCTACGAGTCCCTCGTCGGCGCCAAGCAGGCCATCGTGCACCTGTACAACTCGACGTCGGTCCTGCAGCGCAGGGTCGTCTTCAACCAGGACGAAGACGGCATCCTGGACATCGCCCTGCAGGGCGCGCGGCTGTGCAAGAAGTATGAGGAGACCCTGCAGGATACGCACATCACCTACGAGTACTCGCCGGAATCGTTCACCGGGACCGAGCTGGAGTACGCCGTCCGGGTCTGCAACGCCATCGCCGATGTGTTCGAGGCCTCCGCCGACAGCCAGGTCATCATCAACCTGCCCGCCACGGTGGAAATGGCCACCCCCAACGTCTACGCCGATTCGATCGAGTGGATGAGCCGCAACCTGCACCCGCGGGAGGGCATCATCCTGTCCCTGCACCCGCACAATGACCGCGGCACCGGCGTCGCGGCCGCGGAACTGGGCTACCTGGCGGGCGCGGACCGGATCGAAGGCTGCCTGTTCGGCAACGGCGAGCGGACCGGCAACGTGGACCTGGTGACCCTGGGCCTGAACATGTTCGTTCAGGGCGTCGACCCGATGATCGACTTCTCCGACATCGATGAGGTCCGCCGCACTGTGGAGTACTGCAACCAGCTGCCGGTGGCCGAGCGCGCACCCTACGGCGGAGACCTCGTCTTCACCGCGTTCTCCGGCTCGCACCAGGACGCCATCAAGAAGGGGCTGGAAGCCCTGGAGAAGGACGCTGCCGCCGCAGGCAAGGACATGGCCGACTACCCCTGGCAGGTCCCGTACCTGCCGGTCGACCCGAAGGACCTGGGCCGCAGCTACGAGGCCGTCATCCGGGTCAACTCCCAGTCGGGCAAGGGCGGCGTCGCCTACCTGCTGAAGAACGAGCACAACCTGGACCTGCCGCGCCGCGCGCAGATCGAGTTCTCCGGCGTCATCCAGAAGCAGACCGACACCATGGGCGGCGAAGTCAGCGGCGCCCAGCTGTGGCAGGTCTTCCAGGACGAATACCTGCCCTCCGGTGCGGCCGACGAGCAGTGGGGACGCTACGCCCTGGGCCCGTTCGGCACCGAAACGGACGAAGACGGCTCCATGACACTGCACGCCACGCTCAAGATCGACGGCAGCCAGGTCCACCGCACCGGCACCGGCAACGGTCCGATCGCTGCCCTGCTGAGCATCCTGCGCGAAGACGGCGTCGACGTCCGGGTCCTGGACTACAGCGAACATGCCCTGTCCGAAGGCGGCAGCGCCCTCGCCGCGGCCTACGTCGAATGCGCCGTGGGGGAGCGCGTGCTGTGGGGCGTCGGGATTGACGCCAACACGTCCACGTCCTCGCTCAAGGCCGTCATCTCTGCCGTGAACCGGGCCATCCGGGACGCCCGCGCCTAACCTGTCAGCCGCTGCGCCGCCGGACAATCCGGCGGCGCAGCGCTGTTCCTCCTGAAAGGCAACGTTTCTTCTGATGCAGTGCGAAGATTAACCGTGGCCCAACCATCCTCCTTTTCCTCGCGCGCCTACCGTGACGACGGTGTTGTGCTGCGTACCCACAAGCTGGGCGAGGCGGACCGCATCATCACGATCCTGACCAAGCACCACGGCCAGGTCCGCGCTGTGGCCAAGGGAGTCCGGCGGACGTCCAGCCGTTTCGGCGCCCGCCTCGAGCCCTTTATGGTCGCGGACCTCCAGCTGATTTCCGGCCGCACGTTGGACATCGTCACGCAGGCCGTCGCCAAAGGCGCTTACGGCGGCAACATCGCCGCGGACTACGGCCGCTACACCGTCGCTGCCGCCATGACGGAGACGGCGGAAAAGCTCACCGACGTCGACGGCGAAGCGGGCACCGCCCAGTACAACCTCCTCGTCGGCGCCCTGGCCTCGCTGAGCCGCGGCGACCACACGCCGGAACTGATCCTCGATTCCTACCTGCTGCGCGCCCTCGCCACCGGCGGCTGGGCACCGAGCTTCACCGGCTGCGCCCGCTGCGGGGCAGCCGGGCCGCACACCGCGTTCTCGGCGCCGCTGGGCGGCATGGTGTGCGCGGACTGCCGCCCGCCGGGATCGCCGGCCCCCGCCGCGGAAACAGTCCTTTTGCTCAGTGCGCTGCTGACCGGAGACTGGACGACGGCGGACGCTTCCGTTCCCGTGCACCGACGCGAGGCAGCCGGCCTGGTGGCCAGCTACCTGCAGTGGCATCTGGAACGTGTCCTTAAGTCCCTCAAACATGTGGAGCGAACGTAACTGTGGTGTTGGGTAAGAATGTGGCGTTGGGTAAAAAGAAGAATCCGGTCCGGCAGCGGAGCACCCCCGTGGTGGGCCCTTACCCGCACCCCTCCGGTGCCGTGCCGCCGGCCATCCCGGCGGAGTTCATACCGCGGCACGTCGCGATCGTGATGGACGGCAACGGCCGCTGGGCCAACCAGCGCGGCCTGCCCCGGATCGAGGGCCACAAAGCGGGGGAGCCCGCCCTGCTGGACGTGATGGCGGGCGCGATCGAGCTCGGCATCGAGCACGTGAGTGTCTACGCCTTCTCCACGGAGAACTGGCGCCGTTCGCCCGAGGAAGTGCGCTTCCTGATGGGATTTAACAAGGACGTGCTACGTCGGCAGCGCAACCAGCTCGATGAGTGGGGTGTCCGGATCCGCTGGTCCGGCCGGCGGCCGAGGCTGTGGGGATCGGTGATCCGGGAACTGGAGGAAGCCGAGGACTTCACCCGCGGCAACAGCACCTGCACCCTGAACATGTGTGTTAACTACGGGGGCCGCGCCGAAATCGCCGACGCGGTGTCCGCGATCGCGGAAGAGGTGGCCGCCGGCCGGCTCAAGCCGGGCGCCATCACCGAGAAGACGATCCAGAAATACCTCGACGAGCCGGACCTGCCCGACGTCGACCTGTTCCTGCGCAGCTCCGGCGAGCAGCGGCTGTCCAACTTCATGCTCTGGCAGTCGGCCTACGCCGAGTTCGTCTTCCTGGACACACTGTGGCCCGACGTGGACCGGCGCACCCTGTGGGACGCCGTCGAGATCTATGCGCAGCGGGACCGCCGCTACGGCGGTGCGGTGGACGCCGCTCCCGCCGCCCCCGCCGGCCCGGCCTGACCGGGAGCCGTCTAACGGACCGCCAAACGAGCCGCGCTCAGGCGGTGCCGCCGTCGTCCAGGACATACGCGCGGAGCCATCGGGCCAGCCGGGCATAGGCGTCGGCACGGACCCGCGGGGCGGACAGGAACACATCGTGCAGGGCGCCGTCGATCCGTTCCAGCGTGACGGTGCGGCCGAGGCTGAGGGCGCGCAGGGCGATGGTGTTCACGTCCAGGACCGCGTCGGTGCGGCGCATGGATTCCTTCCAGAACATTCCGGTGGCGCTGGCCCCGGAAATCAGGACGAGGATGGGCACGTCGATGTTCAGTCCCCGCGCCACCCGCGACTGCCCGCTGAGGACCGCGCTGAGCCAGCCGGCCCGGACGGGGAACGCCCGCGGCGGGCGGTAGTTGTCATCCAGCGTCCATTCGCCCTCCGCGGCGCTGCTGACGCTGCGCCAGTAAAAGCCACGTTCGGGCAGCCGGATGACGGCCTCGGGCCAGAACCGCGCAAGCGGCTCCACCATGGTCCGCGCCGCGCGACGCACGGCCGGGCTGCCGTGCATTTCCAGCCAGGGGCTGTCTAGGATCAGCTGCGAGACCATCCCGGTATGCCGGCTGGCCCACAGTGCGGCTATGAGCCCGCCGGTGGAGTGCCCCATCAGCGCCACCGTCGGAGGGTCTTCGGCCCCGGGGTGCAGGGAGGCGATGATGCCAATCGCCCCGGTGATCTCGGCGTCGTAATCGTCAAGGTCGGCAACATAGCCGCCGTGCCCGCCGGCCTGGAGGCTCCGCCCGTGGTTGTGCATGTCCAGGGCGAAGAACGCAAAGCCCTGGCCGGCCCAGAACTCTGCCAGTTCCTCGTTGAAGAAGTAGTCGCTCCAGCCGTGCAGGAACAGGACGGCCCGGCTCCGCCGGCCCCCGGCAAGACCGGCTCCGCCGGCCGCACCCGCTCCGGCGGGAACGTGCCGGACCAGCGTCGCTGTCCGCTCAACGCCGTCGGGACCCGACGCCGGGACGGTGCACGCTTCGAAGCCGGGGCCGAGGATATCGGGTACCCATTCGCTGGTCATGGCTTCATGCTAGCGCCCGGCGCGGAGGCGGGTTTGGTCTGGACCGCCGGAACCGCAAAACTAGAGCCATGCGCGTATATCCAACATTCTTCCGGCTGGCCTTCTCATGGATGGACGCCGAACGCGCCCATAAGATCGGCTTCAGGGCCATCCGGCTCATCCACTCCTGCGGCGCCGGGAGGGTGCTGCAGAAGTTCGCCGCACCCGCGGCGTCCCTGCAGACCCAGGCGTTCGGCCTGACGTTTCCGTCACCGTTCGGACTGGCGGCCGGCTTCGACAAGGAGGGCCACGGTATCGAGGCCCTGACCGAACTTGGCTTCGGCCATGTGGAGGTCGGGACCATTACCGGCCAGGCCCAGCCCGGAAACCCCGCGCCGAGGCTCTTCCGCTTGGTCGAGGACCGGGCCGTGATCAACCGGATGGGCTTCAACAACGACGGGGCCGCCGCCGTGGCGCCCCGGCTGAAGTCCGCCCGGGCGGCCCTGCAGCGCCGCCACCCGGGCGTCCGCCCGGTGATCGGGGTCAACATCGGCAAGAGCAAGGTGGTGGAACTTGAGGACGCGGTGGCCGACTACCTCATCAGCGCCCGCAGCCTGGCACCCGCGGCGGACTACCTGGTGGTCAATGTCAGCTCCCCGAACACCCCCGGCCTGCGGCTGCTCCAGGATGTTGAAACACTCCGCCCGCTGCTGACGGCAGTGGGGGAGGCGGCGGACGCGGCTTCCGGACGCCACGTCCCGCTGCTGGTCAAGATCGCGCCGGACCTCAGTAATGAGGACATCGACGACGTCGCGCGCCTCGCGCTGGACCTGAAACTGGACGGAATCATCGCCACCAACACCACCATCGCCCGCAGCGGCCTCAGCTCCGCCCCGGACAAGGTGGCGGCCTGCGGTGCCGGCGGGCTTTCGGGCGCCCCGCTGAAGCAGCGGTCGCTGGAGGTGCTGGCCCGGCTGAAGGCGGCAACCGGCGGCAAGCTGGCACTGGTCTCGGTGGGCGGCGTGGAAACCGCGCAGGACGTCCAGCAACGGCTCGACGCCGGCGCCACGCTCGTGCAGGGCTACACCGCGTTCCTCTACGAAGGTCCGTTCTGGGCTGCCCACATCAACCGGCTGCTCGCGAAGCACCCGTCCCGGCGCTAATCCGCCAGCCCCGCACGGGCCTCGTCCCGGGACGTGCCCCGAACACCAGGGACGACAAAGCCCCCGGCAGTCCAGCTGCCGGGGGCTCGTTGTTGATCGGAGGAATCAGGCGGGGTATTCGCCGCGCTTGACGAGGGGCTTGGGAAGACGCAGGCGGCGGAACTGCAGGGAGCGCATGGAGCCGTACCAGACGGTGCCGCGCTCCACTTCGCCGAACTTCTCCGTCAGGCGCTTCCGGAGTTTCCGGGAGAGGATGAAGACATCGACGAAGACGGCCAGGAACATCACCCAGAAGCCGCCCAGGACGTAGATCATCTGCTCGCTGGACGCCGGGACGAGGAGTGAGACGACCACGAAGATGAGGGCACCGAACATCAGGTACTCACCGAGGCTGAAGCGGGCGTCCACATAGTCACGGGCGAAGCGCTTCTGCGGTCCTTTGTCCCGCAGCGGCAGGAACTTCTCGTCGCCGGTGTCCATGGCCTGCCGCATCTTCAGCCGCTGCTCCTGGACCGCTGCGCGCTCTGCTGCCTTGGAGGCCTTGCGGTCCTCCGGTACGAGCGGCCGCTTGCGGGCAGCCACCTGGGCGCTGCGCTTGGGCGTGGGCGCGCCCTTGCCGAGGGCAGTGTCGCGGGTTGCCCCGGCCGCCTGCTGGTCAACTATGTCCTGCGCCGATGGCGCTTCCTTTTTACGTCCAAACACCCCTACAGAATACCCCGGGGCGGCGCACGCGAGACCCAGCCCACACGGCGCATGACCCGCCGTGTCAGACTTCAAGGTTTAGGGTGATCCGCGACACGGGTAGTGTTCTGGCCATGACTTCATCACGCGCGGGGAACCCGCAAACCGTTACCGGACAGATCGGAATCGTCGACACCGAGGCGCTCCGCCAGGCCGTCACCGAATCGTTCGACACCACGATCGCCCAGTTGAAAGAGCTCGTCGCCATCCCGGGCATCGCCTGGCCGAGCTTCGACCCCGCCCCGCTGAATGCCAGCGCCGACGCCGTCGCCCGGCTGGTGCGTGCCAGCGGCTTCGACGAGGTCCAGATCCTGCGCTGCGACAAGGAAGACGGGACGCCCGGCGGCCCCGCCGTCGTCGCACGCCGTCCCGCCGCCGAGGGCAAGCCGACGATCCTGCTGTACGCGCACCACGATGTGCAGCCCACCGGAGACCTGGCGCTGTGGGAGACCGAACCGTTCACCGCCGTCGAACGCGACGGCCGCCTCTACGGCCGCGGCGCCGCCGACGACAAGGCCGGCATCCTGGCCCACATCGCCGCCTACGCGGCCGTGACCCGCGTGCTGGGCGATGATCTCGGCCTCGGCGTGACCTTCTTCTTCGAAGGCGAGGAGGAAGCCGGCTCCCCGACGTTCCGCACCTTCCTGGAAACCCACAAGGAGCTGCTGCGCGCCGATGTGATCGTCGTGGCCGACTCCAGCAACTGGAAGGTCGGCATCCCCGCGCTCACCACCAGCCTCCGCGGCCTGGTCGACGGCACCATCGAGGTCAAGGTCCTGGACCACGCCGTCCACTCCGGCATGTTCGGCGGCCCCGTGCTCGACGCGCCAACCCTGCTGTCCCGGCTCATCGCCACCCTCCACGACGACGAGGGCAACGTCGCGATCGCCGGTCTGGTCAGCCGGGACGACGCCACCGTGGACCTCACCGAAGAGGAATACCGCGCCGACGCATCCGTGCTCGACGGCGTCCGGCTCGCCGGCACCGGCACGATCGCCTCGCGGATGTGGACCAAACCGGCCCTGTCGATCATCGGCTTCGATGCACCCGCCGTGGACGTCGCGTCGAACACCCTCCTGCCCCGGGCACGGGCGAAGTTCAGCATGCGGCTCGCTCCCGGCCAGGACCCGGCCGAAGCGATGGATGCCGTCCGCAGGCATGTGGAAGCCAACGCCCCGTTCGGCGCCCACGTGGTCTTCACCCCGGGGGAGAGCGGCAACGCCTACCTCACGGACACCTCCTCCAAGGCCGCCGGCGTCGCGATGTGGGCGCTCGGCGAGGCCTGGGGCGTGCCCGCCGTGGAGACCGGCATCGGCGGCTCCATTCCGTTCATCGCCGACCTGACCGAGCTGTACCCCGACGTGCAGATCCTGGTCACCGGCGTCGAGGATCCCGATTCCCGGGCGCACAGCGCCAACGAATCCCTGCACCTGGGGGACTTCCGGAACGCCATCGTCGCCGAGGCCCTGATGCTGGCCCGGCTGAATGACGAGGGGCTGGGTTAGGCCGGCCGGTCCGGGCCCCCTTCCCGGGGAACACCCAGCCTGCAGGGACGGTTACGTCAGGAGTTAGAGCTACACGGCTGAGCGACGTAGCATGTAGCTATAGCCCGTACCGTACAAGTAGGGGCGGGCGCCGCGGCAGCGGCGCCGCCACCACCGTCGTTAGAAGGTAGGCCATGAGCACTACAACCAATGAAAACAGCACCGAAGCCACCGCCACGGCGGGCGAGGAACTGGCCACGCACGAGGTCAACCTGACCGACGTCGCGGCCGGCAAGGTCCGCAGCCTGCTCGAGCAGGAAGGCCGCACCGATCTGCGCCTCCGCGTGGCCGTGCAGCCCGGCGGTTGCTCCGGCCTGATCTACCAGCTCTACTTCGACGAGAGGCTCCTCGACGGAGACGCCGTCCGCGACTACGACGGTGTTGAAGTTGTTGTCGACAAGATGAGCGTCCCGTACCTCAGCGGCGCCAGCATCGACTTCGAGGACACCATCTCCAAGCAGGGCTTCACGATCGACAATCCGAACGCCGGCGGCTCCTGCGCATGCGGTGATTCCTTCCACTAAGGCCGGGCAATCTGCCCGGCCTTAGTGCCGCAGGATCCATAACGAGCGGACCCGGCAAAAAGGTCCCGACGCACGGCGCGGACATGTGGGCGAAAACTCGCGGGGAGCGGTAAGCTCTACACCGAGTAGTAAAACTTTTCGTGTGCCCAGACCGCTATATCGCGGCCCGGGCGACAGCAACAAGTAGGAAGGGCCGTCTGTGAGTTCGCAGAACCGAACCGGCAGCCGACGCAAACAGATCACTACGATCACTGGCTTGGCACTCGCCGGCGCGTTGGCTTTGACTGGATGTTCACCAGAGGTACAGAAAGGGTGGCTGCCTACTGAACGCGGCACCACCAACCACACTGACCGCATCATGGACCTCTGGGTCAACTCATGGATTGCCGCGCTGGTTGTCGGTGTCATTACCTGGGGCCTGCTGATCTGGTGCATGGTCGCCTACCGGCGCCGCAAGGGCACCGTCGGCTTCCCCCGGCAGAACAGCTTCAACCTGCCCCTCGAGGTCTTCTACCTGACGATCCCGCTGTTCATGGTCCTGGTGTTCTTCTACTTCACCGACCGCGACCAGCACGCGATCGACAACCGCGCCGAGCCGGCCGACGTCGTCGTCGACGTCCGCGGCAAGCAGTGGGCCTGGGACTTCAACTACAAAAAGGGCAACGTCATCCGCGAGGATGTCCACGAAGCCGGAGTCCAGGCGCATCTCACCGGCGAGGCAGTGGACAAGGAAAAGCTGCCCACCCTGTACCTCCCGGTCAACAAGTCGGTTGACGTAGAGCTGAACGCCCGCGACGTCATCCACTCCTTCTGGGTCCCCGCCTTCCTGCAGAAGCGCGACATGATCCCCGGCAAGACCAACTACATCAGGTTCACCCCCACCAAGGAGGGGACCTACGACGGCAAGTGCGCCGAACTCTGCGGCGAATACCACTCCGAAATGCTGTTCCGCGTAAAGGTCGTTTCCGACGCCGAATTCCAGGCGCACCTGGAAAAGCTCCGCCAGAACGGCAACACCGGTCTCCTCGGCGAAGAGTATGACCGCAACCCGGCCCCGACCGAGAACAAGTAAGGGGAGCGCGAACGTGGCTACGACCTATTCCCAGCCCTCCGGGATCCTTGAGGCTCCCGTAGTACCGAAGTCCAAGGGGCGCATTGTCGTCAACTGGATCACCTCCACCGACCACAAGACCATCGGGTACATGTACCTGATCGCGTCCTTCGTGTTCTTCTGCTTCGGCGGCGTAATGGCGCTGCTGATCCGCGCCGAGCTGTTCGAGCCCGGCATGCAGATCCTGCAGACCAAAGAGCAGTACAACCAGCTCTTCACCATGCACGGCACCGTGATGCTGCTGATGTTCGCGACGCCGCTGTTCGCCGGCTTCGCCAACGTCATCATGCCGCTGCAGATCGGCGCCCCCGACGTCGCCTTCCCGCGACTGAACGCACTGGCGTTCTGGTTCTTCCTCTTCGGCTCCACCATCGCCGTGTCCGGCTTCGTCACCCCGCAGGGTGCGGCGTCGTTCGGCTGGTTCGCCTACGCGCCGCTGTCCAACACGACATTCAGCCCCGGTGTGGGCGGTGACCTCTGGGTCTTCGGCCTTGCGCTCTCCGGCTTCGGCACCATCCTCGGTGCGGTCAACTTCATCACCACGATCATCTGCATGCGCGCCCCGGGCATGACCATGTGGCGGATGCCGATCTTCACCTGGAACATCCTCGTGACGGCAATCCTGGTCCTGATGGCGTTCCCGCCGCTGGCCGCAGCCCTCTTCGCCCTCGGCGCGGACCGGCGCTTCGGTGCCCACATCTTCGACCCGGAGAACGGCGGCGCCGTCCTCTGGCAGCACCTGTTCTGGTTCTTCGGCCACCCCGAGGTCTACATCATCGCCCTGCCGTTCTTCGGCATCGTCTCGGAGATCTTCCCGGTCTTCAGCCGCAAGCCGATCTTCGGCTACAAGGGCCTGGTCTACGCAACCATCTCCATCGCCGCCCTGTCCGTGACCGTGTGGGCCCACCACATGTACGTCACCGGCTCGGTCCTGCTTCCGTTCTTCTCCTTCATGACGATGCTGATCGCGGTTCCCACCGGTGTGAAGTTCTTCAACTGGATCGGCACCATGTGGCGGGGCTCCATCACCTTCGAAACCCCCATGCTGTGGAGCATCGGCTTCCTGGCGACGTTCCTCTTCGGTGGTCTGACCGGCATCATCCTGGCCTCCCCGCCGCTGGACTTCCACGTCTCCGACTCCTACTTCGTGGTGGCACACTTCCACTACGTGGTCTTCGGCACCGTGGTGTTCGCGATGTTCGCAGGCTTCTACTTCTGGTGGCCGAAGTGGACCGGCAAGATGCTCAACGAGCGCCTCGGCAAGATCCACTTCTGGATGCTGTTCCTCGGCTTCCACGGCACGTTCCTCATCCAGCACTGGCTCGGCGTCGAGGGCATGCCCCGCCGCTACGCGGACTACATGCCGCAGGACAACTTCACCTGGATGAACCAGTTCTCCACCTACGCCTCGTTCCTGCTGGGCGCCTCGCTGATCCCGTTCTTCTGGAACGTCTACATCACGTGGCGCAGCAACGAGCGGGTTGAAGTGGATGACCCGTGGGGCTTCGGCGCCTCCCTCGAATGGGCAACCTCGTGCCCGCCGCCGCGTCACAACTTCACCTCGCTGCCGCGGATCCGTTCGGAGCGTCCTGCCCTGGACCTGCACCACCCCGAACTTTCCCAGACATACACCGTTGATTCTCCTGCCCCGGTTGCAGAAGCCCTCGGTAACGCCGACCAGAAGGACAACCCCTAGTGAAGATCGAATCAAGGATTTTTGGGCTCGGAGTCTTCTTCTTCGTGCCGGTGGCTCTTATCTACGGTTTCCTGACCCACTGGTCCGAGTGGGTCGGCATCCTCGGGGTGCTGCTGGTCGGCGGCCTCGCCGGCATGATCGGCGCCTACCTCGCCTTCACCGGCAAGCGCGTCGGGATGCGTCCCGAGGACCGCAGTGATGCCGAGATCCACGAGGGCGCCGGCGAGCAGGGCCACTTCAGCCCCTGGAGCTGGTGGCCGCTGGTTCTTGGCCTGGCCAGCGCCGCCGGGTTCCTGGGCATGGCCATTGGCTTCTGGATTGTCTACATCGCCGCCGGCCTCGCCCTCGTCGCCTTGGTCGGCTGGGTGTACGAGTACAGCCGCGGAGACCACGCGCACTAACGTCCGTTAGGACACGCACCAAGTCATATACGACGGCGGGCCCCACCTTCTGGTGGGGCCCGCCGTCGTTGTTGTTGTTTGTTGTCTTGCCGTCCACCGTTGTGGAGCCGTCCGTGGGGGAGTGGCCCCTTTACGGGAGCGCGCCGGCATGGGCGAGGGCGGGCGCCGTTACGGTGCCCGTAGTGCGCCCTGGGAGGGCCTGTACGCCGCTCAGCGGGACCGGGCTGACTCCAGCAGGTTGCTGAGCCCCTCAAGGGCCTTTTCGACGTCGTCAGGGCTGTACCGCTCCGGGATGGCGTCCGGGGCAACAGCCAGTTCAACCACACAGCCACAATGGAAGTCCTCGGTCATGACTTCCAGCAGGGAGCGGGCATCCACGCCCGGTCTGCCCTCTTTGCTGATGGTGACGGGCAGCCCGGTCTCATGCACAGCCCGGACGAACAGCGCCGCAGGCCGTGCGTGCAGTCCGATGGCGGCCTGGACGATTGCGTTCCGAACTGGCAACGGGGCTCCCTTGTCTCTCAACGGGTTCTTGTGCCGGGGTGAGACCGGCGCATTCAAGCCTAGCGGCGGGCGTGGTCCCGGGCGAACCGCGACGACGGGGTGGTCTAGACCTGTGCCCCGGGTGGCTTAACCTTGACGTATGACTCATTCCGGAAGGCGGCACAGTGGCCGCCTCTGACGCAGCACGCATGGCCGGTGAGATTGACCGGCAAAACGGTACGCCCATCTACATCCAGCTGAGGGAAATCATCAGGGCCCACATTGTGAGCGCCTGCCCGCCGGGATCGGCGCTGCCCTCGGAGCGGGATCTCGCCATACGGTTCGGCCTGGCCCGGATGACAGTGCGTCAGGCCATCGATGCCCTCGTCGGGGAGGAAGTCATCGAGCGGGTGGTGGGCCTTGGCACCTTTGTGCGCAAACCCAAACTGGACCTGCAAGTGAAGCTGACCTCCTACAGCGAGGAAATGCAGCGCCGCGGCATGGTTCCTGCGGCCAAGGTCCTCAGCTTCGAGCAGATCGGTGCCAGCGCATTCCTGGCCCGGGAACTCCAACTGGAGGAGGGGACGCCCCTCGTGCGGTTCCGCCGCCTTCTGCTGGCAGATAACGAACCCATGAGCGTGGACGAGAACTTCATCCCGGCGCACCGTGTACCCGGCCTGCTCGACGGCGAACCGCCAACATCGCTCTACAACGTCCTGAGCGAACGCTTCGGGCTTGTGATGGAGTGGGGCGAGGACATGATCGAGGCGACGGCTGCCTCGCCGTCGACGGCCCGCCTGCTCAACGTTGAAGTGGGGTCGCCGCTCCTGAAGATCCAGCGCCACGCCTTCGTGGCGCGGGCCATGGTGGACTACTCGGTGTCCTACTACCGGGCTGACCGGTACAAGCTGTGGGTGCCCCTGCAGCGGCCCGGCGTCCGCCCCACGCGGAACTACGCCTCGGGATACCGCCCGTAAGAACAACGCGGGGGATGCAGAAAAGGCCCGGTCCTGATGGACCGGGCCTTTCTGGTGTTCACTGCAGCCGGTTAGTGGCTGAGCGTCTTCTGCGATTCGCCAGACTCGATGGCCTCGTGTTCGCCGTGGTGCCCGTGGGCCGCCGCGAGCTCCGCGGGCGTTGCCGGGGCAACCCGGTCCTCAAAGAACCACTTGGAGAGCAGCGCGCGGCGCTTCTCCTTCTTGTCCACGACGCCGTTGGCGTTCGGCTCCGCCGGAAGCGGCGACGGCGACTCGAAGCCAACCAGCTTGTACCGCTTGTACTCGTCCAGCGGTGCGTGGACCTCGATGAACTCGCCGTGCGGAAGTCGCACGATGCGGCCGGTTTCGCGGCCGTGCAGGGCAATCTCGCGGTCCTTGCGCTGGAGGGCCAGGGCAACGCGCTTCGTGACAATGAAGGCGATGACCGGTCCGACGAAGAACAGTGCACGCAGCCAGTAGGTGACGTCGTTCAGTGACACGTGGAAGTGCGTGGCAATGAGGTCCGAACCTGCCGCAGCCCACATCACGCAGTACCAGACAAAGCCGGCCATGCCGATGGCGGTACGGGTGGGAGCGTTACGCGGACGGTCGAGGACGTGGTGCTCGCGGTTGTCCTTGGTGATCCAGCGTTCGATCCACGGGTACATGAACAGCACGGTGAAGATGATGCCCGCCGGCACCAGGGCCGGGAGCAGGACGTTGAACGTGAAGACCTGGCCGAACCAGACCTGTTCGACGCTCCAGTTGCCGATGGTGCCGGGCATGAGGCGGAGTGCGCCGTCCACGAAACCGATGTACCAGTCAGGCTGGGTGCCCGCCGAAACGGGGGAGGGGTCGTACGGGCCGTAGTTCCAGATCGGGTTGATGGTGAAGAAGCCCGCCATGATGGCGATGACACCGAACACGATGAAGAAGAATCCGCCGGCCTTCGCAGCGTAAACCGGGCCCAGGGGGTAGCCGACGACGTTGCCGTCGTTGCGTCCCGGGCCGGGGTACTGGGTGTGCTTGTGCACGACCACCATAAAGAGGTGCAGGACGATCATCAGGAGGATGAGTGCCGGAACCAACAGGATGTGGAGCATGTACAGGCGGCCGATGATGACGGTGCCGGGGAATTCTCCGCCGAAGAGGAAGAACGAGATGTACGTTCCGACCACTGGAATGGACTTGATGACGCCGTCGATGATGCGCAGGCCGTTGCCGGAGAGCAAATCATCGGGGAGGGAGTAGCCGGTGAAGCCGGCAGCCATCGAGAGGATGAGCAGCACGCCGCCCACCACCCAGTTCATTTCGCGCGGCTTGCGGAAGGCGCCGGTGAAGAACACGCGCAGCATGTGCACGGACACCGAGGCCACGAAGAGCAGCGCGGACCAGTGGTGGACCTGGCGCATGAACAGGCCGCCGCGGACATCGAAGGAGATGTCCAGCGAGGAGCTGTAAGCCACCGACATTTCGACGTTCTTCAGCGGAGTGTAGGAACCCTGGTAGTGCGTCTCCGCCATCGAGGGATCGAAGAAGAACGTCAGGAAGGTGCCCGAGAGCAGCAGGATGACGAAGGAGTACAGGGCAACTTCGCCGAACATGAAGGACCAGTGGTCCGGGAAGACCTTGCGGCCAAATTCACGCAGGATCCCTGATCCGCCGACGCGCTCGTCAACGAAGTTTGTGATGCGGCCGCCTGTGGTCTTGGGGACGAAGGTGGGGGCATTACTTGTTTGGGATGAGGACATGCTGCTCACGCTCCCAGTAGCTAGGTCCAACGGGTTCATGGAAGTCGCTGGTGGCGACCAGGTAGCCCTCGGAGTCAACTGCGATGGGCAACTGGGGGAGGGGCCGGCTGGCCGGGCCAAAGATAACCTTGCATTCCTGCGTGAGGTCGAAGGTCGACTGGTGGCACGGGCACAGCAGGTGGTGGGTCTGCTGCTCGTAGAGGGCAACAGGGCAACCAACGTGGGTGCAGATCTTGGAGTAGGCAACAATGCCGTTGTAGGCCCAGTCCGCGCGGCCGGGAGAAGGGTGGAGCTCCTCCGGGTTCAGGCGCATGAGCAGGACAACGGACTTGGCCTTTTCATTCAGCTTGCCTTCGTGGAGTTCGTTCAGACCCTCCGGGATGACGTGGAAAGCGGAGCCGATGGTCACGTCGGCGGCCTTGATGGGGGTGCCGTCGGGGTCACGCGTGAGCCGCTTGAGCTTGCCGTCCTGGGGTGCCCACATGGTGTGGGCCAGTGCGTTGTCAGGACGCGGACCCAGGTCACCGAACACCGCGAGGGCCGGCAGGGGAGCCAGTGCAACGGCGCCCAGCAGGGTGTTGCGGATCAGCGGGCGGCGCTTGATGCCGGTTTCCTCGACGATGTCGTCGACAATCCGGACAGCAGCCTGGCGGTCGTCCTCGGTGCGGATGGCATGACGCTCTTCCGAGACTTCATGGTCCGGCATGAGGGCCTTGGCCCAGTGCACGATTCCGGTGCCGATGCCCAGCATGGCAAAGGCGGTGCCGATACCCAGCAGCGCGTTCTGCAGCCGGATGGTTGCGATGGCGGTGTCATCTCCCAGATCGATGGCGAAATACGCCACCAGGAAGATCAGGGTGCCAACGACCGAGCTCCCGAAAAGAAGGGCTACCTGCCGTTCTGCTCGCTTTGCGGCCTTCGGGTCCGTGTCAGCCAGGCGCAAACGATGCGGGGGAATTCCAGGATCCTGGAACTTCTCCACCTCATTCTGACCAGCCGTAGCTACGGTGCCCGAGTGGTTCGGACTGCCGTCACTATGGTTGCCCATAATTCGCCTCATCCCTCTCTCGTCCCGGCAAGTGCCGGGTTAGCTTTCAATTCAAACTGCTGACAAGCCAGCAGAAAATTCTTACAGTGCAAACAGTGGGCTAGGACGTCCGGGACGTCAGCCAGATGGTGAAGGCGATGATGACGCCCAGACCGGCGATCCAGACGAACAGGCCTTCAGAGACCGGGCCCAGGGAACCCAGGTCCGCGCCGCCGGGTGAACCGTTGGCTTCAATCTGCTTCAGGAACGTGATGATGTCGCGCTTGCCCTCGGGGCCGACGTTGGCGTCGCTGAAGACCGGCATGTTCTGCGGGCCGGTGACCATTGCTTCGTAGATGTGCTTGCTGGACACGTCGCCCAAGGCCGGAGCGAACTTGCCCCGGGTCAGCGCACCGCCGGCAGCGGCGGCGTTGTGGCACATGGCGCAGTTCACGCGGAACAGTTCGCCACCGTTGGCGGCGTCGCCCTGGCCGTCGAGGACGTGTGCCTCGGGGATGGACGGGCCCGGGCCAAGCGAAGCGACATAGGCGGAGAGCTGGTGGGTCTGCTCATCGTTGAACTGTGCGGGCTTCTTGGGGGCCTGCGGGGCGTTCATCTGCATGGGCATGCGGCCGGTGCCGACCTGGAAGTCAACGGCGGCAGCGCCGACGCCGACGAGGGAGGGGCCGTCTTTGGTCCCGCTGGCGCCCATGCCGTGGCAGGTGGCGCAGTTGGCCTCGAAGAGCTTGCCGCCCTCCTCTGCGTCACTGGCGCTGAAGGTGGTGGTGGCTTTGGCCTGGTTGACAGTGGTGGCAACGGCGTACAGCCCACCAGTGACCAGGAGGCCCATCAGCAGCAGTGCAATTGCTGCCAGTGGGTGACGTCGCTTCTGCGAGAGTGCCTTCACGTGGTGGTTCCTTTATTCGATCGTGCGTGGGCTCCGTGAGCCGCTTCTTGAAATTCTGCCTCTTGTAGAAAAAGAGTCAAGTCTTGCTACTTGAGGACGTAGATGACCAGGAAGAGGCCGATCCAGACGACGTCGACGAAGTGCCAGTAGTACGAGGTGACAATCGCTGAGGTTGCTTCGAAGTGGCCGAACTTCTTGGCTGCGAAGGACCGTCCCATGATGAGGAGGAAGGCAACCAGGCCGCCGATAACGTGCAGGCCGTGGAAGCCGGTGGTGATGTAGAACGCCGAACCGTAGGCGTTGGAGGAGAGTGAGACATGCTCGGAAACGAGCATGGCGTACTCAGTCGCCTGGCCGGCCACGAAGAAGGCACCCATGATGAAAGTCAGGGTGAACCATTCGTTCATTCCCCAGCGGGTGAAGCTGAGGCGGCTGCCGCTGCGGCGCGGCTGAAGCCGCTCAGCGGCGAAGACGCCCATCTGGCAAGTAAAGGAACTTGCCACGAGGACGATCGTGTTGATGAGCGCAAAGGGGAAGTTGAGCTTGGCTGTCTCCTCGGCCCACATCAGTCCGGAAGTCGAACGGAGTGTGAAGTACATGGCGAAGAGACCGGCGAAGAACATCAACTCACTGGACAGCCAGACTACGGTTCCAACAGAAACCATGTTCGGGCGATTCAGCGTCGGGTGCGCCGGGGTACTGGGGGCATGGGTCGCAGATGTCACATAGACATTATGTCTATAAAACTCCCTCCTGCCCAACGCAAACCGCCATTTCGGAGGACTTTTTCTACAAAGACGCGAATTCGCGCGGAAAAGTTCCCGGCCCCGTTCACATTGGTCTTTGCGGTGCGTAGCTCGATAGCATCGGAACGTGACTTCTCAGGCATCTGCACAGGCGGCAGGCAACACCTGGCCGCGGCTCATCGGCGCACTCATTGACGGCAGGGATCTCACCGCCGGCAACACCGAGTGGGCGATGAACTCGATCATGTCCGGAGAGGCCACGCCGGCCCAGGTTGCCGGTTTCCTGGTGGCGCTGCGTTCCAAGGGCGAGACTGTGGACGAGCTCGTGGGCCTGGTCGAGGCGATGATCGCGAATGCCAGCCCTATTGATATAGCAGGGCAGAAGCTGGACATCGTCGGGACCGGCGGCGACCAGCAGAACACGGTCAACATTTCCACCATGGCCGCGCTGATCGCGGCCGGGGCCGGCGCCAAGGTGGTTAAGCACGGCAACCGCGCTGCGTCCTCCACCTCCGGTTCCGCCGACGTCCTGGAGGCCCTGGGTGTCCGGCTGGATCTTCCCATTCCGCGGGTGGCCCTCAACGCGGAAGAGGCAGGCATCACCTTCTGCTTCGCCCAGGTGTTCCACCCCTCAATGCGGCATGCCGCCGTCGCCCGCCGCGAACTCGGCGTGCCGACGGCCTTCAACTTCCTGGGGCCAATGATCAACCCCGCCCATGTCCAGGCCTCGGCGGTGGGCGTGGCCAATGAGCGGATGGCCCCGCTGGTGGCCGGCGTGCTGGCCAAGCGCGGGAGCCGCGGGCTGGTGTTCCGGGGGAATGACGGTCTGGATGAACTGACCACCACCGGCCCGTCCCGGGTGTGGGAAATCCGGAACGGTGCGGTGAATGAAGAGATGTTCGACCCGGCCGATTTGGGCATCCGCCGGGCAACCCTTGAGGAACTGCGCGGCGGCGACGCCGCGGCCAATGCCGCCGTCGTGCGTTCTGTTCTCGCCGGGGGCCGCGGTTCCGCGCGCGATGCCGCCCTGCTGAACGCCGCTGCCGGGCTCGTGGCGTTCGACTTGGATGCCGTCGGTCCGTTCAGCGAGCGGATGGCCGCCGCGTTCCGGCGGGCGGAAGAGTCAATCGAATCGGGTGCCGCCGCCGCCGTTCTGGACCGCTGGGTCGCGCTCTCGCGCAGCTGACGCTGGCCCTCCGCCGCTCGGCATGCAGGCCGGCGCGACCGTGCCGGGTTGGGTGCCGCGCCCTACTGTTCGAAGCCGAGGGCGAATGCCGCGTCGAGGTCGTGCTGTGAATAGGCCCGGAACGCGATCTGCGTGGTGGTGTGCACAACGCCGGGGACCTTGGAGAGCTTGTCTGCGATGGCGTCCGCCAGATCCTCATGCTTCTGAACCCGGGCAATCGCAATAAGATCCCATTCGCCGGTGACGGAGTAGACCTCGCTGATCCCCTGGATGGCGGAGATCTCTTCGGCGGTCTCCGGGATGCGGGAAGCGTCTGTCTTAATCAGGACGAAAGCGGTGACCACGTGTGAACCTTTCCGGATCTGTTGCGCCGTTGCCGGCCGGTGAAAACGCCCTGCCGGGACTCCCGGGGGCCTTGGCCATGTCCTTGCAAGCCTAGTCCATCAGGCCGCGTCGCGGCGTGTGTTGCGCCGCCGGATGACCGCCGCCAGAAGGCGATATCCCAGCAGGAAGAGCCCCAGGCTGAGCAGGGCCACGATAACGAACGGCAGGACCACAGTCTGCCCGGTGACGGCACGCAGCAGCATGCCCACCGCGACTGTTCCGAGCCAGACGCCGACGCCGGAGGGCCAGACGGCCAGGGGTGAACGCCAGATCCGCAGGGCCAGCCAGGAGACCGCCGCGCCGGTGAGGAACGGCCAGGCCGTGGAAAGCACGCCGGTGATGACCTCCCCGCGCTGGTGGGCGTCGCGGCCGATCGCAGCGAAGACGAGAATCAGGGCGGCGTCGGCGCAGGCGGCCCACACGGCAGACCGTCTGGACACCGGCCCCGGAGCCGATCCGGTCGCGGCGGGGCGGGGGAGCGGCGGCGTGGAAGAAGGCATGCTCCAAGCCTAGCCGGGCCGGGCCGGAGACCGCAGGTCAGGCTTTCGTCGTCGCGATCCGCGCGGCGAAGCCGATCAGGACGACGCCGGCAATGCGGTCCGTCACCTTGCCGGCCGTGGGCGACTGCAGCCAGCGCCGGGCGTGGTGGGTGGCCAGGATGATGACCGCGAACCAGACCATCGCCTCGGCATTGTGGACCAGAGGCAGGAGCGTTCCCATGAGCAGGGCAGGGGCGTCCGCCGGCATGAACTGCGGAATCATCGCCATGTAGAAGACACCGACCTTGGGGTTCAGCAGGCTGGTGGTCAGGCCGGTGAGCCAGTCTGTCCGGACAGCGCCCGAAGCCGTGCCCGGCTGCACGGCAGCGGGCGCCGCCCCCGTGCGGAGGCTCTTGACCAGCATGGAAAATCCCAGCCAGGCCATGTAGCCGGCGCCGGCGAGTTTGAGTACCGTAAACGCCGTTGCCGAGGCGGCCAGCAGGGCCGACGCGCCGATGGCGGCCGCCAGCCCCCAGGCCACGGTTCCTGCGCAGATGCCCGCCGCGGTGGCGAACGCCGGGGCGTGTCCGCGGCTGATGGCCGTGCGCAGCACCAGCACGGTATCCATACCCGGGACCAGAGTCAGCAAGGCAGCAACGAGGGCGAACTGCAGGAGGGCGTCGGCAATGGTCATACGCCATGATAACCGCGCCCGGGAACGGGGCGCCCGGACCCGTTGTGCCCTATAGACCGCCGGACTAGGCTCGGGCCAACAAACCCCGCAATGCCGCCGGATCCCCTGAGACACCGCGTAGCGGCACGGGCCAAACGAAAGAGGAAGTGCCGTGGCCGAAAAGATCACCACCTGCCTGTGGTTCGACAACCAGGCGGAGGAAGCTGCCGACTTCTACGTCTCTGTCTTCGACGGCGGGAAGGTGCTTGATGTGTCCCGCTACGGCGAGGGCGGCCCGGGCCCGGCAGGCCAGGCGATCACCGTGCGCTTCGAAATTGACGGGCGGACGTTTACCGCGTTGAACGGGGGACCGGCCTTCACCTTCAACGAGTCGGTCTCCTTTGTCGTCGACTGCGCTTCCCAGGAGGAAGTCGACCGCTACTGGTCCGCACTGGGCGCGGGCGGCACCGAAAGCCAGTGCGGGTGGCTCAAGGACAGATACGGGGTCTCGTGGCAGGTGGTCCCGTCCGCACTGGGCGGGCTGATCGGAGGACCGGACCCGGAGGGTTCCCAGCGCGCCATGCAGGCCATGCTGGGCATGCAGAAGCTCGACATTGCCGCGCTGCAGAGGGCCTACGACGGAAGCTGAGCCGGAGACCGGACGCGGATTTTCACACCGCTGCTACGGGGGCCGGCTTTGCATCTTGCCGTCAGATCGCCCGAGGGTGTCCAATCCATATAGACAGCCCTACATTGAGCGGATGCCGGCGGCCCGGCCGGCCTACGGATGCAGACCAGGAGGGTCCCATGCCTGCGAAGGACGCAAAGGTTCCGGCGAAGGCCGCTGCCCGGGGCACGTCCGAGCTCCGGCGGGCCGATTCCTCCGATGCCCTGCCGCCCGAACAGCCGGAGCAGATCCGGAACGTGGCGCTGGTTGGCCGCTCAGGATCCGGAAAGACGATGCTGGCGGAGGCGCTGCTCGCCGCCACCGGCGCGATTTCACGGAAGGGCTCGATTACAGAAGGCACCACCGTCGGTGACTCGGAGCCGGCCGCGATCCACCAGCAACGCTCGGTCGCCCTCTCCGTGGTGCCCGTCATGGCCGGCGGCATCAAGGTCAACCTCCTCGACACGCCGGGGTACCCGGACTTCGTTGGCGAACTGCGGGCCGGGCTGCGCGCGGCGGACGCGGCGTTGTTTGTTGTCTCGGCGGTGGACGCCATTGACGCTGCCACGACGGCCTTGTGGGGGGAGTGCCAGCGCGTCGGAGTGCCGCGGGCGGTGGTGATCAGCCGGCTGGACCATCCCCGCGCGGACTTTGATGCCGCCCTGGAGCGGTGCCAGAAGGCGTTCGGCGATGCGGTGCTCCCGCTCTACCTTCCGGTCACCAAGGGGGCGGAGGTCACCGGACTGTTGGGCCTGCTCTCGGGCACCGTGTCGGAACAGCCGGCCGGCGATGCGCCGCCCGCGTACCGCAACACGGACGACGTCGAACGTGTCGCCGCGGAGGCGGCGCGGGGCGCGCTGATCGAAGGGATCATCGCCGAAAGCGAGGATGAGTCGTTGATGGACCGGTACCTTGGCGGCGAGGAAATCCCGCAGGAGGTCCTGGTCAGTGACTTGGAGACGGCGGTCGCGCGCGGGTCGTTCCATCCGGTGGTCGCCACGTCCGCCGAGACCGGCCTCGGCCTGGCTGAACTGCTGGAGGTGGTGACGCGGGCGTTTCCCCCGCCCACCGAACATGCACGGCCGGCGGTGACCCTCCTGGACGGCAGCCCCGCAGCCACACCGGACTGCGACCCCTCGGGGCCGCTGCTTGGCGAGGTGGTGCGCACCACCACCGACCCGTTCCTGGGCCGGGTCTGCCTGGTCCGCCTCTTTTCCGGCACGCTGCGCGAAGACACGGCCGTCCACGTGGCCGGGCACGGCCTGGCGGACCGGGGCCATGCCGATCACGACAGCGATGAGCGCATCTCCCATCTGTATTCGCCGCTGGGGTCGAGCCTGCGGCCGGTGCCGTTCAGCGTGGCGGGGGACATCTGCGCCCTGACGAAACTCGGGCCGGCCGAGACCGGGGATACCGTTTCGGCCAAGGATTTTCCGCTGCTGATCCAGCCGTGGGAGATGCCGGAGCCGCTGCTGCCGGTTGCCATCGAGGCGGCTTCCCACGGTGATGAGGATGTCCTGGCCCGGAGCCTGGGCAAGGTAGCGGCCGGAGATCCGGCGCTCCGCGTGCAACGGAACGCCGAGACGCACCAGCTGATCCTCTGGTGCATGGGCGAGGCGCACGCGGACGTGGTTCTGGGCAGGCTGCGCGAGCAGGGCGTCAACCTGCAGACCGTGGACGTTGTCACCCCGCTGCGCGAAACGTTTTCTGCTCCCGCAACGGGCCGCGGCCGGCACGTCAAACAGTCCGGAGGCCACGGGCAATACGCCGTCTGCGACATCGAGGTTGAACCGCTGGATCGTGGGGCCGGCTTCGAATTCGTGGACAAGACCGTGGGCGGCGTGATTCCGGGGCCCTTCATCAGCTCGGTGGAGAAAGGCGTACGGGCGCAGATGCAGAAGGGGGTATCCGCTGGCTTCCCGGTGGTGGACATCCGGGTGACCCTGCTCGGCGGCAAGGCGCACAGCGTGGATTCCTCGGACGCGGCCTTCCAGGCCGCCGGGGCGCTGGCCCTGCGGGAAGCGGCCGCGGCCGGCCGGATCCAGCTGCTGGAACCCGTCTCGGCCGCGACCATCAGCGTTTCGGATGAGCACGTGGGCGCGGTGATGAGCGATCTGTCGTCGCGCCGGGCACGCCTGACCGGAACCACGTCCGCCGGGGGAGACCTGACAGAAATCAGCGCCGAAGTTCCGGACCAGGAGCTTCTCCGCTACGCCATCGAGCTGCGCGCCCTGACCGCGGGGAGCGGCCGGTTCAGCCGGAACTATTTGCGCCACGAACCCGTGCCGCCGGCCGCCGCCCGTGCGGCCGCGAAAGACTGAGCAAGGATTCCCGCGGTTCCATTTCCACCGCCGCGATTGCTGCCGCCGCGAACCTGCGTCAGCGGCTCGGCTCCCGTTGTCCCGGCGGCTGTTGGGACGCGGCCGGCGGACCGAATCGCGAGGGTAATTCGCAATTCTTCCCCTAGGATCGGCGAATGCGCATACAACCGAACCGGCGGCGGGCGGCGGGCACTGCCGCGACCCTGATCGGGGGGTCGGCCGAAATCCTGGATTTCCTGATCCCGTTGTGGGGCGGCATCGAGCTCGGCCTTGCGCCCAGCGCGATCGGCGCGCTCGTCGCCGTCGAGCTCGTCATTTCGGTGATTGTACGTCCGGTTTCGGGGTGGCTGGTCGACACGCGGGCGCGAACGACGGTGGCGGGGGCCGGTGCGCTGCTGTATGCGGTGAGCTGCCTCGGTTACGCCCTCGCGACATCGCTTCCGCTCGCCTTCGCCGCCGCCGTCGTGGGCGGCGCGGGCGGGGCGTTCTTTTGGATCGCCGTCCGGGCGATCGCGGCCGAGGACCTCGAGCGTGACTCGGGCTCCCTGGCCGGACTGCTGTCATCCGAAGCGCTCGGATCGTGGTTCTTCTGGATTCCAGCCATGGTCCTGCTGCCGCTGGTCGGCTTCGGCGGAGTCTTCGGGATCCTCGCCGTTGCCTGTACCGCCGCGGCGGTCCTGCTGGTCCGCGTGCCAAAGTTCCTGCCGCCGCCGCAGGAACAGCCGCCGGGCGGGATCCGGGGCGATGGACGGCGCCTCGCCCCGCTGCTGTTCGTCGCGCTGGTGACCGCCGTGGCCGAGGCCGGCGTGTCGCTGCTACTGCTGCTCCACCTGCAAAGGGAGCTGGGGCTCGAGGTCTACCAGATTGCCCTTATCTACCTGCCCGGCGGCGTGGTGCTCACGGCCATGCCGCGCGTGCTGCACCGGTTCGTCGAACGCCGCGGCAGGCGGACTGGCTATGTCATCGCGTCCGTCGCATCGGCCCTGACTGCGGCCGGACTCGCGTTCACTCCAAGTCCCCTCGTGATCGCCGCGCTCTGGGTTCTGACGAGCGCCGCGTGGGCGATCCTGCTGCCGATCCAGCGGGCGGTCGTCGCCGAAGTGAACGGGCACCGGGTGGGCCGCGGAATGAGCTTCCTGACCACCTCAGAGATGCTCGGCGCTGCTGCCGGTGCGCTGGTGGCGGGCCTGCTGTACGAGGGTGGATCGTGGCAGCTGTCATGCCTAATCTTCGCCGGTATCATCGCCAGCGGTTCCGTCCTGGGCCCACGCGCTCTCACTAAACTGGGTGTGCGTGACCGCCCAGAATCCGGCGTGAAGGTTGTGAACAGCAGCTAGCGCGGCCCGCTCCTGCGGCGGAGGCTCATAACCGCATGAAACCGTCCCGGGCAGAAGCGACGGGATCATGGGACTCCTGTCCAGCGCCTCGCTCTACGCCTACGTCACGCACTGGCTCGTGTATCCACTGTTCGATCAGGCCAGCAAGGGACTGGCGGTCGCAGCTTCCCTTGTGGTCGGCATCGCCTACTGGGCGGTGGCTACCCGGGTCATGGGCGCCGCCGAGCACTGGCTTAGGGCCCGGCCGGCCGCCGTCGTCGCAGGCAAGCAGCCTCCGGGGTCGGGGATTTCGGGTGATCTCGAAACGCGCGTGGTTCCTGACCGGCTCACCGTGACGCGATTGAGGTCACCGCGCCGACAAACATCGGCAACACGGCCAGCGACGCCAGGAGAAGAATGCCGCGCCCCGCTTGGAGGACAGCCCGCGGCTGACGCGAACTGCCCTCCAGGCGGGGCTGAATGATCTTCGCCCAGGCCATCACGAGCAACGCGCCGAATCCGAGCACGAGCCCGGCGGGCGGGAACAGAACCGCCGCCACCAATGGCAGATAGGATTTCCAGGTTTTTCTGGCCAGGGGCTGAAGACGGTCGCTGACCGCGCCGGCAACTGCAGCGACGAGCGCACCGTGGAACACGGCGAGGGCTGCGAACAGGGCGACCGCCAGCCACCCAGGCTCGACAATGTCGAAGTCAATATTGTCCGGCCGCAACGGATCCACGGAAGCTCCGAAGGTCAGGAGAAGAAGTACACCCAACGTCGGGCCCGCCCACCGGCCGGCAGGGAGCCACTGGCGTAGCAGCATGTAGATGAATGCTGCTGCGAAGCCCGCCGGGAGGCCGGCGAAAATCAACAAAGCCATCGTGCCCTCGAACGAGGGAATTCCAACGACTGCTTGAGCCTCGGTAAGCCTTCCCTGTGCCGACGCCGGTGATGTAAGGGCCAGGAGGCGCATCACGAGCCTTCCGCCGGGCCAGGCAACGAGGAACGCGGACGCGACAGCGGCGACGGTCGCCACGTTTGCTCCCCACAGGTAGCGAAGGAGCGCGGAAGCCGGGGTCTCCGATCCGGAGGCAGGCCGGGCAAGGGCCTCCGGGGTTCGCACAGGGCGGCCTCCAAAGGCAATGACCAGCCCCGCGCCGATAATCAGCAGGAGAGTGCACGAAACCATGATCATCAGCGTCACGCCACATCACCCCCCGACCCGGTGCACTCATTGTGGCCCCAAGGACAGGCGCCCGCCAGACCAGCGGCCCTCACATCCTCGACCCCGCGGCGGCAGCAGGGCGCCACAGCCTCGTAGGGTCATCCGGGCCCCCTTTTGGGTCCGACTGTCGGGGGAGTCGCCGATAGGCGCTGGGAGAGGCGGCCCCTGCACCATCAGCTTCGGAGGTGCTGGCGCAGGCCGGGAATGGCGAAGTCAACCTTCCCGTACCCCGCTGATTCGATCAGTCCGGCGGCGATGAGCCTGTTGCGGTACTTCGACACCACATTGGGTTTCGACCCGATGGCCTGGCCGATCTGGGCGGCGGTCGAAGGGCCGTCCTGCCCGGCCATGGCGTCAAGGAAGGCACGGTCCTTCTCAGAGATGTCCGACAACGCGGACTCAACAACAACCAGCGAGTTGCGTCGTTGAGAGGCGGTGATGGCCATCTGGACATTGCCCTCGTTTAGGCTCCAACCCGCCTTGTCGGCTTCCATCCAGAGGTAGTAGCCGACGAGCTGAATGAGGAAGGGGTAACCTTCCGTGGCTTCCGCGGCTTCTGCGATGTGGGCGGGGGAGACTTCGATGCCGCTCCGACTGAAAAGCTCCCGGTATGACGCAGTGACTTCGGTGATGGCCGCCTCGTGAAGGTTTATCCTGTCGGCCCGGCGGAGGAAGGTCGCGACTCCTTCGTTGAGCAGATCAGACACGGCGGAGGGGAGTCCGGCGAAGATCAGGCCGACGGGCAGCCCTTGACGGATGAAGTGCTGCACGTCCGAGGCCAGCTGGGAGATTTCCGCCCGATCGACGGCGTGGATCTCGTCAATGGTGATGACCAGGCCTGTATTTTTTGCCTGGAGCAGCCCCAGCAGTTCCTCTCCGGTCCGACGCCAGTCGGGAACGCGCTCCCGGGGGAGCTGGGTTGTCAGCCCGAACCCCGCGGCGGAGAAGGCGGTGATCTTCCGGGTGGGCGGGCCGTCACCGAGCTCATCGAGCAGGCGGAGCATGTCGTCGCCGATCCTGGCGAGGAACCCGGGGTTGGCCGTCCGGGAGATTACTGCCCAGCCATGATTCCCTGCGATTTCTTCCGCGGCGCTCAACATGACGGTCTTGCCGATGCCTCTGGCTCCGGTGATGATGGTGAGAAGTCCCGGGGCGCCCGAGCCCTGGCGGAGGCCGTACTCGAATTCGTCCAACAGCCCGGCGCGCCCGATCAGGTCCGGCGGCGTGGCACCGGCCGTCGGTTTGAAAGGGTTTAGTACGGGGCCTCCTGGGTGAAACTGGGTGAAACCAGTGAAACTGGTGAAACTCAAACCAGCCTATATCAGTTGCGGCCAGGGTCCGGTCCGGGGGAGCGCATAGCGCCCTGTCCCATTCTGCGGATTCTGCAACCGGATGAGCCTCTGCTGTTGGCCGGCATTATTCGATTGATCAGGTGGCTGGTGCCAGGCGCCGGCAGCGTTCATATCGAAGACCCGGTCAGGGGCCTGATATGAACTGGAAAATCACCGACAGTTCCAACGCCGATTCGTTCACGCCATACGACGGCGGGAGGGGCGGGAGCCGCGCAGGGGATACCCAGCGGATTCCCTGTGAAAGAGACAAAATCAAACTACTTTACATAATGTTGATTATCGGCGTTCTGGAACGAGCTCCGGAAGGGCTTCGGACCGCGTCGCTCAGGCAATGCCGGCGGCGGGACATTCCGCCCGTTCCGCGACCGAATCCATTGTCATCTGCGCCGGCCTCACTGAGAATGAACCATGACGGTCTACCTGAGGTCCCTGGAAACTGCTGTCCCGCCAACTATTCTGGTCCAAACCGAAGCCCGGGACGTTTTCGCGGCCCAGCCGGGCCTCACCAGGCTTGGCACCCGGCTGGTCGGCACCTGCTTTGACTCTGCGGCCATCGACACCCGCTATACGGCCGTTGCGGAACTGACAAAGGACCACCGGGCAGAGAATCCGCGTTTTTTCGACTCTGGCACGGGTTTGCTGCTCAGCCCCAGCACTAAGGTGCGCAACGACATCTTCGCCACCGAGGCCACCAAGCTCTTCATTGAGGCGGCCCAAAAGGCCCTGGATGCCTGCCCCGGAATCACTTTACTTGACATAACTCACCTCGTCACGGTCTCCTGCACCGGGTTTTTCAACCCAGGACCGGACTATAAAATAGTCCGCGCACTGGGCCTGAATCCGGCCGTGCAGCGCTACCACCTCGGTTTTATGGGCTGTTACGCGGCCTTTCCTGCACTGCGCGCGGCCAAGTCGTTCTGCGAGGCGGATCCGGACGCCGTCGTGCTGGTCGTCTGCGCGGAGCTTTGCTCGCTGCACGTGCGGACCTCGAACGATCCGGACACCATCATGGGGTCCGCACTGTTTGCCGACGGCGCGGCAGCGGCCATCGTGACCGCCCGTGAGGACCCCGACGAACCGGCGCTGCTTCAGCTGGACCACTTCGAGACGGTCCTGACGCCGGTCGGTGAGGAATCCATGGCGTGGAACATCGGTGACGAAGGCTTCGAGATGGTCCTGGGCAACTATGTCCCCCACATCATCGACGACCACATCATCGGAGCCCTGGAACCGCTCCTCTCCCGGGAGAGCAGCCTGCTGGGACTCCCCTACCGCGACATCCGGCACTGGGCCATCCACCCCGGCGGCCGCAGCATCCTGGACAAGGTCCAGTCCAGGCTTGACCTGAGCGACGAGCAACTGGTCCCGGCCCGGGAAACCCTGCGCAACTACGGGAACATGAGCAGCGCCACCGTGCTGTTCGTGCTCCGGCACATCCTCGACCTGCCGCCGGCCGGTGCTGCCGACGGCGACGGCGAACGGATCTGCTCCATGGCCTTCGGGCCCGGACTGACCGTGGAAACAGCCCTGTTCACCAAACTCACCAGCCGGGGCCGGGACGAGGCAACACGAGCGGCCCGGGACACGGCGGCCGTGTCCACTCAGCCGGAATCGGCCCTGGCCTGAGAGCCGGTGGACCTGCTGCGGGAACGTGCCGCCGACGCCGTCGAGGAAATGGACCTGCCCGGCTGCGACCCGGACAAGCTGGACCGCACGTACGCCCAGTTTGCCGTGGTCAACCGCGCCGTTTCCGGCTGGCGCGGCATCTACGTCAGCCAGCTCAGGCCCCGGCTCCGTCCGGGCACTCCGGCCACCCTGCTGGATATCGGCTGCGGGGGCGGCGACGTGCCCATAATGCTTTCGCGCTGGGCTGCGCGGGACGGGCTCCGCCTGGAGATCACGGCCATCGATCCCGATCCGCGGGCCAGCCGCTTCGCCGCGGAACGTCACCCGGCCGCGGGCGTGAGGTTCCGGCAGGCCACGGCGGCCGACCTCATCGCTGAGGGGTTGAGCTTCGACCTGGTGGTGTCCAACCATGTGCTGCACCACCTGGCCGAGGACGAACTGCCGGTGTTCCTGGCCGAGTCGGCGCGGCTCTGCCGCGGCAGGGTCATCCACAACGACCTCCGGCGCAGCCCGGCCGCCTACGCCCTCTTCTTCGCCGGCGCCCTGCCGTTCACCCGCTCCTACATCCGACAGGACGGACTCACGTCCATCCGCCGCAGCTACACCGCCGCCGAACTCCAGGCCGCCGCTCCCCCGGACTGGATCGTCCGCCGCCGCGCACCGTTCCGGAACCTGCTGCTCCTCGACAGGACCGCCCATGGTTGATGTCCTGGTGATCGGCGGCGGACCGGTGGGACTGTTCATGGCCGCCCTCCTGCTCCAGGCGGGCGTGAGCGTCCGGGTTCTGGAACAGCGCACCGGCGCCGAGCCACACTCCAGGGCCATTGGCATCCATCCCCCGTCGCTGGATGCGCTGGAGGGAATCGGCGTGGCACCGGACCTCGTGGCGGAAGGTGTCCTGATCCGGCGCGGCCTCGCCGTCGGCGGCGGCCGGACACTCGCCGAGATGTCCTTTGCCGGTGTATCGGACAGTTATCCCTTTGTCCTGTCCCTGCCGCAGGCCCGGACGGCGGCCATCCTGGAACAATGCATCCGGCAACTCGACCCGGCCGCGCTCCACCGCGGAGTCCGGGTGAAGCACCTGAACGACGACGCCGGCCGGGTCACCGCGGAGGCCGTCTCGAACGGCGCGGCGGTCCGGTACACGGCGGCCATCGCCATCGCCGCGGACGGGGTCCGGTCAACCGTCCGCTCCCAGCTCGGCACCCCCGTCCGGGCGAAGGACTACCCTGACAGCTACCTCATGGGCGACTTCGCCGACACCACCGGATTCGGTCCGGACGCGGCCCTGTTCCTGGAATCGGCGGGAATCGTGGAATCCTTTCCGCTACCCGGGAATCTGCGCCGCTGGGTGGTCCGCCTCGCGGATTCCGGGAACGGCGGAGACGCCCGCTGGCTGGTGGACAGCATCCGCCAGCGAACCGGCATCGACGTCGATCCGGCGAGCAACAGCATGCTCAGCAGCTTCGGAGTGCGCTCACGCCTGGTGCGCCGCATGGTGACCGGCCGCACCGTGCTGATCGGCGACGCCGCCCACGAGATCAGCCCCATCGGAGGCCAGGGCATGAACCTGGGCTGGCTCGACGCCGTCGCCCTGGCCCCGGTGGTGATCGCGTCGCTGCACGGCAAGCACGTGGGGGTGCAACTCCGGGACTTCGAGGCAGGCCGCAAGGCTGCCGCCGCCCGGGCGGCCCGCCAGTCCGAAATCAACATGGCCCTGGGGCGGCCCCTGCCGGCAGGTCCATGGTCACTGCGGAACCGCGCCATCGAGGCGGCCGGCGCCGTACCTGCGGTCAACGGATTCGTGGCCCGCCGTTTCACGATGCAGTGAGTCAACCTGCGGTGAGCCCGCCGGGCAGGTTGGCTCAGGCGGGCATGAAATAGCAGTCGTAGCTGTCCTGGCTGGCCACCCGGCCGTCCCTGACCTCGAAGACGGACGCAATCCGCGCGCGGATCACCTCGCCGGCGTTCCAGTGCGGCAGGTCCATCAGCAGGGTGGCCGTCCACTCGGCTTCCACCACCACCCGGTTGCCCTCACACGTCGTACGCCGTACCTCGAAACGCTGCCCGGAGACGACGTCGTGGACCGCGGCTGCCCCCGCCAGGGCTTCATCGCGGTTCCGGACCGCCCCGGCGGGCGCCAGCAGATGGGGCGCCTCGGTCAAAATGTAGTCCTCGGCCAGGAACGGTGCGATGCCCGCGGCCCCGCCGCCGGATTCCAGGGCGCGGAGCAGGCCAAGGATGCAGTCCAAAGGGGTCGGTGACGTCATCGAACGAGACTAACCGAAAACGCCCGCCCGGTGGCGTCACCCTGGGCCTGCGCCAGGAATACACTGGCCCCATGGGCTGCTTCCTCCCGCTGCGCCAGTTGCCGACGACGCTCCGACGTCCCGCCGGTCGAACCCGAAGCGCCACGCAGTTCAGAGGCGCCGCCGCCGCGGCAGCCCTCGCCCTGACGGTCTCCTGCAGCGCGGGCGCGTCCCCTGCCGATGATCCGTCCCAACCGCCGGCAGCGGCGGCGCCAGCCACCGCGGCCGGCCCGGTCGCCGCCGAGATCAACCAGCTCCGCGACAACTACAGCCGCCAGATCATTGCCATCCAGCTGACCAACACCACCGCCGGCCCGGTGACCGTGCTCGGCGCAGGACTCACGAGCCCGCTCTATTCCGGGACCATCGAGTGGCCGGCGACTCCCGGCGGGATCGAACTGCCGCCGGGCCAGACGAAGATCCTGCCGGCACAACTGCGCGCTCCCGAGTGCGGAATCCAGACCGCCGGATCAGGCGGGGGGCCGGCGGTGAAACTTCAGCTTGCCCGCGCCACGGGAACTGGGCCCGCCGCGACGGTTCCCGCCGCCGACCCCTATGGGGTGCTCAGCCGGAACAACGCGGAAATGTGCCTCGCCCAGGCGGCCGCTGCAGTCGCCGTAATCCGGCTGGAACCGGAACTCGAGGTGTCCGCCGACGGGCAAAGCGCAGCGCTGGGCCTTGCCATCACGCCGCGGAGCACCCCGGGTGCCGTGAACCCCGGTTCAACGGGAACCCTGACAATCAACTGGATCGAAGGGACCACGCTGCTCGACGAAGACCAGGGCGCCCCCTGGCCGCGCTCCGTCTCGATCAACGCCGGCGGCGCCAGCCAGCACTTCCGGCTGGGGATCCGGCCCGCACGCTGCGATCCGCACGCCATCGCGGATGACAAAGTGGGCACACTGCTGCCGCTCAGGGTGTCGGCGGGCGGACGGGACGGCGTCCTGAAGATCGACGCCGGCGCGGTGTTGCGCGGGCGCATCTACGATTTTATTTCAGCGGCTTGCGGACGCCAGTAGTCTGTTGGCATGTCTCCTGACGCCAAGCCGACTGACTTCAGCGCCGCCCGCATCCAAGAAACCGTCCAGCAAGTACTCACCGCCGGGGTGCTCCCCGCCATAGTCCAGGCGGGACATCCCGTGCTCCGGCAGCTTGCCGCGCCCTTTACCGGCCAGCTCAACGACGCCGAACTTGGCCAGCTGATCGACCTCATGCGCAGCGTTATGCACAAGGCGCCTGGCGTCGGCCTGGCGGCACCCCAGCTTGGCATTCCGCTGCAGGTCGCGGTACTCGAGGACCAGTTCGTCGTCGACGCCGAGGTCGCCGCCACTCGCGGACGGGAGCCGCTGCCCTTCTTCGCCATGCTCAACCCGTCCTACGAGCCGCTGGGCGGCTCCACGGTGGCATTCTACGAAGGATGCCTCTCCCTGAACGGACTGCAGGCAGCGGTATCCCGGCCCGAAGCGGTGCGCCTCGACTTCGCCTCCCCGGACGGGAGCACGCAGCAACGGGAGTTCAGCGGCTGGCAGGCACGGATCGTCCAGCATGAAACCGACCATGTGCACGGCATCCTGTACCTGGACCGTGCCGAGCTGCGCTCCATCAGCAACAACGCGGAGTATTCCGCACGCTGGGCGCAACCGGACATCAGCCTAGCCCGCAAGGAACTGGGGTTCCTGCCCGGCGATTGATCCGCCCGATGGGCCGGGACTGTCCCGGCGGCTGTCTGCCCCGCGATGTTTGAGGCCCTACTGGCGGGCGCCCGGGGCCGGGTTTTCCGCCGTCGGCAGGAAGCGGGACCACCACTGCAGGATCTCATCAAAGCGCTGCTTGCGGTGGTGCGGCGTCCCGGAGCGCGAGAGTTCGTGGTTCTCCCCCGGGAAGACCAGGAACGCTGCCTCCACGCCCAGCTGCTTGAGCGCGGTGAAATACCGCTGGCCCTGCTCCACCGGGCACCGGAGGTCCTCCTCGCTGTGGATGACCAGGGACGGTGTGCGCACGTGGTCCACCCGTGCCATCGGGCTTTGCGCCGTCATCTGTTCGGCGGAGCGGCCGGTGTATTCCCCGCCGAAGAACCAGCCGATGTCGGACGAGCCGGTGAAACTCACGGGATCCAGGAAGCCACGTTCCACGATGGCGGCCTTGAAGCGGTGGTCGTGGCTGATGGTCCAGGCGGTGAGGTAGCCGCCGTATGAGCCTCCCATGATGCCGAGCGCCCCGCCGTCGAGCTCCTCGAACTTACTGAGCGCCCCGTCGAGGAAGGCCAGGACGTCCTGCATGTCCAGGGTGCCCATCTTCTCCTTGATGGCCCGCCCATGCGCCTGGCCGTAACCGGCGGACCCGCGGGGGTTGCACATCAGGACGGCGTATCCTGCCGCAGCGTAGACCTGGGCCTCGTCGAAAAGGGCGCCGGTGAACTGGGCAAAGGGGCCGCCGTGGATGTTCAGCAAGACCGGGTGGGGTCCTTGGCCGGCCGGCCTCACGAGCCAGCCGTGGACGGGGTAGCCGTCGGTGGAAGGGAACGTGAGCTCGAGGGGTTCGATGATTCCGGCATCGGAGCGCAGCCGTGCGGAGAAATCCGTCAGGCCGCGCAACTGCCCGCCGTCGAACAGCGCCACGTCCCCGGCGGTCGCCGCATCGGCGAAACAGACCACAAGCGATGGTCCCGCGGCGGCGGCGCCGGAGACGGCACGCTCGCCGTGGACCAGAACCTCGTGCGTTCCGGTGGCCTGGAATTCGTGCAGCTCGACCGTTCCGCGGGCGTTGTTCAGCAGCAACGCGGAGTCGGCCCCGCGGAGTTCGATCCTGCCGTTGCAGCCGAGATCCATGGTCTCCGGGTCGCTCAGCTGGGTGGCGTCGCCGCCGGATGCCGGCACAGCGTAGAGCGCGGTGTTGCGGGCCACGAAGTCCTGGCCCGAATCGCCAAGATCCTGGGCGAGGAAGAACAACCACTGTCCGTCCTGCGACTGGCGTACGGCGTGGACGGTCTGCCGGCCGGTGTTGGCCGGGGCGACGGGCTCCGGTTCCCCTCCCCCGGTGTCGCCGCCCAGCGCGATGCGGTAGATGCCGCTGGCGAGGTCGGCGTCGCTGCCATCATGCAGGGCGGCGGTGAAGTAGATGGCGCGCCCGTCGGTGCTGAAGACCGCGCCGTTGTGGTCCGTGGCCGCCGCGGTCAGCTGCTGCGCGGCGGGCAGCAGGCCGGCCGTGACGTCGGCCTTGCTGGCGGTATCCCCGGCGGTAGCCGCAGTGCGCGCCTTCAGGGCCCGGCCCCTTGGCGCCACCTTGGGTTCGGCCCCGAGCTCCGGAACGTCCAGGAGGAAGAGCTGCACCGGCTTGTCCGCGGTATAGCCGACGCCGTTCATGCGGTACTGGTAGTCCGTGATCAGCCGGGCGTCCTCGGCGCCGGCGGACACCCCGTCCGTGCTGCCGTACCGGCCGTCCTCCGGGGTCCGGGCACCGTAGACAATGCGCCGGGAATCGGGTGACCACGCGAACGCCGACACTCCCAGGGGCGCATCGGTGACGGGCTGCGGCTCCCCGCCCGCAGCCTCCACTATGTGGAGCTGGGGTTTCCCGCCTGCAGCGGCGCGCAGAAACGCCAGCACGCGTCCGTCTGGCGAAAAGTCCGGCGCTGTGTCACGGAACCCGCGGGTCAGGCGGCGCGGGGGCTCGCCGGAGCCGAGCGGCACCGCCCAGAGCTGGCCGACGTACGCGTCGGCGTCGAAATCGGGCCGCAGCACGGACACCACGGCGCGTGCGCCGTCCGGATGCACGGCAGGGGCGGAGACGGAATTCAGCAGCGGCAGATGTTCGGATTTCACGAGTGCGAGCCTAGCCCCAGTTTCCCCGGCTGTGAAATGGCTCACGCGGGCGGTCTGGAAACCGCGGCGGCGCGTTTGCGGGTTGCCGAGGGTCGGGCCCGCCCGGACGGCACCGCCCCTAGGATGGACGGTATGCCCGCCGCCTCTGCCACTTTCCTGCTGTGCCCGGTCTGCCGGAACCGCCTCGGCTTCAGTGGCCCCGCCGGCCGGTCGCTGCTGTGCCCTGCCGGGCACAGCTTCGATGCGGCGAAACAGGGATACTTCAACTTCCTCGTCGGCAAAGGCACTGTTTTCGAAGCGGACACGGCCGACATGGTGGCGGCACGCTTCGACTTCCTTTCGGCCGGCCACTACCGGCCCCTCGCCGACGCTGTGGCGGACCAGGCAGCTGCGGCACTCGCCGGCGCTGCCGCGCAACGGCCGGGGACGGTGCTGGACGCCGGAACCGGGACCGGGCACTACCTCCGGGCACTGCTGGACCGGCTGGCGCTGGAGGCGACACCCGTCGAGGCGATCGGCCTGGACATTTCGAAGTTCGCCCTCCGCCGCGCCGCCAGGTTGAATCCGGAGGCCATGAACGTCGTCAGCGACGTGTGGCAGCCGCTGCCGGTCGCCGACGACGCGGTCGACGTCGTCACCGTCGTGTTTGCGCCGCGCAACGCGGCGGAGTTCGCCCGGGTGCTCCGCCCCGGAGGCCGGCTCGTCGTGGTGACCCCCCGGCCCGGCCATCTGGAGGAAGTGGCCGGCCTGGCCGGCCTGCTCGGCATCGACCCGGCGAAGGACGAACGGCTCGCGGCTTCGCTCGAGGGACAGTTCGCGGCGCACTCCGCCGAGCACCTGGACATCCCCCTCTCGCTGGCCCCGGACGACGTCGCCAGGCTGGCCCTCATGGGGCCGGCGGGACACCACCTGGACCGTCGGGAGCTGGCGTCCCGCACGGCCGGGCTTCCGCCGCTGACCGCCGTGTCGGCCCGGTTCCGGATCAGTGTTTTCGAGCTGAGCCGCTAGCCCAAGGGTTACCCAAAGGTAACGACTTGGCCACTTTCGGCACGTGATTTCCGCGGCCCTCCGCAGCCTTGGCTGTTCGGCTTAGGATGGAAGGACAGTTACTGAGGGTCTGCGCCTGCAGCCCCCGGGGCGAAGGGGGAAATGATGTTTGAATGGCTACCCGAAAACTGGTGGGCCCTGTGGCTCACGGTCTTCCTCGTGTTTGCCGTGGTGGAAATGATCACCCTGGACCTGTTCTTCATCATGCTCGGAGGCGGAGCCCTGGCCGGGCTGGTCGCCTCCCTGGCCGGCGCCGACCTTGGCCTGCAGATCGTGGCCTTCTGCGTCGTGTCGCTCCTGATGATCGGGTTCGTTCGGCCCGTCGCGCTCAAACACCTGCATAAAGGCCCGGCCGACCGCCGCAGCAATGTGGAGCGCCTGATCGGCGAATCCGCCCTGGTGATGGAGCCCGTCAGCGCCAGCGGCGGCCTGGTGAAGATCGGCGGAGACGTCTGGAGCGCCCGCTCGGAGACCGGAGTCCTGTCACCGGGCCAGCATGCGATCGTCAGCGCGATCGACGGCGCCACCGCGGTCGTCGCCCCGCAGCCGGAAACTGCGATCCAATAGCATCCGCAAGAATTCCGGCGGCCGGTACCGGCACCGGGCACGCGGCGGGACACCGCCGCACACCATAGCAAGACCAAATCTGGGGAATAGGTGATGTATGGATATCGCAGTCGCAATCGTGCTGCTGGTTCTCGTTGCGTTCGTAATTATCGTGCTGGTCCGGTCGGTGCGGATTGTCCCGCAGGCCCGCGCCGGCGTCGTCGAACGGCTGGGCAAGTACCAGCGGACGCTGAATCCCGGCCTCACGATCCTGATCCCGTTCGTGGACCGGCTGCTGCCGCTGCTTGACCTGCGTGAACAGGTGGTCTCCTTTCCGCCGCAGCCGGTGATCACCGAGGACAACCTCGTTGTTTCGATCGACACCGTGGTCTACTTCCAGGTCACCGATGCCCGCGCGGCCACCTACGAGATCGCCAACTACATCCAGGCGGTCGAACAGCTCACGACGACGACGCTCCGCAACGTCGTCGGCGGCCTGAACCTCGAAGAGGCCCTGACCTCGCGTGACCAGATCAACGGCCAACTCCGTGGCGTGCTGGACGAAGCGACCGGCCGCTGGGGCATCCGGGTCTCCCGGGTGGAACTCAAGGCAATTGATCCGCCCCACTCCATCCAGGACTCCATGGAGAAGCAGATGCGCGCCGAGCGTGACCGCCGCGCCGCCATCCTGACTGCTGAAGGCACCAAGCAGTCCGCCATCCTCACTGCGGAGGGCCAGCGCCAGTCTTCGATCCTCAAGGCGGAGGGTGACGCGAAGGCGGCTATCCTCCGGGCCGACGGCGAGGCCCAGGCCATCCAGAAGGTGTTCGACGCGATCCACAAGGGCAACCCCGACCAGAAGCTCCTGGCTTACCAGTACCTGCAGACCCTGCCGAAGATCGCTGAAGGATCAGCGAACAAGCTGTGGATCATCCCCAGCGAGGTGGGCGAAGCCCTGAAGGGCATCGGCAGCGCGCTGGGCGGCAGCAAGGACGGCCAGCCCAACGACAGCCTGTTCGGCCCGGATTCCGACGCCGCAGCGGAACCCGCCGCGGCCCGCCCGGCTGTACCCGCCGCTGCCCCGGTGGCCGGGCCTGCCGGCGGTACTGCCGGTTTCCCGGCCCGGCCGGAAGCCTAGTCACACGAGGGAACGGGGAGGCATCCGCGCGGCGGGTGCCTCCCCGTTCTGCTGCGCGGTGCCGCCGGCGCCGCGCCGGCTTTACCCGGTGTGTCCAATGCCCGTATACTTGAATATTTGTCCGGCTGGTTCAGTCCGGCGGAACAATTTAGCTTCGCTAAGCGTTGAATCCTGTGACGACTTTTCCGGTATGGATCCAGCAATTCAGCTGGTGATCAGCGCAAGGCAAACAGCAGTCCGGCGCGGCCTCACGGCCCCCGGCCAGCGCAGGGCAGTGCCCTGCGAACCGAATAGAGGGAGAGAAGATGAGCGATCGCAGCCTGCGGGGTATGCGCCTTGGCGCGCAGAGCATGGAGACCGAATCCGGTGTCGAACCGGCTCCGCGCCAGCGGGTTGAGTACCGTTGCGAGGACGGCGAGCAGGTATTCGTGACTTTCTCCTCCGAAGCGGAAATCCCCCCGGTCTGGGTATCGAAGACAGGCAAGGAAGCCCTCCTCGTCGATGGCGAACGCCCTGTGAACCTCAACGAGAAGGCAGTCCGCACACACTGGGACATGCTCCTGGAGCGCCGCTCGCTGCCTGAACTCGAGCAGATCCTCGAAGACCGCCTCACGATCCTGCGCGAACGCCGCGGCGAACGCCGCTCGGCCTAGGCACACCGCGCCACAGCACTTCAAGCAACGCGGGGTCACTGCCGGCCCATCCTGAACGATCGGATGGGCGGGAAGTGGCCCCGCGTTGCGTTAAAAGGGGCCGGGTCCGCACCGTCACTCCTGACGGTGCGGACCCGGCCCTCTGCTTATGCCCCCAGAGTGCGTATTCCGACGGCGCTTAGGCCTTGTTGCTGGGGGATTTGCCGGCGGCCTTGCGCGGAAGTTTGCCGCTGAGCGTGTTCCAGCGGGCGGTCAGGCCCCACTTGGTGACATTGATCATGGCTTCGACCACAATGTTTCCGCTCATCTTTGAGGCGCCCAGCTCACGCTCGACAAAGGTGATGGGACGTTCGACGATCGTCAGTCCAAGCTTGGCCACGCGCCAGGCCAGGTCCACCTGGAAGCCGTAGCCGACCGAGTCAACGGTGTCCAGGTTCAGCTTCTCCAGAGTGCTCCGCCGGAACGCACGGAACCCGCCCGTGACGTCCTTGATCTTCACGCCCAGCATGATCCGCGCGTAGGTGCTGCCCACCCGGGAGATCGCCTGCCGGTACAGCGGCCAGTTGACGACGCTGCCGCCGGGCACCCAGCGGGAGCCCATGGCGAGGTCCGCGCCCTGTTCCACGGCCTCGAGCAGCTGCGGAAGCTGCTCCGGCTGGTGCGAGCCGTCGGCGTCCATCTCCACGAGGACGTCGTAGCCGGCGTCCAGGCCCCACTTGAAACCCGCGATGTAGGCCGCTCCCAGTCCGGCCTTGCCGGCACGGTGCAGGACATGGACCTGGTTGTCCTCTGCGGCGATACGGTCCGCCAGCTGCCCGGTGCCGTCAGGGCTGTTGTCGTCGACAACCAGGACGTCGGAGCCGGGCACGGCAGTGCGGAGGCGCCCGAGCGTCTTGGGCAACGATTCCAGCTCGTTGTAGGTCGGGATGATCGTGAGGACACGCACAGCGGGCCTTTCCTTGAAGGGAGCGGTCAAGCGCCGGGCGGTCTGCGGAGAGCGGACACCAGGCGCAACTCTCCATTATAGGGAGTCGCCGGACCCTCGAAGGCCGAAGCTGGCCCCCGGGGCAGGTCCACCCGCCTCGGGCCAGTTGCGGCGGGCCGCGAAATACGACGCCGGAACCGTTTTCTGCTGCGAAGTGGACCCGCCCCCTGGGAGTACCCATGGCCACGACCAGAGAAGCTGCCGCGCTGGCGGCAACCTGGAACTGACCGGGGGACGTCCGGAGGTTGCGGTGCGCGCAACCCTCCGTTGCCCCTCAATGCTACGGGCAGGCCATGATCTGTCAACCGGTCCGTGACCTGCCGTTTCATCCATCGGCGCAGGCCAGGGGCGCCTTGCGGCGGGTGAAGTTTCGGTGCCGGACCGGTAGTTTACGCGGTGGCCGTCAGCCCCGGAGCGCGCCGCTGGAGAACAGTTCCCGGCCGTCCCGGACGGTCTGAAGGCAGACCGGATCGGAGCCGGTGTCCAGGGCGGGCAGCAGCGGCGTCCGTGCGCGGGGATCCGTGCTCCAGGACTGGACCCGGCCGTCGGCCACCTGGACCATGAGTTCCTCGACCTCCCACACGGCGAAACTGGCCGGGGCTCCGGGCACCAGCTGGCCGGCCATGGGGTTCCGGTACCGGGCGGCCCGCCAGCCGGCCCTCGTGTGGCCGAGGAAGGCGGCGCGGGCGGAGATCTGCTGGGCGGGGTCGTTGTGCTGCAGGCAGGCCCGGACGCTGGCCCACGGCCGCAACGGCGTCACCGGGCTGTCACTGCCGAAACAGATCGGGACGCCGGCGGCGTAGAACGAAGCAAAGGGGTTCATGCCGTTCCGGCGGGCTCCCAGGCGCTGCCGGTAGAGCCCGGCGTCTCCACCCCAGGCAGCGTCGAAGCCGGGCTGCGCGCTGACCGTCACGGAGTATCGGGCCAGCCGGCTGATGGATTCCGCGTCGGCGAGCTCGACGTGTTCAAGGCGGTGGCCCGCGGCGCGGACCTTCTGTTCGCCGACTTCCGCTGCCGCCAGGTCAAGTGCGTCCAGAGCGGCATCCAGCCCTGCGTCCCCGATGACGTGGAACCCTGCCTGGATCCCGAGCAGCGAGCACGCCGCGAGGTGGGCTGCCGCTTCCGCGACCGAGAGGTAGAGGTTGCCCCGCTCCCCCGGCGCGTCGGTGTAGTCAGACCGCAGCGCCGCGGTCCGCGACCCGATCGAGCCGTCCAAGTTCAGGTCCCCCGCCAGCCCCAGCACGGGGACGCCCAGCCCGTCCAGGATGGACCGCGCGTGGTCCGCTGAGGTGGCCAGCTCACCCCAGTAGGGCAGGATCTCCGGAACGGCGTCCGGCCCCGTGTTCCAGCCCGCTGCAAGCTGCAGGTCATCGGTGCTGCCGATGTGCGGCGCCGCCATTTCAGCCAGCGCCACGTAGCCGTTGGCTGCCGCCTCTGCGAGGGCCTGCTGCTGGTACCCGCGGAGGGCAGCGGCGGGCAGCCTGCGTGCCGCCAGCCTGGCGGCAGTGTGCGCGGCGAGCTTGACCTGGCCGCCCGCGCCGGAGCCTTCCGTTCCGTCGAGCCCGGCGGCCGCCGCCAGCGAAGAGGAGACGAGCGCCGAGTGCACATCGACGCGGGAGAGGTAGACCTTCCGTCCGCCGGCGGCGCGTTCCAGCTCCTCCTGCGAGGGCAGGGTGTGGTCCGCCCACTGGGTCTCGTCCCAGCCGTGGCCAAGCACGGTTCCGCCCGCGCTGGAAGCGGAGCAGGAGAAGCCGGCGACGGCGTCGAGCAGTTCCCGGGCGGACCGGACGCCGCTGAGCTGCAGCGAGTCCAGGGCGATGCCCGTTTCGGTGAGATGGATGTGGGAATCGACGAAGCCGGGCGCCAGGAGCGCGCCGCGCAGGTCAATGACCTCCATCGATGAATCGGCAATGGAGGTGGCTGCCTGCTCGGAGCCCACCCAGGCGACCGTGTCGCCGTCGACCAGCATCGCCGTCGCGAAAGGATCGGCGGCGGTGTAGACGGAACCGTTCCGGTACAGCGTTACCTGGTGCGGTGCGGGGGTGGCCGGTGAATCGGTCATGGGTCGGGGACTCCTTGGTCACTGGTGGCCGGCGCGGGCCGGGCGTGTTCGACGACGGTTGGGGGCGGTGTGTCCGGGTGGCCGGCTGCGGCGGTCAGGCCACGGAGGAATATGCGACGACGCCGCGCTTGATGAGCTTGATCGATTCCCCGCAGAGCCGCGCGACCCGCGGGTCGAGCGACGGGATTTTCGCCAGCTGGTCCAGGAGGTCGATGACCTGCTTCACCCACCGGACGAAGTCGCCGGCGGCGAGGTCCGTGCCGCTGAGGACGTCCTGCAGGTGCCTGCCCTTGGCCCATTTGAAGATGGGCCAGACCAGTCCCAGTTCGGGTTCGCCGGTCAGGGGAAGCTTGTTGGCTTCCTCGGTGTCCTCCAGGGCGGACCACTCATGAACCACAATGTCGACGGCGGACTCCAGGGAGATACTCGGCATTTTGGGCCGGAGCCCGCGGTCCTCACGCTTGGCCTGGTAGACCAGAACGCTGGCCAGGGCGGCAACCTCGGCGGCGTCGAGGTCGTTGAAGGCGCCCAGCCGCAGGGACTGGGAAATCAGCAGGTCCTTTTCGCCGTAGATCCGGCGCAGCCGCTGCCCGTCGGGACTGATGGTGAGCACGCCGGCGTCGGAAGTTTCCAGGTAGCCGTAGCTGGACAGGACGCCGCACACCCGGTCGAAGGTCTTGGCGATGGTGTTGGTGCGGCCCTGGATCTGGCGGACCAGGCCGTCGGTCTCCTGCCGGAGCTTCCAGTAGCGCTCCGACCAGCGCGCGTGGTCTTCGCGTTCACTGCAGCCATGGCACGGGTGGGCGCGGAGCTCCCGGCGCAGCTCCGCGATCTTCTTCTCCTGGTCCGGGAGAGCCGCGGCGCGGCCGAAGTCGTCGTTGCGGTTCGGCGGCGCCGGGGGCCGGTTCTCCCGGAGGGCGTTACGGACCGAGGACGCCAGGTCCCGCCGCGACTTGGGGACCTTGGCGTTGAAGGATTTCGGGATCCGGACCCTGGTGATCGGGGACAGCGGACCCTCCACGTCCTGGGTGCTGATCCGGCGCAGCTGGTTGTCCAGGGTCATCACGGCAGGCCGCGGTTCACGGGAATGGTGGTCGGAGCTGAGGACGACGGCGAGCCCGGGCGCCCGGCCCGTGGGAACATCCACCACATCGCCCGGGAGCAGCCGGCTCAGCGAATCCTCAGTCACGGATTTCCTGGCCCGGGATGTGGTCTTCGAGGCGTTCTTCTCGACGTCGGTGAGCGCCCGCCGGATCCGGGAGTAGTCGGTGAAGTCGCCGAGGTGGCACTTCATCGCCTTGCTGAATCCCGCCAGGGACTCCTCGCGGCTGCGCACCTGCTTCGCCAGCCCGACGACGGACCGGTCGGCCTGGAACTGGGCGAACGAGGATTCGAGGATCTCCCGCGCCCGGGGCCGGCCGAACTGTGCCAGCAGGTTGATGGACATGTTGTATGTGGGCCGGAAGCTGGAGTTCAACGGGTATGTGCGCCGCGAGGCGAGGCCGGCCACCGACGCCGGATCCGTGCCGGGCTGCCACAGGACGACGGCGTGTCCTTCGACGTCGATCCCCCGCCGGCCGGCGCGGCCGGTGAGCTGGGTATATTCCCCGGCGGTGATGTTGACGTGCGCCTCGCCGTTGAATTTGTCGAGCTTCTCCAGCACCACGGAGCGTGCCGGCATATTGACGCCGAGCGCCAAAGTTTCGGTCGCGAAGACGGCTTTGACCAGCCCGTCGACGAAGAGCTTCTCCACGACTTCCTTGAACGTGGGCAGCATTCCGGCGTGGTGGGCGGCCAGCCCGCGGAGCAGGCCGTCGCGCCAGCTCCAGAAGCCCAGGACGTCCAGGTCGTCGGAGGGGATGTCCTGCGCTGCCTCATCGACGCGCCGGGCAATGACGGCTTGCTCCTGCTCGGTGGTCAGCCACAGGCCGGCGGCGACGCACTGCGCGACGGCGGCGTCGCAGCCGGCGCGGGAAAAGATGAAGGTGATTGCGGGGAGCAGGTCCTGCCGGTCCAGGCTGGCGATGACCTGCGGGCGGCTGGCCTTCCGGACCGGGCTGCGCGCACCGGCCGGCTGGGCGTCGTCGCGCTGGCCGTGCTGGTTTCGCTGGCGCCGCTGGTTGCGGCCGCCGTGGCCGAACCTGCCACGGAAGTTCATCTGGCTCTCGGCGCGGGCCATGGAGAGCAGTTCGGGGTTGACCTCGAAGCCCGGGCGCTCGGTGACGACGGCGGCGGTGGCCGCCTTGCCCGTGGCGGCGGCCCGGGTGGACGCGGTGGACACTTCCGTTCCGACGGCAGGTGCGATCTCATCGAAGGTGGTGTCGCCGGCGAAGAGGTCCACGATTTTCCGGCCCACCATCACGTGCTGCCAGAGCGGCACGGGGCGGTGCTCGGAAACGATGACGTCGGTCTGGCCGCGCACCGTGTCCAGCCAGGCGCCGAACTCCTCGGCGTTGGAGACTGTGGCACTGAGCGAGGCGACCTGGACCTCGCTGGGCAGGTGGATGATGACTTCTTCCCAGACTGCGCCGCGGAAGCGGTCCGCCAGGTAGTGGACCTCGTCCATCACCACGAAGCCGAGGTCGGCCAGGGTGCTGGAGTCGGCGTAGAGCATGTTGCGGAGCACTTCGGTGGTCATTACCACCACCGGGGCGTCGCCGTTGATGCTCGTGTCGCCGGTCAGGAGCCCCACCCGGTCGGCACCGTACTTGTCTGCCAGTTCCGAGTACTTCTGGTTGCTCAGGGCCTTGATCGGTGTGGTGTAGAACGCCTTGAGCCCGCGCTGGAGTGCGAGATAGATTGCGAACTCCCCCACGATCGTCTTGCCGGCACCGGTGGGGGCGGCCACCAGGACACCCCGGCCGGCCTGCAGGGACAGGCAGGCCTCGCGCTGGAAGTCGTCGAGTTCGAAGGCGAGTGACCGGATGAACCCGCCCAGGTAGGTTTTGGCTTCTGCGGCCCGCTCGGCACTGGCGCGGTAGCGTTCAGACGGCGATTCCGGCCCGGGTAGTAAGGACATGCTTCCAGCCTAGTGCGCGTTGGGCTAGAGATTCTCCAGCTCGGAGCTGGGAGTCGCCTTGTCCGCCGTGGCTTCGGTCTCGGCGGCCCGTTTGATGGCGCGCCGTTCGCGCCGGCGGTCGTTGAGCAAACACAGCCCGATGGCGGCGAAGAAGAGGAGCAGCATGGGGCCGGCAAGGTAGAACATGCTCATCGCGTCCGCTCCTGGCGCAGCCATGGCGGCGAAGAGGCAGACGAGGAACACGGTGATCCGCCAGCTCTTGACGAGCTGCTTGCCTTTGACGATGCCCGCCAGGTTCAGCCCGACCAGAATCACCGGCAACAGGAAGGCTATGCCGAACGCCAGCAGGAGCCGCAGCACGAAGGACAGGTACACCTGGGCGCTGATGAAGTTGGAGCCGCCGGACGGCGTGAAATCGGTCAGCACCCGGACGGCGTTTGGAAGCACCAGCCAGGCCAGCAGGACGCCGCCCACGAACAGCGGGACTGCCGCTGCCACGAAGGACAGGGCGAGCCGTCGTTCCTTTTTGTGCAGGCCGGGGACGATGAAGGCCCACAGCTGATACAGCCAGACCGGGCTGGCGACGATCAGGCCCAGGAAGACGGACACCTGGATCATCAGGTCGAAGGAACTCGCGACGCCGTCGAAGTTCAGCGTGGCCTGCCGGCCCTCATGCGTGTTGAGGTCGCTGATCGGTTTGATCAGCGCCTCAAGCATGGGCTGATAGACGAGGAACCCGACGACGGTTCCGAGGACGACGGCGATCGCCGACTTGAAGAGGCGGTTCCGCAGTTCTTTCAGGTGGTCGAGGAGCGCCATCCTCCCCTCGGGGTTCGACCGGCGGCTCATGGTTACTGCCACGCGGTGTTAGGCGCGGTTCGGCGGCGGAACGTCGGTTCCGTCTCCGGCGCGGGTCTCCGTGCCGGCGGACTTCGGGTGGTTCACGACACGGCCCTCAACGGGGTCGGAGCCGTCCGCGGCGTCCGTGGCGCCGTCCTTCTTCATCTCCCGGACTTCCGACTTGAAGATGCGCATCGACTGGCCGAGGCTCCGGGCCATGCCGGGCAGCTTCGGTGCAGCGAACAGCACCAGTGCCAGAATGATGATGATGATGAGATGCCAGCCTTCAAGCCTCATGGCGGGAGGTCCTTTCGTTGAAATACATCCTACGTCTATGTCTAATTGAATTCGATGTCGCGCAGCCGCTGGGGCTGGCCGCGGTCCGTCTTGCGCTGGACGCGCCGCCTGCGGCGGGCTTCCTGACGGGCGAATTTGGATGCGCGGTAATCATGTCCCATCTGGACGGGTGAGGCAAAAACGGCGGATCCGGGTTCCGGCAGGGGGCTGGATCCGTCCCCCGCGTCATCGCCGTCCGAGCCTACGCGGCCGACATGAACAGCGGTTGAACCGAAGGCGCCCGGGCCGGACGGGACGGCGGAGAACCGCTCCCCCGCTTCTCCGAGTTCCTTGGCCGCGGCCATGAACTGCCGGTACAGCCGGACGCCGAGCACAACGAAGAACAACAGCGACAGCGCGACAAGCGCTATCCAAATCACGATCCAGGACCACCAAGGCATGCTGAGTAGTCTAGCCGCCGCGCTGGCTAGTCTTCATATTGGGCGAGGGCGGCGGACAGCCACTGGCGGGAGGTCGCCGCAAGCTCTTCCGGCTGGACAATACGGGCGGTCCCGCCGTGCTGGGCCACGAACATCGGGAGCCAGTCAGTGCTGCCGAAGCGGATTTCGGCCAGCAGCCCGCCGTCAGGCAGTTCCGCCGTCCGCTCCGCGTAGTACTCATCGGCGAGGCCCGTGCCGCGGCGGGTGAGTTCGACCACTACCACTGCGTCGTCGTCGTTGGGGGTGAAGAGCTTGACGGGGAAACTGTCGCCGGGCTTTGCGGACTCCGAGACGGGCAGGCTGTTGGGTTCCAGCGCTTCGATCCGGTCCAGCCGGAAGTTGCGCAGGCCCTGTGCGGAGTGGCAGTAAGCCTCGAGATACCAGGTGTTGTCCAGCGAATAGAGCCGCAGCGGGTCGATGGCACGGTCGGAGACGGTATCCCGGAGCGGCGAGAAATAGCGCAGCCGCAGCTGGGCGCCCGTCCGGATCGCTTCCCGCGCCGTTTCCAGGGCGGCGGAGTTGCCGGGGCCCACCTCGGGGGCGGACAGGGCTGCCGCCTTGAGCCCCTCCTCCCCGGCCGCCGCCATGAGCTTAAGCGTGACGGATTCCAGCGCGCTGCCTTCGGCAAGTTCGGGCAGGCCGTTGAGCGTTTCCAGCCCGGTCAGCAGGGCGCAGGCCTCCTCGACGGTGAAGCGGACCGGCCGGTTCAGGTCGAGGTCCTGCGTGATGGTGACGTGGTCGTCGTCCCACTGGATGTCCAGCAGGTCGTCCGGGTAGCCCTCGGGCAGGCCGGAGCAGATCAGGATCCGCAGGTCCGCCTCGAGCTCCTTGCGGGTGATCCCGAAGTTTGCGGCCACTTCGCTGATGTGAAGGCCCTGGTTGTGCACCAGGAACGGCACGAGCTGCAGCATCCGGGTCAGCTGGTCCTCGGAGGTGCGTTTACGGCCGCGGCGGGGTGCACCGCCTTGCGAGGAAGCGGACAGGGAGGAGGCCGCGGGGAAAGCGACCGACGGGACAGGGGCCGAGGCGAACCGTTCGGCGGCCGCCAGGCGGCGCCGCACGGACGTGACGAGCTCGGGCGGGGACACCACACGGACCCGCGGCCCGTAGGAAGCGAGTTCCTCGGCCAGGGTCTCCGCGTCCCGGTATGGCACGCTGAGGCGGTCCCGGCCCGCTTTGGGCAGTCCGGCCCCGGGTTCCGCAACGGGAGCGCTGAGGGCCCGGGTACGGAGGCCATGCAGCCTGCCCGCCTGGACGTCCAGGACTGCGGTGCTCACCGGCAGCTCCGCCAGTGAGGCCAGCTCGGAACGCACGTTGAAGTCCGCCGGCGGGGTGAAGCTTTCCTTTTCCAGCACGGTCACTGCGGACGTGAGGCGGGAGAGGCGGAAGAAACGCTTATCCCCGCGGGTCCTGTCCTGGGCAACGAGGTACCACTGGCCGAAGCGGCTGCCGAGGCCCCACGGCTCCACCAGGCGTTCCTCCTCCTTGCCCGTGCTGCCGGCGAGGTAGCGGAAGCTGACGGGGTGCTGGGCGTGCATGGCAGTGACCAGGTCTTCGAAGGCCTGGCCGGCGGGACGGATCCGTGGCTGAACGCCGGCAGGGAGCTCGGCGTCGACCAGTCCGCCGGAGGCCTGGAGCTTGCGCACCGCGTTGACGGCGGCCGAGCCGAGGGCCGCGTGCTCCCAGAGCTGGGCCGCGAGGATGAGGACGGTGCACTCTGCCGGCGTGAGGCTGACGTCCGGCAGCCGGTTGGATTCCTTGCCGATCCGGTAGCGGGTGGTCGCCGGATCGTCGGACCCCCAGCCCTTGTCCGTGACGGTCTCGACCTCGAAGCCGAAGTGCCGCAGCTCGCCCTTGTCGCGTTCGAACATCCGGCCGAAGGCCACGTCGGTGCTGGTGCTGTCGCGGTAGACCTTGTCCCGCAGCTCACTGCGGCGCAGGCCGTAGGTGGTGTTGAGCAGCGCGATGAGCAGGTTCAGGAGGCGTTCTGTACGTGAGGCGGACACCCCGCAAGGGTACTAAAGTCCCTGCCCGAAACTGACAAAAAGCGCGGTAACAACCGGAAGAACTTTCCGATTGTTACCGCGCTTTGTGCAGTACGTTCGCGGGCGGGTGGTGGGCCCACGCCCGCCGGGTTCCCTGTCCGAGCTTGCGAGGATAGGGGGCGGGTGGGGACTAGCGGACGCCGACGAGGTCGACGACGAAGATCAGGGCCTCGTTGGGGCCGATCGCTCCGCCGGCTCCGCGGGAGCCGTAGGCCAGCTCGGAAGGGATTTCCAGCCGGCGGCGGCCGCCGACCTTCATGCCCAGCAGGCCCTGGTCCCAGCCCTGGATGACCTGGCCGACGCCGACGCGGAAGTCCAGCGGTGCCCCGCGGCCCCATGAGGCGTCAAACTCTTCGCCGGTGGACCAGGCCACGCCGACGTAGTGGGTGGAGACGGTGTCCCCGGCCTTGGCTTCGGCGCCGTCGCCTTCGATCAGGTCGGTGATGACCAGCTCGGTGGGCACGTCGCCTTCGGGGAACTCAATTTCCGGCTTCTGGCGGTCGATGTTGCGCTGTCCAAATGACATGGTTGCTCCTTCGTTGGCTTGGGTGGTGGTGCTGGGTGAGGTGGTTACTTGACGCCGAGGATGTCGACGACGAAGACGAGGTCGCCCTTAGCGTCGCCCTGGCCTTCCGCGCCGTAGGCAAGGTCCTGGGGGATGACGAGGAGGACGCGGGAGCCGACTGTCTTGCCGGCCAGGCCCTGGGTCCAGCCCTTGATGACGCCGGTGAGGGGGAAGGTGGCTTTCTCGCCGCGGTCGAAGCTGGAGTCGAAGACCTTGCCGCCGGCCAGCGCAACGCCGACGTAGTTCACGGTGAGGGTGTCGGTTTCCTTGACCTCGGGGCCGGTGCCCTTGATGAGGTCCTGGGACACCAGTGCGGTCGGGGCGGCGACGCCCTCGACGGAGATTTCCGGGATGCCCTTGTCGTTGTCCTTGACGGTCGGCAGGCCTGCCGGCGGGGTGACAGTCTCACCCTCGGGCTTGTCCAGGACCGGCGGGGCGTCCTTGGCGGAGAGCACCTTGACGACTAGGAGCTGGGTGGGCTTCGCTTCGGCGCCCTCGGCAGCTGCGGCGCCGGGAACGGCGAGGGCCAGGTGGGAGCCTACCTTCGCGCCCACGAAGGCGTTGTAGATGACGGCGCTGCTGGTCTTGAGCTCGTCGTTCAGTTCGAGCTCTTCCGGATCCTTCGGGAAGGTGTCCTCCAGGGTGGAGCCGTCCTTGCCGCTGAGGGCAACGATGGAGATGGAAGCAATCTGGTTCGCCTTGACCCGGTCGCCGTCGCCCTCCGTGACCACCTTGACAGTGGGTTCCTTGACCTCGAGGGGCTTGGCGAATTCAACACCGGGCGCCTTCTTGTCGCCGTTCTCCGTCAACTTGATGGAGTCGAGCTTGGCGGTCTCACCGGCGGACTGGCTGGTGGGTTCCGGGGCGGCAGGTTCACCGCCGCCGCAAGCAGTCAGCAGCAGCAGTCCGGGAAGAAGAATTGCTAGTAGTCGGCGCACTTAAGAACTTTCGTCGGGGCAGGATGGACGCCTCGCCGGGCAGGTGCCAGCGGCAAAGCAAGCGTTGGCCGCGAACGGCACCATTCCAGAATAACGCGGAAAGCTGGGTATCAGCCCATAGAGTTCAGCAGGGCATCCACGCGCTCGTCGACGCTGCGGAACGGGTCCTTGCACAACAGGGTCTGGTGGGCGCGGTCGTTGAGCTTCAAATGCACCCAGTCCACGGTGTAGTCGCGCCCCAGTTCCTGTGCCCGGCGGACGAAGTCGCCGCGCAGCTTGGCGCGGGTGGTTTGCGGCGGTGCGTCCACAGCGTCCTTGACCGCGGTATCGTCCACCACGCGGCGCACGGCCCCGCGGGACTGCAGCAGGTAGTAGAGGCCGCGTGTGCGGGAGATGTCGTGGTAGGTCAGGTCCAGCTGCGCGATCCGGGGCGCGTCGAGGCCCAGGTTGTGCCGTTCGCGGTAGTTGTCCATGAGCTTCTTCTTGATGGCCCAGTCCACTTCGGTGTCGATCTTGCTGGTGTCGCCGAGTTCGATCGCGTCCAGTGTGCGTTCCCAGAGGTCCAGGATCAGCGGGACGTGCGCATTGTGGGCGCCGTTTTCCGCGACGAATGCTGTCACCTTGCCAAGGTATTCGCGCTGGATTTCCAGGGCGGTGAGCTGCCGGCCGTTGGCGAGCCGGACCAGGGCGCGTCCGCTGAGGTCATGGGAGATTTCGCGGATGCTGCGGATGGGGTTCTCCATCCGCATGTCGCGCATGATGACCCCGGCCTCGATCATCCGCAGGATGAGGTCGACGGTCCCGACCTTGAGCAGCGCCGTCGTCTCGGACATGTTGGAGTCGCCCACGATCACGTGCAGCCGGCGGTAGAACTCGGCGTCGGCATGCGGCTCGTCGCGGGTGTTGATGATCGGGCGGGACCTCGTCGTGGCGGAGGAGACGCCCTCCCAGATGTGGTCGGCGCGCTGGGAGAACGCGAACGTGGCCCCATGCGGGGTCTTGAGGATCTTGCCGGCGCCGGCGATCAGCTGCCGGGTCACCAGGAACGGGATCAGGATCTCGGCCAGCCGGGAGAATTCGCCGCGCCGCGGGATGAGGTAGTTTTCATGGCTGCCGTAGGAGTTCCCGGCGGAGTCGGTGTTGTTCTTGAAAAGGTATACGGTGCCGTTGAAGCCTTCTGCCGCGAGCCGTTCCTGCGCCTCGTCGACGAGGTCGTCCAGGATCAGTTCCCCGGCCCGGTCGTGCGCGATCAGCTGGGCGAGGTCGTCGCATTCCGCGGTGGCGTACTCCGGGTGGGATCCGACGTCGAGGTACAGCCTGGACCCGTTGGTCAGGAACACGTTGGAGGACCTCCCCCAGCTGACCACCTTGCGGAACAGGTAGCGGGCCACCTCTTCGGGGGCCAGCGGACGGGACTCCGGGCTGGAATAGGAAATCCCGAACTCGGTTTCGATGCCGAAAATGCGCTTGTCCATCTCAGTTCTCCTCAGCCAGCAATGCCGTGATGTCTGCGTCCTCGAGCCGGCGGAAGGCGCGGCGGGTGCCGCGGCTGCTTTCCGAGCCGCGGTCCAGGACGGCCACCTCCACGGCCGACGCCGGGAGCGTGGTGGTCTCCTTGTCCGCGACGAGGCCGGACAGGGCGAGCCTGATGGCGCCGGCAAAGTCGAGTTGGCCCTGCCAGCCCGCTGCGACCGCTTCCGAGACCTTGTCCGCCTGGCCGCCCATCACAATGAAGCCGTTCTCGTCGGCGATCGACCCGTCGAAGGTCAGCCGGTAGAGGTGGTCCTCCTCCGGGGAGTTCCCCACCTCGGCCACGGCCAGTTCAACCTCGAAGGGCTTCTGTTCTGCCGTGAACACCGCACCCAGGCTTTGCGCGTAGACGCTGGCGAGGCCCCGGGCCGTAACGTCCTCCCGGTCGTAGGAGTAGCCGCGCACGTCGGCGTACCGCACCCCGGCCTGGCGGAGGCTTTCGAATTCGTTGTACTTCCCGACGGCCGCGAACGCGATCTTGTCGTAGATTTCCCCGATTTTGTGCAGCGAAGGGGACGGATTCTCGGCCACGAGGGCGATCCCGTCGCGGCAGCTGATGACCACCACGGAGCGCCCTCGCGCGATGCCCTTCCGCGCGAAATCCGCGCGGTCCTTCATCAGTTGTTCGGGCGATACGTAGAACTGCTGGGTCATCTCAGGCCTCCCGCTGGGCCGCGGCCCTGGACTCTATGATGGTGGCCGCCCTCGCCGCGAGCTCGCGCTCCGGAACGCGGAAGGCACCTGTTCGGTTGACGATGTAGACCACCGGCCAGAGCTGCCGGACGGGGTCCGGGCCGCCGGTGGCGGAGTCGTCGTCGGCGGCGTCGTAGAGCGCCTCGACCGCGACGGCGACGGCCTCCTCCTCGGTGAGGTTGGGCCGCCAGAGTTTCTTGAGCGCGCCGCGGGCGAACATCGAGCCCGAACCGACGGAGTGGTGCTCCTGCTCCTCATACCGGCCGCCCGTGACGTCATAGGAGAAGAGCCGTCCGACGCCGGCCGGCCGGTCGAAGCCCGCGAACAGGGGCACCACCGCGAGTCCCTGCATGGCCATTGGCAGGTTGCTGCGGATCATGGCCCCGAGGCGGTTGGCCTTGCCGTCCAGGCTGAGGAGTGTCCCCTCGATCTTCTCGTAGTGTTCGAGTTCGACCTGGAAGAGCCGGGTGATGTCGAGGGCGATGCCCGCGGTCCCGGCGATGCCGAGCACCGAAAACTGGTCCGCCGGGAAGACTTTCTCGATGTGCCGGCTGGCGATGATGTTGCCCATGGTGGCGCGCCGGTCCCCTGCCATCAGCACCCCGCCGGCATAACCCAGCGCGACGATCGTGGTCCCGTGCGGCGCCTGCAGGGGTTGTGCTGTGCCCACTGCGGCTGCCCCCGCACCAAGGTGCTGGCCAAACGGCAGCAGATCGGGGCGTTGGCGCTGCAGATGTTCAGTGAAGGAGGACGTGGCGTTGGCTGCTACCTGGTTGGCTGTGGTTTCCTGCACTGGTGCACTCCCTCAACGTAGTGAATCAACGACTTCCGGCACTCAGCCCCGTGTCGGCGCAACCCCTGGGCCGCCGTGGTCCGGCCGGCCTACTGGCCGCCCTTTTGGACGAACGCCCGGACGAACTCTTCGGCGTTGGACTCCAGCACACCGTCGATCTCATCGAGCAGATCGTCGACGCCCTGGGTGGCGGCCGATGCCTGTCCCTCCGCCGGGGCCGGCGGGGCGGCGGGGATGTCCTCGTCGACTTCGGTGTCCCGCGGCTGCGGCTGCTGTTGCTCCTGGCCTGCCATTGTTTTCTCCTTCTGTCCGTCCCGTCTGCGCGAGGGACATCCTGTAAGCCATATTGCCACGCCCGGGGCCGCTGCGGGACTCTTTGTCCCTAGGAACCGGGTGGGAGTCCCAGCAGTTCGGAGAGGAACGGTCCCGCTTCGCGGTGACGGGCGAAGAGCCCCCCGGTGAGGGCCTCGGTTCCGCGCAGCGGTTCGCGGGTGGGGACCCGCTGAAGCCTGCCGCGGCCGGGCACATCGAAGATCACGGAGTCCCAGCTGGCGCCGACGACGTCGGCCCCGAAGCGGCTGACGCACCGGCCCCGGAAGAACGCCCGCGTGTCCGACGGCGGTTCGGTGACCGCCCGCTGGATGGCGCCGTCGTCGACGAGCCGCTGCATCCGGTCACGTGCCAGCAGGCGGTAATAGAGTCCCTTTTCCGGCCGGATGTCCGCCCACTGCAGGTCCACCAGGCCCAGCCGTGCGTGGCCCCAGTCGAGTCCGTCACGTTCCCGGTAGCCGTCCAGCAGCGAGAGCTTGGCCAGCCACTCCACGGAGGACGCGGCTGCCGCCCGGTCGCTGCCCAGCTCCGTCAGTGTCGCCTGCCAGCGTTCAAGCACCTGATGCGTGTGGCCGTCCCCGTCCACGGCGTCGGCGACGCCGGTGTCCTGGGCGTGCTTCGCGGCCGCTTCGTAGTAGATCCACTGCAGGTCCAGGGCGGTGATCCGCCGCCCGTCGAGCAGCCGGAAGGTGGCCGTGAGTGAGGTGTCATGGCTGACGGCCTGCAGCGCGGCTACCGGCTCATGGACTTCGAGCCGGGGCGCCAGGCCGGCCTCGATCAGGCTCAGCACCATGGCGGTGGTGCCGAATTTGAGGTAGTTGGAGGCCTGGCTGAGGTTGGCGTCGCCGATGATGACGTGCAGCCGCCGGTATTTGTCGGCCGTCGCGTGGGGTTCGTCGCGGGTGTTGATGATGGGGCGGCGAATGGTGGTCTCAAGGCCCACCTCGGTCTCGAAAAAGTCCGCCCGCTGGCTGATCTGGTAGCCGGGCCGGGAGCCGTCCTGCTTCATGCCGACCCGGCCGGCCCCGCAGATGATCTGGCGGGTGACAAAGAAGGGTGTCAGGCCGCGCACGATGTCCCCGAACGGCACATTGCGGGGCATGAGGTAGTTCTCGTGGGAGCCGTAGGACACCGACTTGTTGTCGGTGTTGTTCTTGTAAAGATTGACTGGGGGCAGTTCAGGGTCCCCCGCCAGCCGGCGCACCGCCGCCAGGGCCACGAGGTCTCCGGCTGCGTCCCAGGCGACCGCGTCGCGCGGGTTGGTCACTTCCGGGCTGGAGTATTCGGGGTGGGCATGGTCGACGTACAACCGGGCGCCGTTGCCGAGGACCATGTTCATCAGGAGCGTGCCGGATTCGTCCTCGCCGTCGGCCTCCAGTTCCTGCCGCCCGTAGGCGAGGGCGACAGCCTCGGCGTCGAGGACGGGAGGCTGGTCGGTCAACTGGTCGGGGTCCGCCTTGCTGCGCTCCAGCGTCCAGCCCCGGGCGTCATGCAGCGGTTCCTCGTCGGTGTAGTCCCAGCGGGTTTCGGCGCCGCCGGCGGCGCGCTGCCGTGTCACCTGGGCGTAGGCCTGGATCACCCGGGCGGACATCATCGTGGCGTTGGCCCCGGGGGCAGAGGGTGCGTGGATGCCGTACTCGGTCTCCGACCCCATGACCCGCATGGCTCCGCCAGCCGGCAGCCCGCCCGAATCGGCGGCCGGCCGGCCGGGAACTGCCGTCACAGGTACTGGCCCGTGGTCGGCATCGTCTCGATGGACTTGCCGGGCTCCTGCCCCGCCTTGCCCTGGACGATGGTGCGGATGTAGGTGATGCGTTCGCCCTTCTTGCCCGAGATCCGTGCCCAGTCGTCCGGGTTGGTGGTGTTGGGCATGTCCTCATGCTCGCGGAACTCGTCGACGACGGCGCGCAGCAGGTGGTCGATCCGGATGCCCTTCTGGCCCACGGTGAGCAGGTCCTTGATGGCGTACTTCTTGGCCCGGTCCACGACATTCTGCACCACGGCACCGGAGTTGAAGTCCTTGAAGTAGAGCATTTCGGTGTCGCCGTTGGCGTACGTGACCTCGAGGTATTCGTTGGACTTTTCGGTGGAGTACATGGCCTCGACGGTGCGCTGGACCATCGCATCCACCGTGGCCTGGACATCGCCGTGGTGCTCGGCGAGATCGGACTCGTGGAACGGCAGGTCGGCGGTGATGTACTTGTTGAAAATGTCGGCCGCGGCCTCCGCGTCGGGGCGGTGGATCTTGACCTTGACGTCCAGCCGGCCCGGCCGCAGGATGGCGGGGTCGATCATGTCCTCGCGGTTCGACGCGCCGATCACGATCACGTTGTCGAGCCGCTCCACGCCGTCGATCTCGCTGAGCAGCTGCGGGACGATGGTCGTTTCGACGTCGGAGGAGATGCCGGTGCCGCGGGTGCGGAACAGCGAGTCCATTTCGTCGAAGAACACCACCACGGGGCTGCCCTCGGAGGCCTTTTCGCGGGCGCGGGCGAAGATCAGCCGGATGTGCCGTTCGGTCTCTCCGACGTACTTGTCCAGCAGTTCCGGGCCCTTGATGTTCAGGAAGTAGCTCTTCATGTCCGTCTTGCCGGTGCGCTCGGCGGCCCGGGCCGCGAGCGAATTGGCGACGGCCTTGGCAATCAGCGTCTTTCCGCAGCCCGGGGGGCCGTAGAGCAGGATTCCCTTGGGTGCCTTGAGGCCGTGTTCGCGGTAGAGGTCCGGGTGCAGGAACGGCAGTTCCACGGCGTCGCGGATCTGCTCGATCTGCGGTCCCAGCCCGCCGATGTCCTGGTAGGTGATGTCCGGCACTTCCTCGAGGACCAGGTTCTCCACCTCGGAACGCGGGATCTTCTCGAGGGCGTAACCGGTGCGGGAATCGATCGAGAGGGCGTCGCCGACGCGGAGCTTCTGCGCGAGCAGGGGCCCGGAGAGCCGGATGACCCGTTCCTCGTCCGCGCGGCCGACCACCAGGGCACGGTCCGCGCCGAGCAGTTCCTTGAGCGTGACGAGGTCCCCGGCCCGTTCGTAGCCCAGCCCGGCGACCACCAGGAGGGCCTCGTTGAGAAGGACCTCCTGGCCGACAGCAAGCTGGTTCATGTTGACCAGCGGGCTGATGCCCACGCGCATCTTGCGGCCGGCGTTGAAGATGTCCACGGACTCTTCGGTGGCGGCCTGGCCGCCGTTGCCGGCGGCGGGGTGACGTTTCGGGTTCAGCTGCAGCACCGTGCCGAAGCTGTACGGCGGCTGGCCCTCCTGGTCGAGGGCATTCTTCAGCCGGAGGATTTCCTGCTTGGCGGTCTCCAGCATGGCCACGAGCTTGGAGTTGTTCTGCGTGGCGGCGGCGAGCTGGCGGTCAATATGCCGGAGCTTGTCCCGGAGGATATTGACCTGCCGCTCGGCCACGGACAGTTCGCCGGCGCCGTAGCGGTCAGCGTCGGCGTGCGTTTGTCCCGCGGCTGCTGCCGCGTCCTCTGCCGGTGTCAGGCCCGGATCGGTGTTCGGAGTCTCCATCGTGCATCAGCCCCTTCCTACGCTTCTATTAAGACATTAGCCCCAAGAAGCCGGGTGCCGCTGAAGTCTTCCGAAATACGGACTACTTCGTAATATCCGGATCGTCCTTGACATTGGTTCCGGCGATGGCGTCCCGGGCGGCCCGGCGCAGCTTCTTGTCCGAGACGGCGCGCTCCCCCACGGCCCCGGGGGTCCAGGCATTGACGTCCTCTTCGTTGAAGTCGGTCTTGGAGGGCCGGCGCTTCACGGAGATGCCCGTGACGCCGTCGGCCAGCCGCCGGGTGACCAGCAGGAAGCCGGTGTGGGCGACCATCCGGTGGTCCGGACGGACTGCCAGGCCCTCGAGGTGCCAGCCACGGACCATGGATTCCCAGGCATCGGGTTCGGTGAAGCGGCCGTCGGCGCGGATGGCCTCCGCGGTCCGGGACAGCTGCGTCACGGTGGCGACGTAGTTGATCCACACGCCGCCCGGTGCCAGCACGGTGGCGACGGCGTCGAGGCATTCCCACGGGGCAAGCATGTCCAGCACCACGCGGTCCACCGAGCCGGGCTCTTCGGTGCGGACCACTTCCTCCTGGAAATCGCCAAGGGAGATCTGCCAGGCCGGGTGCGGGCCGCCGAAGATCGTCTCGACGTTGCCGCGGGCGATGTCGGCGAATTCCTCCCGACGTTCAAAGGAGTGCAGGTAGCCGTTGTCCCCGACCGCGCGGAGCAGCGAGATGGACAGGGCGCCGGAGCCGACGCCCGCTTCCACGACGCGTGCGCCGGGGAAGATGTCCGCCATGGTGACGATCTGGCCGGCATCCTTGGGGTAGACGACCGCTGCGCCGCGGGGCATCGAGAGGACGAAGTCCGAGAGCAGGGGCCGCAGCGTCTGGTATTGCTGGCCGACGTTGTTGACCACCACAGAGCCGTCCGGCTTGCCGATGATTTCGTCGTGGTTCAGGAAGCCGCGGTGCGTGTGGAACGCGCCGCCGGCTTCGAGGCTGATCGTGTTCATGCGGCCGCGCTCGTCGGTGAGCTGCACACGCTCGCCTTCCCGGAAGGGTCCGCGGCGGCGCGCTGCGCCCACCGGGGCGGCGGTAGCAATCGTTGCTGCGCGGCCGGCTGTTCCGGTGTCGTCCGGGCTGGTGCCTGCGGCGGTGTCGCTGCTCATGAAAATGTTCCTCGCTCCTGTAAAGCTGTGTGGCCGCGGATGGTGCCGGCGTGCCGGCGGCTCGTGCCCGGGGCCTGAACCCCTGATGGGAAATGCAAGGCCGGAAATACACGACCGGCAGGTAACTCTACCGGCTTTGGCCGTACATCCGTTTGCCGGCGCCTTCACCCTTGCCCGTGAGGGCGCCCAGGACGGCGGATTGCCGCAACAGGCCGGTGACGGTTCCGTCCCGGTCGACGACGGCGTACTCCATGCCCTCGAGCTGCGCCAGGTACTGGATCAGTTCCTGTCCCTTGGACCACTCGGGCACGTAGGCTCCCGCACCAAGGGCGTAGGACACCGCCGTGAGGGGTGTGGCGGCGGTGGCGGCCGCGGGAACAGTGGCGAGGGCACCGGCGTCGACCACTGCTGACGGACGTCCGTCATGGCGGTACAGCACCACGGCGGGAGCCGTCCCGGTGGCAGGATCCGGTGCCAGCGCCAGCACATCGGCCACAGTGGCCGACTCCGGGAGGCCCACTGCGCGCTCGGCGAGGGCGCCGGCTTCCACGCCCGGCAGCCGGCCACGCAGGCGGGCCTGCTGGATTGAGGCGCTGGCACCCATCCAGAGGAAGCTGCACACAAGGAGAGTGATGAGCGCCATGAACAGGTCCGGCTCGCCGCCACTGAGCAGCGGCAGGGCCACGAACCAGGCCACGAGGGCAATCACGATGATGCGGCCGCCCCAGCCGGCAGCCACGGTGCCCTTTTCCTGGCTTCCGGTCAGCTTCCAGACGGCTGATTCGACCAGCCGGCCGCCGTCCAGCGGCAGCCCCGGGAGGACGTTGAAGATGCCGATCAGCAGGTTGGCCCAGACAAAGATATTGGCCAGGATTCCCGGCACCCCCGTGAGGTCGCCGGCGGTCAGCAGGAGCCAGCCTGCGCCCGCGAGGACGAAGTTCGCGGCCGGTCCCGCCATCGCAACCAGGACGGAGCGACCAGGAGAGGCAGTGAAGCTCTGGAACTCGGTGTGGCCGCCCCAGAGGTTGAGGACAATTTTCTCCGTGGGCCAGTGGAACAGCTTGGCGGTCAGGGCGTGCGCGAGCTCATGCACGAGGACAGAGATCAGCAGCAGCAGCGCGTAGGCGAAGGCGACGAAGAAGGCGGTGACGCCGAGGCGGGGATAGTCGTTCTGCAGGACGGGCCCGAACGCGATCACCGTGAACGCCGCAATGATGAACCACGAGTAGGCGAGGATCACGGGGATGCCGGCGATGCGGCCCAGCGGGATTCCCTCTTTGCGGCCCTGTTTCCGGGGGTCCTGGCCGCTGCGGCCCTGGGTGTCGGTGTCAGTCATGGACCGGCTCCGGCGCGGAGCCGCGGGCCAGGCCGAGGGTCGCTTCCGGGAACTCGTGGCGCAGGGCGACGAGCTCTTCGAGGTCGGCCACAGTTCGCCCTTCCAGGGTGTCCCACATGGCATGGCGGGGATCGTGCGGCAGCGGCGCGATGTGCGGAATGGCGACCGTCGGCACCCCGGAGGCGACGGCGGCGGCCACGCCCGGCTTGGAGTCCTCCAGCGCGATGCAGTGGTGCAGGCCGAGGTCAGGGTCCTGCTCCTGCAGCAGTCCGACCGCCGTGAGGTAGGCCTCGGGATGCGGCTTGCCCTGCGTGACGGTGTCGCCAGTGACCAGGAAGTCGAAGTAGGGCCTGGGCAGGCTGCCCACGATCTCCCGGGCCAGCGGGGCCTCGGACATGGTCACGAGGACACAGCGGATGCCCGCGGTGTGGAGTTCTTCCAGCAGTTCACGGGCGCCGGGCCGCCAGGGCACGGAGGTGCGGACCTGGCTGATGACGTGGGCCGTCAGGATGTCGATGATCTCCCGGCGCTCCAGCGCGACGCCGGCTTCCTGCAGGATCCCCGCGGAGAAGACGAGGGACTGGCCCACCAGCTGCATGGCCTTCTCGTGGGACCACTGCCCACCGTGCGCGGTGACCAGGGCGTGTTCGGCTTCGATCCAGTACGGCTCGGTGTCGACAATGGTGCCATCCATGTCCCAGAGCGCGGCTTTGAGGAGGGGCTGGGAAGCTGAGGATTGCATGTTTTCCAGTCTACGGTGCCGTGCTGTGAGGGGCCGGATACTACGCCTACGGCGAATATCGGCTGCCCGCCAGCGATTCCCGGCGCTTCATTCCATGCGTGGTCCGGGTCCTTGGACGTAGGGTGAAGGGATGAATAGCTTCGAGGTAGACCCCACGGAAACGGGCGACGTGCCCGAGCCGGAACGGCTGCTGCAGCCCGTACCCGAGGGACAGCGCATCACGGTGCTGCTCGCGGCCTTCGAAGGCTGGAACGACGCCGGGGAGGCTGCGAGCGATGCTTTGCGCTACCTCAACAAGCTCTGGGGCGGCAAGAAAGCCGGTTCGATCGACGCCGACGAGTATTACGACTTCCAGTTCACCCGGCCCACGATCCGCCGCACGGCGTCGGGTGAGCGGAAAATCAAGTGGCCCTCGACCCGGATTTTCAAGGCGAGTGTTCCCGATTCCAATGTGGACGTCATCTTCGTCCAGGGCACGGAGCCGTCCTACAAGTGGCGTGCGTACACCGCCGAACTGCTGGTCCATGCCGAGGCGCTCCACGTGGACTATGTGATCCTGGTCGGTGCGCTCCTGGCCGACGTGCCGCACAGCCGCCCGATTCCGGTCAGTTCTTCCACCGATGACCCTGCGCTGCGGGAGCGGATGGACCTCGAGGCCTCGCAGTATGAAGGGCCGGTGGGGATCGTCGGGGTCCTCGCGGAGGTCGCGCTGCTGGCCGGGCTGCCCACCGTCTCGCTGTGGGCCGCTGTGCCGCATTACGTGGCGCAGGCGCCCTCCCCCAAAGCGCAGCTCGCGCTGCTGCACCGGATCGAGGAGCTGCTGCAGGTTCCGCTCGACACCCAGGAACTCGTCGAGGAGTCCGACGCGTGGGAGCGCGGCGTCGATGAGCTCGCCACCGAAGACCCCGAGATCGCGGCGTACGTGCGCCAGCTGGAGGAAGCGAAGGACACCGCCGACCTTCCGGAGGCCAGCGGCGAGTCGATCGCCCGGGAGTTCGAGCGCTACCTCAAGCGCCGCGGCAAGGACAAGCCCTAGCGCCCGGCGCCGGGGCTTCCGCTCCTAGAGTTCGACGCCGAGCAGCGCGTCGACGGCGTCGCTCACCAGTGACGCGTCCGACGGCGACGCGTCATGGCCGTCTGCGAGGGCCGCCTGTGCCCAGGCATCCACGGCGGCGACGGCCCCCGGGGCGTTCAGGTCATCCGACAGTTCGGCCCGCATCCGGGACACCAGCCCGGCGGCTGAGCTGGCGGGCGCAGCGGCGAGGGCCTCCCGCCAGGTGCGGAGCCGTTCCTTGGCGGCGGCGAACCCTGCATCGGTCCAGGACCAGTCGCTGCGGTAGTGGTGCGCCAGGATGGCCAGCCGGATTGCGGCGGGTTCCTCGCCGGCGGCGCGGAGCTTGGAAACAAGAACCAGGTTTCCCTTGGACTTGCTCATCTTCTCTCCGTCGAGGCCCACCATGCCGGCGTGCGCGAAGTGTTGTGCCAGCGGCACACCGGACAGCGAGTAGGCGTGCCCGGCGCCCATCTCGTGGTGCGGGAAGACCAGGTCCGAGCCGCCGCCCTGCACCGTGAACGGGGTGGGGAGGTACTTCTGGGCGATGACCGTGCACTCGATGTGCCAGCCTGGCCTGCCCTCCCCCAGTTCGCCGCCGGGCCAGCTGGGTTCGCCGTCGCGGGCCACCCGCCAGAGCAACGGGTCCAGCGCCTGGCGTTTCCCGGCACGGCCGGGATCGCCGCCGCGTTCGGCAAAGAGCTCCAGCATCTCGGCGTCGGACAATCCCGAGATGGCGCCGAGCGTCCAGGCATCCGTGGCCTCGGCAGAGTGCTTGCCGGCGGCTTCGACGTCGTAATAGACGTCCCCGTCAGGCTCGCCGGCGCCGCCGGCCACCCGGTAAGCCAGACCCCGCTGCAGCAGCTGTTCGATGGCCGGCACGATCAGCGGAATGGCCTCCACGGCGCCCACGTACTGGTCGGGGGCCAGCACATTGAGGGCTTCCATGTCCGTCTGGAAGAGTTCGATCTGGCTGGCGGCCAGGTCACGCCAGTCCACGCCGGTCGCCGACGCGCGCTCCAGCAGGGGGTCGTCGACGTCGGTGACGTTCTGCACGTAGGAGACCGTCTGCCGGCCGTCCCGCCAGGCACGGTTGAGCAGGTCGAACGCGACGTAGCTGGCCGCGTGGCCCATGTGGGTGGCGTCATACGGGGTGATTCCGCAGACATACATGGACTGTTCGCCGGCTGCGCCGAGGGTCACAACACTGCCTTTGGCGGTGTCGAAGAGGCGGAGGGCAGGCATGCTGCCCGGGAGCTGGGGAACGGGGCGGGAGATCCAAGACTTCACAGACCAAGCCTAGTGCTAGGCGCTGATGACGTTGAAACCGAGCAGCAGGTACAGGGCCAGGCCGAGCAGGATCCGATACCAGACGAAAAGCCGGTAGCTGTGGGTTGAGACGTACTTCAGGAACCAGCCGATGATGACGTACCCCACAACGAAGGCTACGGCCGTGGCGAGGGCTGTTTCCGGGAGGCTGTAGGGCCCGGTGATGCCGTCCTTGGAGACCACTTTGTAGAGCTGGTACAGGCCGCTGCCGAACACGGCCGGGATGGCCAGCAGGAAGGAATAGCGGGCCGCCGCCTCTCGGGTGTAGCCCATGAGCAGGCCCGCGGTGATGGTGCCGCCGGAGCGGGACACGCCCGGGATCAGGGCCAGGGCCTGCGCCAGTCCGTACAGGATGCCGTGCTTATAGGTCAGCTGGGTCAGGTCGCGGTCCTGGCGTCCGACGGCGTCGGCGACGGCGAGGATCATGCCGAAGACAATCAGCATGGTGGCGACGATCCAGAGGCTGCGGAGCACGGACTCGATCTGGTCCTGGAACAGCAGCCCGAGGACGATGATCGGCAGGCTGCCCAGGATCACCAGCCAGCCCATCCGGGCGTCCGCGTCCTGCCGGGAGACTTTGCCGGCCAGGGAACCGGCCCAGGCTTTGACGATCCGTACAATGTCGCGCCAGAAATACACAACGACGGCGGTTTCCGTGCCCAGCTGGGTGATGGCGGTAAACGCCGCCCCGGGGTCCGCCGCGTTCGGGAGGAAGGAGCCCACAATCCGCAAATGGGCACTTGAGGAAATCGGGAGGAATTCGGTCAGCCCCTGCACAAGGCCCAAAAAGGCCGCTTCAAACCAGTTCACGTTTATAGACCCTACGTCATGAAACTTTCCGAATCCCCGTAAGCTTGCTGACATGCAGCAGCGTTATGTCGGCAACAGTGGGTTGCGCGTGTCCTCCCTTTCCCTCGGCACCATGTCCTGGGCCCGGGAAACCGATGAGCAGGATGCCTCGGCCCTGCTCCGCACCTTTGTGGACGGCGGCGGGACCCTGATCGACACGGCAGCGTCCTACAGCGACGGCCAGGCCGAAGCGATGCTGGGCGGGATGCTGGGCGACGTCGTGGCCCGCTCCGAAGTGGTCATCTCCACCAAAGCCGGACTTTCGTTTTCGGATGGCCGGCGCGGCGTCGACACCTCACGGAATGGGATGCTCTCCGGCCTGGACGCGAGCCTGGCCCGGCTGGGTACCGACTACGTGGACCTCTGGTTCGCCCACGCCTGGGACCCCAACGTTCCGCTGGAAGAGACCTTGTCCGCGCTTGAATATGCAGTGCGTTCGGGCCGCGCCCGCTACGCCGGCGTGTCCAACTTCAACGGCTGGCAGACGGCGAAGGCTGCCGCGGTGGCCGGCTTCCCGCTGATCGCGAACCAGTCGGAGTACTCCCTCCTCCACCGCTCCCCCGAAGCTGAACTCATTCCAGCCGTCGAGGACGCCGGGCTGGGCCTGATGGCATGGGGTCCGGTGGGGCGCGGCGTGCTGAGCGGCAAGTACCGCGGGAACATTCCCGCGGATTCGCGGGCGGCCAGTTCGCGGCTGGCCGGCTACGTGGAGCCGTACCTGGAGGGTGCCGCGTCCAGTGTGGTGGAGGCCGTGGCCATGGCGGCGAAGGGTCTGGGCCGGACGTCCCTGGATGTCTCGCTGAGCTGGCTGCTGTCCCAGCCCGGTGTCGCGACGGCGATTGTGGGCGCCCGCACGCCCGTGCAGCTCAAGGAGATCCTGGATTCGACCCTGGCGCCGCTGCCGCCGCAGATCGCCCAGGCGCTGGAGGACGTGTCGAACCCCGCCTGAGCGGAATGGTCAGTGCCCTGCCTACCGGCCGGGCCTAGTCCTGGAGGATTTCGAGGTCTTCCTCGTCGTCGACGTCTTCTTCCTCGTCCTCATCGCTGTCGTCATCAATCACCTCGAGCGGCGTCACTTCGCCATACGCTTCGTAGAGCGAATCGTCGTAGACTTCAAAGGCATCAGCAACGGCAAAAAACGCTGCCTCGACCGCGGGATCCCCATCTCCCCGGCGTGCCGACGCAGCAGCGAGGTGTTCTTCCAGGGCGGCCGTCAGGGATTGAAGCGCGACACGCGGATCGATGCTCATGACTTCACGTTAGCCGGAAAAGGAAGAAAATGGAGAGCAATGAAGGAACATTTTCTCAGCAGCTCGGTCCGGCGGGAACGAGACTATGTGAGGCAGTACGAGTACCTCGTACTGACGGTCAGCCCTGAGGATTCCCTGCCTGAAGCGCGCCGCCGCCTGGTCGAGCACTCCGAGTACGGCAAGTGGGAACTTGAGCGCAGCGTGCTGTATTTGGGCGGGGGCCGCCGCTTCTGGCTGCGCCGCCGGGTGACGCAGGTCCAAAGGACCGTCTAGGGTGTGGCGGCCAAAGGACCGTCTAGGGTTCGAGCGGTCCCAGCCACGCGTTGGCCACTGTGTTGTGCGCCGATTCGTCGTCGGAGGGGTGGAACATTCCCGCCAGCACGTCACGGTACAGCCGTTCCAGCTCGGAACCGCGGAAGTAGCTCGATCCCCCGGAGACCCTGACCGCCAGATCAACGACCGTGCGGGCCGTCTCCGTCGCACTGACTTTCACCCCGACCAGCTTCGGGAACCACTGGCTGCCATGCTCGGCCAATGCGTCCACATCCGCGGCGACGCTGGACAGCTGGGGGTACAGCGCGTCCATCGCCATTGCGGCGTCCGCGACCTTCCAGCGGATGTCCGGATCCTGGGCGTAGCTGCGCCCGCCGTTCTTGAACGACGTCCGCCGCTTCACCGCGTCGACCGCCAGGTCAAGGGCCCGCTCGCCGAGGCCCGTGTAGACGGCGGCAAGCAGCGTCTCGAAGCACGCGAAGATGGCGAAGATCAGCGGGTCCGCATTCGGGCCCACCGGAAGTTTCCGGAAAATCCGTTCAGCCGGCACCACCGCGCCAGCAAGGACCGTCGTGTTGGACTGGCTGGCCCGCATGCCGAGCGTGTCCCAGTCGGCCAGGATTTCGTACCCGGGGGTGTCCCTGGTGATGAAGCCGTGGACCAGCTGTCCGTCGCCGTCCGCTGCCGAGGTGTCCTTGCCGAAAATCCCCAGCCGGGTCCATGCCGGCGAGAGGCTCGTGAAGATCTTGCGGCCGGTGAACGAGTAGCCGCCCCCGGACTGCGGGACCGCGGAGGTGAGAGAGTCGAAGAGCACCGAGTCGTTCCCCGCCTCCGAGTTGCCGAACGCGAAGATCTCGCCCTGCGCGGCCTCCTTGAGGATGAAATCCAGCGAAGAGTCACCGCGGGCGGCCAGGACGTGCGCGACGCCGGTCCACACCAGGTGCATGTTGACGGCCAGCGCGGTGGCCGGGGCCGCCGTCGCCAGCCTCCGCTGCAACTGCGCCGCCGCCGACAGCCCGAGTCCCAGTCCGCCGTCGGACGCCGGGACAAAAATCTTGAGGTAGCCGGCCGCAGCCAGCTCCTCGAGATCTTCGTGGAAGAAGGCGTTGTCCCGGTCGTAGCCGGCGGCGCGGCCGCGGATCCGTTCGAGGAGGGATTCGGGCAGGACGTCTTCAGGGCGCATGGGCGGTGTCTCTCAGAGCTCAGTAGTTGGTGAGCAGGGTATCCAGCACGCGGGCCCCGAATTTCAGGGATTCGGTGGGGACGCGTTCGTCCACCCCGTGGAACATCCCGGTGAAGTCCAGCTCGTCCGGGAGCTGGAGCGGGGCGAAGCCGTAGCCTGTGATGCCCAGCCGGCTCAGGGACTTGTTGTCCGTGCCGCCGGAGAGGGTGTAGGGCAGGACTTTGGCTCCCGGGTCCTCGGCGTGCAGCGCGTCGATCATGGAGTCCACCAGGTTTCCCGCGAACGGGACCTCCAGCGAGACGTCGTTGTGCACGTAGCTCACGTCCACGCCCTTGCCGGCGAGTTCGCGGACCTTTTCAAGGACGTGCTCCTCCTGGCCGGGCAGGGTGCGGCAGTCGATGAGGGCTTCGGCCGACTCCGGGATCACATTGTGCTTGTAGCCGCCCTTGAGCAGGGTCGGGTTGGTGGTGTTCTGCAGGGTGGCGCCGACGAAGCGGGCCACGGTGCCGAGTTCCTTGAGGATCTTGTCCGGATCGTCCGGATCGAACTCGACGCCCGTGAGTTCCGTCACGCCGTCGAGGAACTGCCGGGTGGTGGGGGTCAGCTCCACCGGCCACCGGTATTCCCCGATGCGGGACACGGCGCTGGCCAGCCGGGTGACGGCATTGTCCGTGTTGATCTGCGAGCCGTGGCCCGCACGGCCGTGGGCGACCAGGCGGAGCCAGGACAGGCCCTTCTCGGCGGTCTGGAGCAGGTACGTGCGCTGGCCGCCGATGGTGGCGGAGAAGCCGCCGACTTCGGAGATGGCCTCCGTGGCTCCGTCAAAAAGTTCTGGCCGCTTCTCGATCGCATACCGGGCACCATAGGTGCCGCCGGCCTCCTCGTCGGCGAAGAACGCGAAGATCAGGTCCCGTTTGGGTTTGCGGCCGGTCCGGGCAAAATTCCGCAGGACAGCGAGGATCATGGCGTCCATGTCCTTCATGTCCACGGCGCCGCGGCCCCAGATCATGCCGTCCTTGAGTTCGGCGCCAAAGGGATCCACCGACCACTGCTCGCGGAGCGCGGGGACAACATCCAGATGCCCGTGGACCACCAAGGCGCTGGCGGACGGGTCCTCGCCGGCGAGCCTGGTCACCACGCTGGCGCGGCCCGGGGCGGACTCGAAGATTTCGGCGTCCAGCCCCACTTCCGTCATCAGCCCCGCGGTGTATTCGGCAGCCGCCCGCTCCCCCGGGCCGGAGCCGTCGCCGTAGTTGGACGTGTCGATCCGGATCAGTTCCTGGCAGATCCTGACGACTTCGTCCTCGGGCCTGATCTCAGTCATGTTTCACTCCTCGTGGCGTCGGCTCTGTTGCTGGCTTCAGCCTACCCACATGCCCGATCAGGCCCCGATTATTTGTTTCGGGAAACTTCATGCTAGAGTCTTTCTCGCTGCTTCGGAGAAATCCAAAACGCTGAAAGGCGAAAAGGTTCACCGAATACCACCTGCGCGGGTGGCGGAATGGCAGACGCGCTAGCTTGAGGTGCTAGTCCTCGAAAGGGGGTGGGGGTTCAAGTCCCCCTCCGCGCACAACAGGAAAGCCCCTGGAATCCAAGGATTCCGGGGGCTTTTTGCTGTCTCTGCGGAACTTCGGCCCGGACGCTGACCCTGAAGCGTGACTGCAGCCTGCCGGGGCTTCACTGATGCCACGCCGGTGACTAAGCGTGGACACCGCGGATCGGCCCTCCCATTTTGAGCCCTGGGGAGGATGACTCAGTCGAGTCGCCTCGGATTTTGCGGGCCCGCTACTTGTAGGCAACCCGCTGGATCTGCAGGACCTCCGAAGTGGAGACGACGTTGACCCTCACGTATTCATCCACGTAGGTTTCGCCCTCGATTGAGACCCTCGTGAGGTTGGACGCCGCGCCGGAAATCCCGTAGAAGGACAGCCACTTCTCGTTGTTGAGCGGCTTGTCCTTGGCGTAGATGTGAGTGTCGCCGTTGAAAAGGAACACCGGCTTCTTGAATGCCTTGCTTTCACTGGCGATGGCCCGCACGATGCTCTGGAAGGCGTCGCGGTAGCCCGAGTTCTGGGTGCCGGGAGCAAACATGTCCGCCTGGGTCATCAGGACCACTGCCCTGCTGTTTTTGGCCTTCGCCGTTGCGAAGGCGCTTCGGATCTGCGCGACGGCGGCATTCACCCGGGCCTTCTCCTCGGCCACTTGTTCAGTGGTGGCGTTCGTGAAGCCGAGGCCGCTCCACGGCCGGAGGTCATTCTCTGAACCAACGATGTGCAGGGTCGAGATGGTCAGCCGTCCGGTGGCGAACATCACGTTCTCCTTGTAGCCGGACTGGGCCGTGACGGAGATCGGGTTCTGGCCCAGGGTCCGGCCGCCTCGGGGGAAGAAGACCGAGCGGATGGCAGCCAGCCGCTGCAGCGGATTGGCTTTGCCTATTCTGGCGCTGTGGCAGTCCGCCCACTCATTGTCACCGGGGGTGTACACCAGCGGGTCGACAAACTTGTCGAAGCTTGCCTTGATCTTCTTGTAATAGGCGTCGGAGCAAACACCCGTGCCGATATCGCCAAGATGCCCGACCATGCGCACATTCGGATCCGCATTTATCTGCGCAATGCGTTTCGGAAAAAGGCTCAATTGGGTGCTGCCGTAGGGCATGTCGCCGATGACGGCGAAGCTGTAACTCGTGGCGGCTCCTGCAGTGCCGGCTACGCTTCCAGCGATTCCCATTGCCAGAGCCAGACCGGCACTAGCCACCCGCAAACTGCTTTTCATTTGTTTCCCCCCAATGATCATCGGATATGCATCGGACACGCCTGCGCGACGATAGTTTCTGCGGCTGTTGGCGATCAGATTAGACGGAGCGGACATGGAAGGAACGAGTAGTCTTACTTGTCCTCCGGTCAAGCAACGCCTCTACAGCACGCGGCAAACTACTTGAGCAGGTCACTCATCTGCGGCGCGTCCCACTTATGCCCGTCAGGGCTAGTTCGGGAGGCTGAAAGCAGATCCGAGGTCCTGGTCCAGCCGACTGGAGGGCACCAGAGGGAAGAGCACGAGCCCGGGTCGCCGGGCGCGGATAGTGCGCCGCTGGTCAGGGCCATGTAGTTGGGCAGGCGTGGATCGGTGACGGCTTGGCAGTTGGCGGCCAGCGCGCGGCTAGTCCCCGGCGTGCAGCGCAGTCCGGAAGGTGCCGAGGAGCGAGCGGAAGCCGGGATCCTCGGCGAGACTGTCGAGCAGGACCGGTCCCCGCGGGCCGGCGAGCGGTATGCGCCAGTTGGGGTACTCCGTGCTGGTTCCTGGCTGGTTTTGGGTCCGGGTTTCGCCCACCGCATCAACCAGCGCGACGCCCAGCAGCGACGACGGTGTCAGAGCGGTGAAGGCGTACAGCGCCTCGACGGTGCCCTGCACGTCTTCGTGCCTGGGCTCGGGCAGGAGGCCGCGTTCCCGCAGCATCCCGAGCACCGCCTGCTGCTCGGCCAGGGCCTCGGCGCGTTCCTCGTCCACCGGACGCCGCAGCAAGCCAAGGGATTCACGGAGGGTGACGTGCTCGCCGGCCAGATAGCCCGCCGTCGGGGGCAGGTCGTGGGTGTTGACGCTGGTCAGGCACTGCTGCCGGTACCGCTCCGGCGGAATCGGGCCGTCGGCGTCGTGCTCGAACCAGAGGATCGAGGTCCCGAAGATCCCGCGCTCGGCGAGGTAGTCCCGGACCCACGGCTCAAATACCCCCAGATCCTCGCCGATCACGACCGCACCGGCGCGCTGTGCCTCCAGCGCCAGGATGCCGATGAGCGCCTCATGGTCGTAATAGACGTAGGTGCCCTCCCCGGGCCCTGCCCCTTCCGGGATCCACCACAGCCGGAACAGGCCGAGGATGTGGTCCACGCGGATCCCGCCGGCATGGCGCAGCACGGTCCGGAGCATGTCCCGGTAGGCGGCGTACCCTGACTCGGCGAGCCGTACCGGGTGCCAGGGCGGTTGGGTCCAGTTCTGGCCCTGCTGGTTGAACATGTCCGGTGGCGCGCCGACCGTGACGTTGCGGGCCAGCACCCCGGCAAGGGTCCAGGCGTCCGCGCCGCCCGGTTTAACGCCGACCGCAAGATCGTGGATGACGCCGATTTCCATGCCCGACCGCCGGGCCGAGCGCTGGGCGGCCTCAAGCTGCTGGTCGCAGAGCCACTGAAGCCAGCGGTGGAATTCGATCCGGCCGGCCAGCAGGGCCCGTTGCTCCTTGCAGTAGGCGGTGTCCGGGGTGGCCGCCTCCGCAGCCCATTGCGGGGCCTCCGGGGCCAGCTTCTCGGCCAGGGCGCACCACAGCGCGAAATCGTCGAGTCCCTGCCCCTGGTCGCGGCAGAAGTCCGCAAACGCGAGGGAGCGGGCGGGGTCGCGCTGGACTCCGAACACCAGCTCCAGGGCGGCCAGTTTCGCCCCGTAGATGGAGTTCCGGTCCAGCAGATCCGTGGAGTGGTTGGCGGGGTGCTGTTGTTCCGCGAGCCGCTCCACCCGGGCCCGGCCGGCCGGGCCGAGGTAGCCGTATTCGGGGATCTCTTCCACCCGGAGGTAGAGGGGGTTGAAGAACCGCCTGGTCGTCGGAAGGTAGGGCGAGTCTTCGACCGGCGGACGCGGCTCGGCGGCGTGCAGCGGGTTGACCAGCAGGAATCCGGCGCCCTCCTGCCCGCTCATGGTGGCGAGGTCCGCGAGGTCGGCGAAGTCTCCGATGCCCCAGGACCGGGCGGACCGTACGGAATAGAGCTGCGCGGTCAGACCCCAGTTCCGCCGACCCGGCCTGCCGGATGAAATGAGCGCCTCGGTTGTGTGGAGCCTCCGCGGTGTGACGACGAGCGGGCACCGGGCCACAGTGCCGGCGTTGTCTGCCAGCAGCGTGTGCCAGCCGAGCGGCACCGTACCCGGCAGCGCGAAGGTCGCCCGGCCGGTGAGGACGCCGTCGACGTCGACCGGCGCGTCCCAGTTCTCCCGCTGCGCTGCCCTGTGTGTGCTGCCGTCTTCGGCTGCGATCCATACGCTGACGTCGCTTCCGTGCGGCACATGGACGTTGATGAGGAGTTCCTGCCCCTCACGGGCGACGGCGACCGGCGGCAGCAGGCGCCGCCACGGCGCCAGCCGCGCCTCGCCCAGTGACCGCTCTATCGTGTCCGTGTCCGCGGCCGGGACGCCCAGCGCGTCGAGGACGCCGCGTAAGGTGCTTTCCGGGACGGAGCGTTCGACGCCGTCCCAGCCCCAGTAGGAGGTTCCCACGCCGTGGGCTGCCGCGAGTTCCCTCAGCAATGCGGCTGCGTCGGGAGCGCTGTCAGGGTGCATGCCATCCGCCATGGGGCAACTCTAGACGCTGCCCCCGCGTGCCGTCCCGTGCTGCTGAACATGGGCTTCCCCGACCAGTTCCTGCAGGCCCTCCACTGTGCGCGCCAGTGACAGCCCGGGCGACGCCACGATGAACGGCAGCAGGAGCCTGTTCTCCTTCTCCAGGTGCAGGGCGAAAATGTTCCGGAGGGAGCCGGCCGCCACGGCGGCGTCCACGCCGGCCGATCCCCGGAGTTCCTCAACGATGCCCGCGATCGCCTGGTGCTCGGCCAGCATCCCGTCCACCAGCAGTGTGCCTTCCGGCAGGTTCCGGGCTCCCCCATACAGGGGCCCTTCCTCGGCGAGCGCGTGCGGGACGAGTTCGGTCTCGCACCATTCCACCAGCACCTCGTGGGCGTCGTGCTCCGCCACGGTGTCGCCGGACCTCACGGCGTGGGTGAGTGCGGTTGCCAGGGCGTCGAGCCGCTTGAGCATGCCCGCGTGGTGCCGCTCCACCGCGGCCAGGGCCCGTGCTTCCTCATCTGTGTTCTTGTTCAGGGCGTTCAGGGCGTGGGCCGCTTCCTGATCCATGACGTCTCCTGGCTTTCCTGGTCGAAGAGTTCTGGCCACAGTCTCCTCTTCACACTGTACGGCGGAGACTCCCCCGGGCGCCGGGGACTTTCGGCCCGGCCCGGGTGCGCTTTCGACTCCGGCGGGTCAGCCGCGCTAGCCTTGCAGCCTATGGTCGACGTCGAACGGTTCCGGATACTCCTCCAGGAGGAGCGCCACAAAAAACTTGCACTCCTGCCCGCGCTCCGCCGGGACATCACCGGCGTGAACGCCGCCCGGCAGGACTCGAACGTCGACGACGAACACGACCCCGAGGGCGCGACCATTGCGTTTGAGCTCTCCCAAGCATCGGCCCTGCTGGACCAGAGCCGCCAAGGCCTTGCCCAGATCGAGGCAGCCCTGGAGCGGATCGAAGCCGGCACGTACGGCATCTGCGCCGTGTGCGGGGAAGGGATCGCGGAAGGCAGGCTGGAGGCCAGGCCCTGGACTCCGTACTGCATCCGGCACAGTGCGGGCCCCTCGGGCCCCGCAGGAGCACCGGCGCGGGTCACGGGATGACCAACGCCGCCGAGACCTGGTGGAACCGGATAGCCGCCGGATTCAGCCAGGCCCCCGTCCCGCATGTCACCGGCACCGAACTCGCCCTGGTGATCCTCCTCGCCGTCGCGCTCTCCCTGCCGCGGGTGACCTGGCGGTACTTCGGACTGCTGGCCACGGTGACCCACGAACTCGGCCACGCCTTCGCCGCACTCATGACCGGGCAGCGCGTGGGCGGCATCCGCCTGAGCCTTGACCACTCGGGCACCACCACCACCTACAGCAGGCGCCCGCTGGCCGCCGTCTGGTCCACGTTTTGGGGCTACCCGGTGCCGGCCGTCGTTGGAGCCGCCATGGTCTGGAGCGGCTTCAACGGCTGGGGCCCGGCCGCGATGTCGGTCGGCACCCTCATCCTGCTGGCCTCGTTCCTGTTCATCCGCAACGGCATCGGGCTGCTCATCACCGCGGCTGCGGTCCTGGCCGCTGTCCTGCTCGTTCTGTTCGTCCCGCCGGAATTCAACGGCCATGTGATGATCGCGCTCGGTCTGGCGCTCCTGGTCGCCGCCGTACGGGACCTCGGCAAGGTGGCCACCGTGCACCTGCGGCGCCGGGACCGGCTGGCCACGTCTGACGCCTACCTTCTGTCCCGGGCCACCCGCATCCCCGCGGCCGTGTGGATCGTCCTGTTCGCCACCGTCGTCGGTGCCGCCTGGTGGTTCGCCTGGCAGCCCTTGTCGCAGGTCTTCGCGACACTGCCGCATCCACCTTGGCAGGGACCCGGCGGCACCCCGGCATAGGCTGGGACCATGAGCCAAACACACACGGACGACCCCGGATTCAGCACAAAGGGTGCCTACGTCACCGGCGGCGAGGAGTTCACCCGGGACACCAACTACATCGAGGACCGGATCACCCGCGCCGGCACGCCCGGCCGCAACGGCGAGCCTGGGTGGCCGGTGGAGCCGGGTCGCTACAGGCTGATCGCGGCCCGCGCCTGCCCGTGGGCCAACCGGACCGTGATCGTGCGGCGGTTGCTGGGCCTCGAGGACGTCATTTCCCTCGGCCAGCCCGGCCCCACCCACGATGCGCGTTCCTGGACGTTTGACCTGGATCCCGGCGGGAAGGATCCGGTGCTCGGCATCGAGCGGATCCAGGAGGCGTACTTCCGCCGGTTCCCGGACTATCCGCGTGGCATCACCGTTCCGGCTATCGTCGACGTCGCCAGCGGCCAGGTGGTGACCAACAACTTCCCGCAAATCACCCTGGACTTCTCCACCGAGTGGGCCGAATACCACCGGCCGGGCGCGCCGGACCTGTATCCCGAGGCGCTGCGCGGGGAGATCGACGCGGTCAACAAACGGGTCTTCACCGAGGTGAACAACGGTGTGTACCGCTGCGGCTTCGCCGGATCCCAGGAGGCCTATGATGCCGCCTACACCCGGCTCTGGACCGCCCTGGACTGGCTGGAGGAGCGCCTCGCCAGCCAGCGGTACCTCGTGGGAGATACGATCACGGAGGCCGACGTCCGCCTCTTCACAACGCTGGCACGGTTCGACGCGGTCTACCACGGGCACTTCAAGTGCAACCGGCAGAAACTCAGCGAGCTGCCCGCGCTCTGGGCCTACGCCCGCGACCTGTTCCAGACCCCCGGATTCGGCGACACCACCGACTTCGTGCAGATCAAGCAGCACTATTACCTCGTCCATGAGGACATCAACCCCACCGGGATCGTTCCGGCAGGGCCGGAGCTCGGCAACTGGCTGAGCGCCCACGGCAGGGAAGCGCTGGGTGGCCGCCCCTTCGGCGACGGCACGCCGCCTGGCCCGGTCCGGTCCGGGGAGGAAGTCGCTCCCGGGCACGGGGCGGACTAGCTGCAGGGCGCCGGGCCGAGGGTTCGTCCACTTGTCGCAGCAACGTCCCCGCCCTAGGGTGAGCCGAGTGACAACTACAGACGAGACGACCCGCGCCGGACACCACTCGCTCGTCCGGCGGCTCTGGCGGATCGTGTCCGGCAATGTCCGCACGGCCCTGCTGTGGCCCCGGCTGCAGCTGGCCCTCAAGGCAGGGCTGGCAGCGGGGATTGCCTTCGCAATCGCCCCGTTCATGCCCGGCTCCGCAGCCGACTACCCCTACTACGCTCCGCTGGGCGCCCTGGTCGCGATGTACGAGAATGTCGCCGGTTCCATGCGCCAGGGCGTACAGACGCTCGTCGGGCTCGCGATCGGGGTGGGGCTGGCCTTCGTGCTGTTCATCCTCGGCAGCCCGACGCCGCTGACGGTCGGCGTCGTGATGGCCTTCGGTGTCGTCCTGGCCGGACTCCCCAAACTCGGCGCCGGCCGGGACTGGATCCCGACGGCGGCGCTCCTGGTCCTGCTGGTGGGCGGACACAATCCGGACCAGTTCTCTTTCGGCTACCTTCTGCAGATGGCGGCCGGGGTAACAGTGGGAATCCTCGTCAACCTGCTCGTCTTTCCGCCGCTGCACTTCCGCGCCGCCGAGCTCAGCATCGCCGAACTGCGCCTCGCACTCGCCCAGCAACTGCGGGACATGGCCAAGGCGCTGAAGGAGAGCTGGCCGCCGGAGCACGAAGAGTGGTCCACGCGGTCTGGTGCCCTCGAAGCGTCAGCGCGTTCCGTCCGCCTGGCGGTGGAGAAGGCGGACGCCAGCCGGCAGGCCAACCCCAGGCGCCGGCTCCATCCGCGGGACGTAGAGCAGGACTACCGCAACCTGCGGGACCTCGAACGGATAACCTTCCACGTCCAGGACGTCACGCAGGTGCTCTCGGATGTCATCTGGGCCAAGGACACCCCCTTTGTGGTGCCGGATGAATACGCTGCGCCCCTCGCCGACGCCATGTTTGCCGTGGGCGACGTCCTGTCCTCGATCGAGGAGGAGACCCCGGAGCGGCAGTCCGAGCTCAGCGAAGCTGCCGACGGCACCGTCAAGGCCCTGACGGCGCGTGTCGGCGCCGAGGAATCGGCAACCGACGCCCCCAGCGCCGTCGAATCGATCCTGTTGAGCCTGCACCGGATGCTGCGGGTAGTGAAGACTTCGGCGGACAGCAGCACGTAGCCCTCCCGGGTGCGGCGCAGGCACTCCGGCGCAGAGCGCACAGACAACGACGGCGGTGGCCGCCCCCGTTCCGGGGCGGACACCGCCGTCGTTTGTTGCGGCCGGCAGCTAGAGCGCGGCAACCGATCCGCTGAAGTGCTTGCGTCCGGAACGCGAGTTCCAGGCGAGGTAGTCGGAGCGCTGCCAGGCACCGTCGGGGTCCTGCGTCGTGCTGATGTCCAGCGCCACGCGGGCCGGCAAGAACACCGGTGCCTCGAAGGACACATCCCAGCTGAAAGCCTCGCCCTTGGCGGCGCCCACGTCCGCCAGCGCCCTGGACGCCAGATACATGCCGTGCGCGATCGACCGGCGCAGCCCCAGGGCCTTGGCCGAAAGGACGCTCAGGTGGATCGGGTTGAAGTCGCCGGACACGGCGGCGTAGGCACGCCCCGTGTCGACGCCCAGCTGCCACAGCGCGGTGGGATCCGGCGCCTTGAAGTCAGCCGGCACGGAGGCGGCCGTGGGCTTGTCGATGCCGGGCAGGAACACGCCTTTGGCCAGGTAGCTTGAGACACCGCGCCAGCTGACGGCGCCCTCCCCCGTGCGGCGCACCTCCGTGACGAGGTCCAGCTGAGTGCCGGACCGGTGCCCGCGCAGGTTCTCCGCCCGGGCGCGGATGTCCAGGGTCTCCGTGAACCGCAGTGGCGCGGACTGCACCACGTGGTTTTCCAGATGGATCATCCCCAGCAGGGGCAGCGGGAAGTCGTCCCGGTTCATCACGCTCATGGCCAGCGGGAAGGCCAGGGCATGGATGAACCCGGCGGGCAGCACATCGCTGGCCGTCTCGCCGATCAGGTGCTGGTACGCCGTGAGGTTCTCCACTGCAGCCTTTACACCGCGGACCTCGTGCTGCGACCCGGGGAGCCCGGTGCCCGCATGGGTGCCCAGAACCCGGCGGCGGGCGGCCGTGGCTGCCGCGTTGACATACAGCTTTGACAGCGACGGCATCTCGCCCAGGATGACGGGCCCGGATGGGGTCATGCCCCCACCAGGTTCTGCCCGCAGACGCGCAGTACCCCGCCGGAGATGCCGCCGGCGGCGTCACTGGCCAGGAACGCGATGGCTTCGGCGACGTCCCCCGGCCGGCCGCCCTGCTGCAGGGAGTTGAGCCTGCGGGCGATCTCTCGAGTGGCGAACGGGATCTTCGCCGTCATCTCGGTTTCGATGAAGCCCGGGGCGACGGCGTTGATGGAACCGCCGTGCGTGCCGATCAGCGGCGACGTGGCCCGAACCATGCCCATCACGCCGCCCTTCGAAGCGGCATAGTTGGTCTGGCCGCGGTTGCCGGCGATCCCGCTGGTGGAGGCCACGGAAACGATCCGCGGTGAGTTCCGGAAGTGCTCCGATGCCAGCAGCGCCTCGTTGATCCGCAGCTGCGCGGCGATGTTGACCGCAATGACCGAGTCCCAGCGGCCCTGGTCCATGTTGGCGAGCAGCTTGTCCCGGGTGATGCCGGCGTTGTGGATCACGATGTCCAGGCGCCCGTGGCGTTCGACGGCGTGGTCGATGATCCGCTGCCCGGCGTCCTCCCGGCTGATGTCCAACTGCAGGGCGGTGCCGTGCACCTCGTTGGCGACCGCCGCGAGGTGGTCCCCGGCCGCCGGGATATCGACGGCGACCACCGTGGCGCCGTCGCGGTAGAGGGTGCGCGCAATCGCGGCGCCGATGCCGCGCGCCGCACCGGTCACGACGGCGACCTTGCCGGCGAGCGGTTTCTCGGCGTCGGCCGGCAGATGGCCTTCGGCGGAGCTGACCGTCAGGAACTGGCCGTCGACGAACGCCGAGCGGCCGGAGAGGAAGAACCGGAGCGCGCCGAGGGTGCTGGGGCTGGTGGTGCCGGCGCCGCCGGCGAGCAGGATGCCGTTGGCGGTGGCGCCGGCGCGGAGCTCCTTGGCGAGCGAGCGGAGGAGTCCGTCCACGCCCTGGCGGGCGGCCGCGGCTGCGGGGTCTGCGGCGGCTGGGTCCGCAGCTTCCGCCGCAGCGCGGGAGACGGTGATGACGCGGGAGTTGGGTGCCAGGTCCCGGAGCGAAGTGGCCGCGGTGAGCACCGGCTTGGCCAGGTCCTCGGGGCGGGCCAGTTCATCCAGCACCAGGATGATGGCGCCCAGTTTCTCCTTGGGCACCGCATGCCGGCGCACATCGAGGTTCCAGGACAGGAGGGTCGAGGCCAGCTCATCGGCACCGCTGCCGGTGCCCTGGACCAGGACGGGGCCGGTTATGAGGGGCTGGCCCGGCTGGTGGCGCCTAAGGACCACGGGCTGGGGCAGTCCCAGCTTCCTGGCGATGTCCCGGCCCACGCCCTTGGTCACGAGTTGGGTGTATTTGTCGGTCATGGGAGTCCCCTAGTGTGCTTCGAGAATGGCGACGACGCCCTGGCCGCCGGCGGCGCAGATGGAGATCAGTCCCCGGGCCGGGCGGCCGTCGACGCGGCCCTTGGCGTGCAGCATTTTAGCGAGGGAGGCGACGATCCGTCCGCCGGTGGCCGCGAAGGGGTGGCCGGCTGCGAGGGAGGACCCGTTCACGTTCAGCCGGGACCGGTCGATGCTGCCGAACGCCCCGTCCAGACCCAGCCGGGTGCGGCCGAATTCCTCGTCCTCCCAGGCGGCGAGGGTGCTCAGCACGGTACCGGCAAAGGCCTCGTGGATTTCGAAGAAGTCGATGTCGTCGAGGCTGAGGCCGTTGCGGGCCAGCAGGCGCGGCACGGCGAACGCCGGAGCCATCAGGAGGCCGTCCTTGCCGTGGACAAAGTCGACTGCCGCCGCCTCGCCGTCCACGACCGTGGCCAGCTTGGGCAGGTCGTGGGCGTCGGCCCACTCCTCGGAGCCGAGCAGCACGGTCGAGGCGCCATCGGTCAGCGGGGTGGAGTTGCCGGCCGTCATGGTCGCCGCGGAACCCAGGCTCTTGCCGAAAACGGGCTTGAGCGTGGCCAGCTTTTCGAGGCTGGTGTCGGCGCGCAGGTTGGAGTCGCGGGTGAGGCCGCGGTACGGGGTCAGCAGGTCATCGAAGAACCCGGCGTCGTAGGCGGCGGCGAGGTTGCGGTGGCTGTTGAAGGCCAGTTCATCCTGCGCCTCCCGGGTGATCTTCCACTGGGCCGTGGTGAGCGCCTGGTGCTCCCCCATGGACAGCCCGGTGCGCGGTTCGCCCGTGTTCGGGGCATCGGGTGCGAGGTCCTTCGGCCGGAGCCGGCTAAGGACCTGCAGCCGCTGCGGCAGCGTCTTGGCGCGGTTCAGGTCAAGGAGCACTTCGCGCAGGCCTTCGCTGACGGCGATCGGCGCGTCCGAGGCGGAGTCGACGCCGCCGGCGATGGCCGAATCGATCTGGCCGAGCTTGATCTTGTTGGCGAGGCCAAGGACCGTCTCCAGTCCCGTGGCGCAGGCCTGCTGCAGGTCGTAGGCCGGGGTCTCTGCGGAGAGAGCGGAGCCGAGCACGGCTTCACGCGTCAGGTTGAAGTCGCGGGAGTGCTTGAGCACGGCCCCGGCCGCTACCTCGCCGATGCGCTCGTCCTGCAGCCCAAAACGGGCGATGAGCCCGTCCAGGGCAGCGGTCAGCATGTCCTGGTTGGAGGACTTGGTGTAGGCGCCCCCGGTCCGGGCAAACGGAATGCGGTTGCCGCCCACGATGACCGCCTTGCGGAGCTGCGCCGCCGCGTTAGCTGCCGCGGGCACGTTGGCCGGCTGAGCTGCTGTGGCTGCTGTGGGCGTCGCGGGGGTCGATTCCTTTGGTCCGGGTGCGGACTGTCCGTTGACGGACATGGGCTGTCTCCTTCGATCAAAGCGGGTTACCGATACCCAGCGTACCTGATACGCTGGGTATCGTGAACATCCCCCATCCTGATCTTCCCGGCGAAACCGTGGCCGGATCCGCTGCCGCCGGCGCCGGCAGTGTGGACGGCCGCGCCTCCCGCTGGCAGTCGCACCGTGAAGAGCGCCGCCGGGAGCTGATCAAGTCAGCCCGCAAGGCCGTGCATGCCCTCGGCAGTGACGCGTCGATGGAGGACATTGCCGCGGCGGCAGGCACCTCGAAATCCGTGTTCTACCGGTATTTCGGGGACAAGGCCGGGCTGCAGCAGGCAGTGGGTGAAGTTGTTCTGAGCCAGATGCAGCGCCGCATCCAGGAAGCTGCCCAGAGCGCACAGACTCCCCGCGAGGGCCTTTTCGCCATGGTTTCCGCCTACCTCCAGATGGCCGAAACCAGCCCGAATGTGTACACCTTCGTCACGCGCTACACCCCCGGGGACGCGGACGCCACCAACGGCACCATTGCCACCGCGGGTGCCCTGGGCCACTTCTTCGCGGCGATCAGCGACATGATCGCCCGGCCCATGCGCAGCCACCTTGGCGACGGGCGCGAGGCCGTGATCGGATACTGGCCGAACGCGGCGATCGGCCTGGTCCGGAACGCCGGCGAACAATGGCTCGCCAGCCCTCCATCCCCCTCGAAGCCCGGCCAGGAGGCCATGGCACGCCAGATTACCGACTGGCTGTGCCTCGGCATCGCCCCCGAGCTGCGCACGGCAGCCCCGAACCAAACACCACCGACTTCAGCACCGACCTTGTCAGAACCAAAGAAGGAATCGACATGACCGAACTCGCCGCCCGCCCCTCAGGCGGAGCCCGCAACACGACAGCCCGCAACACAGCAGGACGCAATACCGCCACCCGCAGCACCTCCGCCCCGACGCCGGAGTTTTCAGCTACGCCGGCTCCCGCCGTCGACGTCGCCGCGCTGGGTGAGCTGCTCCTGGGCAAGTGGGCCGACACCCGCCGCGCCTCCCGGGCGCTCGCAGGCCGCCTGGAGCTGCACAAGACAGAGGGACTGACCCACACCGAGCACCGCAAGCGCGCCTTCGGCCAGCTCAAGATCCTGGTGGATAACGGCGCCGTGCACCGGGCCTTCCCCGTGTCCGTCGGAGGCGCCGACGAACACGGCGGCAACGTGGCCGGCTTCCAGGAACTCGTCATCGCCGACCCCTCCCTGCAGATCAAGGCCGGCGTCCAGTGGGGCCTGTTCGGCTCCGCAGTGAACCACCTCGGCACGAAGGAACACCACGATAAGTGGCTGCCGGGCATCATGAGCCTGGACATTCCCGGCTGCTTTGCCATGACGGAGACCGGCCACGGCTCGGATGTCGCCAGCATTGCCACGACCGCCACGTATGACCCGGCAACCGAGGAATTCGTGGTGCACACGCCGTTCCGGGCCGCCTGGAAGGACTACATCGGGAACGCCGCCGTGGACGGCCTCGCCGCCGTCGTCTTCGCGCAGCTCGTCACGCAGGGCGTCAACCACGGCGTCCATGCCTTCTACATGGATCTCCGCGACCCCGTCACCAAGGACTTCCTGCCGGGAATCGGCGGCGAGGACGACGGCGTCAAGGGCGGCCTGAACGGCATCGACAACGGCCGGCTGCACTTCACCCACGTCCGGATCCCGCGCACCAACCTGCTGAACCGCTACGGCAACGTCGACGCCGACGGCAGCTACAGCTCGCCCATCGCCAGCCCGGGCCGCCGGTTCTTCACCATGCTCGGCACCCTGGTCCAAGGCCGCGTCTCGCTCGACGGCGCCGCCGTCACTGCCTCGAAGCTGGCCTTGAAGACAGCGATCCAGTACGCCACGGAACGCCGCCAGTTCAACGCCTCCTCACAGACCGACGAGGAAGTTCTGCTGGACTACCAGCGGCACCAGCGCCGGCTGTTCACCCGGCTCGCCACGACGTACGCCGCGGGCTTCGCCAGCGAACAGCTGCTGCAGAAGTTCGACGACGTCTTCTCCGGCCGCACCGACACGGACGAGGACCGCCAGGACCTGGAAACCCTCGCGGCGGCACTCAAACCGCTCAGCACCTGGCACGCCCTCGACACCCTGCAGGAATGCCGCGAGGCCTGCGGCGGCGCCGGCTTCCTGATCGAGAACCGCTTTGCCTCACTGCGCGCCGACCTGGACGTCTACGCCACGTTCGAAGGTGACAACACCGTCCTGCTGCAACTGGTCGCCAAGCGGCTGCTGGCCGACTACGCCAAGGAATTCCGCACCGTGAACTTCGGTGTGCTGGCCCGCTACGTGGTGGGCCAGGCCACCGGCGCCGCCATCCACCGCACCGGCCTGCGCGGCGTCGCGCAGTTCATGGCGGACTCCGGCTCGGTGCAGAAGGCAGCGATCGCCATCAAGGACGAGGCGAGCCAGCGCGCGCTGCTGACCGACCGGGTGCAGACCATGGTCGCCGAAGTGGGCTCGGCTCTCAAGGGCGCCAACAGGCTGCCACAGGAGCAGGGCGCGGCCCTGTTCAACAACCACCAGAACGAACTCATCGAAGCTGCCCAGGCGCATGCCGAGCTGCTGCAATGGGAGGCCTTCACCGAAGCGCTGGGCAAGGTCACGGACCCGGGCACCAAAAAGGTCCTGACCTGGCTCCGCGACCTCTTCGGCCTGTCCCTGATCGAGGAAAACCTGTCCTGGTACCTGATGAACGGCCGTCTCTCCATGCAGCGTGCCCGGACCGTGGGCGAATACATCAACCGGCTGCTGGTCAAGATCCGCCCGCACGCCCTGGACCTGGTGGACGCCTTCGGGTTCGGCCCGGAACACCTCCGCGCCGAGATCGCCACGGGCGCCGAGAGGGTACGCCAGGACGAAGCCCGCGAATACTTCAGGCAGCAGCGCGCCAGCGGCGACGCCCCGGTGGACGAGAAGATCCTCCTGGCCCGCAAGAGCCACGGGACCCAGACCCGCGAAAGCAAATAGCCCGGCCCCTTGCCCGTCCCGACAACGACGACGACGGCGCCGCCCCTCAGCCGGGGCGGCGCCGTCGTCGTCTGCGCTTTGGTGGCCGTGGGTCAGGAACCGCCGGGGAGCACCGAGCGGTAGACCTCAAGGGTGGTTTCCGTGATGGATTCCCAGGAGAAGTGCTCCTCGGCACGGCGTCGCCCGGCCTGGCCCATGGCGCTGGCCCGTTCGGGATCGGACACGACCTCGGTCAGGGCCGCGGCGAATTCGGTGACGAATTTCTCCGGGTCCAGCGGGGTTCCGGTCCCGTCCGTGACCTGCTCGATGTCCACCAGCAAGCCGGTCTCGCCATGCTGGACAACTTCGGGGATCCCGCCGGTGGCGCTGGCCACGACGGCGGCGCCGCAGGCCATGGCCTCCAGGTTGACGATGCCAAGCGGTTCGTAGATCGACGGGCAGGCGAACGCGGTCGCATGGCTGAGGACCTGGATGAGCTCGTTCCGCGGCAGCATCCGCTCCACCAGGATCACACCGCCGCGCTGGGTCTGCAGCTCCTCGATCAGGCGGGCGGTTTCGGCCGCGAGCTCGGGGGTGTCGGCGGCACCGAGGCACAGCACCAGCTGGACATCGGCTGGCAGCTGGGCGGCCGCGCGGAGCAGGTAGGGCACGCCCTTCTGGCGCGTGTTGCGGCCTACGAAGACCACGCTCGGCCGCTCGGGGTCAATCCCCAGGGCGCGGACGACGTCGTCACCCTCGTCCCGGTTCCAGAGGCTCACGTCGATTCCGTTGTGCACCACCTTGACCTTGGCCGGGTCCACCTCGGGATAGCTGCGCAGGATGTCCTGGCGCATGCCCTCGGACACGGCAATGATGGCGGCCGCGGCCTCGTACGCGGTCTTTTCCACCCAGGAGGACACGGCGTAGCCGCCGCCGAGCTGCTCGGCCTTCCAGGGGCGGAGCGGTTCCAGGCTGTGGGCGCTGAGCACATGCGGAATGCCGTGCAGCAGTGAGGCGATGTGCCCCGCCATGTTGGCGTACCAGGTGTGCGAGTGCACCAGGTCCGCGCCGGCGATGTCGGGAACGATCCGCAGATCCACCCCGAGGGTCTGCACGGCGGCGTTCGCGCCGGCGAGGTCCTCGGGCACGGCGTAGGACGTGACCGTGGCACCGTGGTAGCCCGGCTCACGGGGCGCGCCGAAGGCGCGCACCTGCAGATCCACGTGCTGGGCCAGCACCCGGCTGAGTTCGGCCACGTGGACCCCGGCGCCGCCATAGATTTCGGGCGGGAATTCTTTGGTCACAATGTCTATACGCACAAACCCCAAGGTAGTCGTTACGGTGGAACTGATCTAGTGTGAAGACGTTCGGGCGTGCCGGACTGTTTTGGGGAAGTACAAAGGCGTTCAGGAGCGATCACCATGCCGAATAAAAAAGTTCTGGCCATTGTCCTCGCCGGTGGCGAGGGAAACCGGCTCATGCCACTGACGGCAGACCGGGCCAAACCCGGCGTTCCGTTCGCCGGAAGCTACCGGCTTATTGACTTTGCATTGTCCAACCTGGTCAATTCCCGCTATTTGCAGATCGTCGTCCTGACGCAATACAAGTCGCACAGCCTGGACCGCCACATTTCCGAAACCTGGCGGATGTCGACGCAGCTGGGAAACTACATCGCCTCGGTCCCGGCCCAGCAGCGCGTGGGCAAGAGCTGGTTCCTCGGCAGCGCCAACGCCATCTACCAGTCACTGAACCTCATCCACGACGCGAATCCGGACATCGTCGTCGTCGTGGGCGCAGACCACGTCTACCGGATGGACTTCGCCCAGATGGTTGACCAGCACGTCGCCAGCGGCGCCAAGGCCACGGTCGCCGCCGTCCGCCAGCCCCTGCACATGGCCGACCAGTTCGGTGTCATCGAAGTGGACCAGGACAACCCGGAGAAGATCGCGGCCTTCGTCGAGAAGCCGTCTTCCACCCCGGGCCTCGCCGCCGACCCCACCCAGTTCCTCGCTTCCATGGGCAACTACGTCTTCAATGCCGACGCCCTCGTCGAAGCCCTGCACGTCGACGCCGAACGCCTGGACACCAAGCACGACATGGGCGGGGACATCATTCCGTACTTCGTCGACAAGGGCGAGGCCGGAGTCTACGACTTCACCCTCAACCAGATCCCCGGGTCCACCGAACGCGACCGCACGTACTGGCGCGACGTCGGCACCATTGACTCGTTCTACGACGCGCACATGGATCTCATCTCGCCGGTGCCGGTGTTCAATCTCTACAACTCCGAGTGGCCGATCTACACGCGGCAGAGCATCTCGCCGCCGGCCAAGTTCGTCCGCGGCCAGAAGAACACGGTGGGCACCGCCCTGGACTCGATCGTCGCCAGCGGCACCGTCATCTCCGGCGGCATCGTGGAAGGCTCCGTGCTATCCAACGACGTTTACGTCGGCACCTCCAGCCGGGTGCTGGACTCGGTGCTGATGGACAAGGTCAACATCGGTGAAGGCGCCGTCGTCAAGCGCGCCATCATCGACAAGAACGTCCGGGTCCCGGCGGGCGCCGCGATCGGCCTCGACCCCGAGCTGGACCGGGCCCGCGGCTTCAAGGTCACCGATTCAGGCATCACCGTCCTGTCGAAGGGGCAGCTTGTCCCCGAACCGGGCGAGGACGAGCGCGCCTTGTCGGCCGCCAACCTGATCCTGGTGCCGGATGCGGTCAAGGCCGCCACGGAGAACTGGCCTGCCCTGCGGGAGTCGGTGGACAAGGTGGCGGAAGTCCAGGCCGCCGCCGTCGGCGTCTCGGTCCCCGGCGGCGGGTCGCCCAAAGGCCACTGAGCCTTTCTTCCAACGAGGATCCAGAACGGACGGGAGCCCGGCACCGGCGTCGGGCCGGGCTCCCTGCAGGCTGTAAAATTAGGGAAATGAGCTCCCCCGATCTGCCGTCCGATCTGACCCCCGAGGAAATCCAGGCCTGCCTGAAGGTCCTCAACAGCATCCACGTCTACGACGAGGAGCACCCGGACTACGTATCGGTGCGCCGCGCCACCGGAAAAATGTTCAAAGCCGTCAAGCGCCACCGCCGGGTCAGCAAGCGCGACCTGATCGCCGAAGCGGACCGCGCCGTGCTCGCGCAGACCGCGACGGCGGCCCCGGACCGGATCGACGACGAAACCCGCGGCAACAAGCTCGCGCCCTCCACCACGGGCAGCATCGCCGGGCACTTGATCAAGTCCAGGCCCTGCTACATCTGCAAGCAGCACTACACCCAGGTGGACGCGTTCTACCACCAGCTCTGCCCGGAATGTGCGCTCTTCAGCCACAGCAAGCGCGACGCGCGGACGGACCTGAGCGGCCGGCGCGCCCTTCTCACCGGCGGCCGGGCGAAGATCGGCATGTATATCGCCCTGCGGCTGCTCCGCGACGGCGCCCACACCACCATCACCACCCGCTTCCCCAAGGACGCCGCCCGGCGCTTCGCCGCCATGGAGGACAGCGGCGAGTGGCTGCACCGGCTGCGGATCGTCGGCATTGACCTGCGCGACCCTTCCCAGGTCATGGCGCTGACCGACTCCCTGGACGCCGCTGGCCCGCTGGACATCATCATCAACAACGCGGCCCAGACCGTCCGCCGCTCCGGCAACGCGTATAAGCCGCTGGTCGACGCCGAGGATGAGCCCCTTCCGGCGGCCCTGCAGGCCGCAAACGGCGGCCCCGAACTGGTGACCTTCGGCCACGCCCACGACAAGCACCCGCTCGCCCTGGCGAGCACCGTTCTGGAGCACCCGGTACTGGCCGGCGACGCCATCACGTCCTTGGCGCTGTCCACCGGATCCGCGTCGCTGGAGCGGATCGCCTCAGGCACCGCCATCGACGCCGGCGGCCTGGTTCCGGACTTGGCCACGATCAACAGCTGGACGCAGGTGGTGGACGAAGTGGATCCCCTGGAAATGCTCGAGGTCCAGTTGTGCAACGTCACCGCGCCGTTCCTCCTGGTCAGCCGGCTGCGCGGGGCGATGAAGCGCTCCACCGCCAGGCGGAAGTACATCGTGAACGTCAGCGCCATGGAAGGCCAGTTCTCCCGCGCCTACAAGGGCCCCGGCCACCCGCACACCAACATGGCCAAGGCGGCCCTGAACATGATGACCCGGACCAGTGCACAGGAGATGCTCGACGCCGACGGCATCCTGATGACGGCCGTGGATACCGGCTGGATCACCGATGAGCGGCCGCACTACACCAAGGTGCGCCTGATGGAGGAGGGCTTCCACGCCCCGCTGGACCTCGTCGACGGGGCAGCCAGGGTCTATGACCCGATCGTTATGGGCGAGTCCGGCGAGGACCAGTTCGGGGTCTTCCTGAAGGACTACAAGCCGAGCCCCTGGTAACCGCCCGCGGCACGCAGGGCCGTCCCTGCGGGCAACGGGCCTTATGGCCCTGATGAGGTCCCGGGCCGGAACGTAACGTGGGTCCACATGAACACTGAGACGACGCCTGCGCCCGATTTTGGACTGTCCCTTGACCAGTGCTGGGTGTTGCTGGATACGGAAGTTGTGGGCCGGATCGCCCTGATTGTGGACGGCCATCCCGAGATCTTTCCGGTGAACTTCGCGCTGGAGCGCCGCTCCATTGTGTTCCGCACCGCCGGCGGGTCCAAGCTGTGGGCGGCGATGACGGCCAAGCCGATCGCCTTTGAAATCGACGGCTACGACGCCCACGAGCAGCAGGCCTGGAGTGTGGTGGCCCGCGGCGAGGCCCAGTTGATTGAAAGCCAGCAGGAGAAGGACGCCGTCGACGAACAACTGCTCGAGCCGTGGCAGCCAGGCGACAAGAACTACTACGTGCGCCTGTCCCCCAAGGCCATGACCGGGCGCCGGTTCAAGGTCAACAAGCCGGATCTGTGGAGCACGCGGCTCTCAGATCCCCGCCGGGCGTCTTTCGAATAGCCGGCTGCAGACCGGACGGGCCGCGGCCCGCTTCACCCCGGCTACTTGGCCTCTTTCTTGTCCTTTGTTTCCGGGGAATGGACCACCAGCACCGGGCAGTGGGCATGCGCCACCAGCGCAGAACTCACGGACCCGATCAGCATTCCGCCGAAGCCCCCGTGGCCGCGGCGTCCCACCACCACGAGGTCGGCATCCCGGCTGGCCTCAATCAGGGTGTGCCGTGGGTGCCCCTGAACGAGCCGCGTTTCGACGTTGGCCGGGATTTTCACCCCGAACGCCTTCTCCACCGTCTCCTGCAGGATTTCGCCTGCACGGACGTCGAAGTCGTTGATGCCCATGGCCACGTAGCCGTCATAGACCGGGGGGACGTCCCAGCTGGCCATTGCAACCAGCGTCGCCGAGAGCGGTACGGCGAGGCTCTGAGCCTGGCGCAGCGCTTCCACCGACGCACCGGAACCATCAACCCCCACCACGATGGTCCGAATGTCCCTGGCTTCCGTCATTGCAGTTCCCTTCGTCGAGCAGCCGGCGCGTCCAGCCTAGAATGTCCCGGCAACCATGGGGACAGCAAGGGCCAAAAGTCATTAGGGCAGCGATGGTGACGCCGCAGCAGGACCAAGGACCCTTGTCCGGGTTCGGGCCGGAGCGCAAAATTGCAGCAGTCGGCAACGGCGACAGCGACGCTTAAGTCGGCGACAATAGACTGAGCGCGCACGATCCGCAGGCTCGGTCTGCGGAGCACGCTGGGGAGCACCGCACGATAATTGGCAGCACAAGCTGCCCGACAGGAGAACCATGATTGCCTGGTCAGACGCAGGTCTCACTGCACCCGACGGGGTTCCGGTTGTCATCCGTGTCTTCATTCTGGATGACCACGAACTCGTCAGGCGTGGCCTCCAGGAGCTCCTAGAGGGTGAAGGGTTCCTGGTGGTGGGAAGTTCGGGTTCCGCCGTCGAGGCGACCCGCCGCATTCCTGCCCTTCATCCTGACGTCTGCGTCCTCGACGCCAGGCTCCCGGACGGAACCGGCATTGAGGTCTGCCGTGACGTACGCTCCGTGGACCCCTCGCTCAACTGCATTATCCTGACCAGTTTCGACGACGAACAAGCCCTGCGTGGGGCCGTCTTGGCGGGCGCCAGCGGGTATGTCCTGAAGGAAATCGGCGGCACCGACCTGATCGGGGCGCTGCGCCGGGCGGCCGCGGGAGAGTCGATCTTCGCGGAGGGAGTCGCTGCCGGCGTCGTCGACAGCCTCGTCGAGGCCGAAGATGTTGACCCCCGGACGTCCTCCCTCACGCCCCAGGAGCGCCGGGTGCTGGAGTTGGTGGGCGGGGGGCTCACAAACCGCCAGATTGCCGCGGAAATGTTCCTCGCTGAGAAAACCGTCAAGAACTACGTCTCCTCACTGCTGGCAAAGCTGGGCTTCGAACGGCGCACCCAGGCCGCCGTCTTCATCGCCGGTCCCGCGTTGCCAGCAGCGCCCGGAAGCCATGCCGAAGCCGGCCGCCCGCACAGCGTCCGCTAGCTGATCGTCCGCGCCCGCTGTGACCGGCAGCAGCTAAACCGGCACTGACCACTCAAGGCTGGTACCGGCGTCCGGGGCGCTGGTGATGGTGCATTCGCCGTCGAGCATGCGCGCCCGATCCTCCAGGTTGGCGAGTCCCCTGCGTTTTTCCGGTTCGTCGAAGCCGGCGCCGTTGTCCGTGATGACAACCGTGACCCTGCCCTTGACGACGCCGACCGAGACGGAGATGGCGTCCGCACCGGAATGCCTGATGGCGTTGCTGAGGCCCTCCGACACCACCGCCACGACATTGTCCGCCTTGTCGGGCGTGACGGCGTCCACGGGTCCAGTGATGGTCAGGCGCGGTGTGAACGGCATGGACTTCGCCGAGCTGCGCGTCACCCGCCGGATCCGGCCGCTGAGCAGCTCCGTTTCCCCGCCGCTGCTTTTCAGCGAGTAGATGGTGTCCCGCAGGCTTCGGATCGCCTCGTCGAGCTCGCCGGTGATGGTGCGGATCCGTTCGGTGGCAAGCTCATCCCTGGTGAAGCGGGTCAGGCTCTGGACGCTCAGCCCGGCAGCGAACAGCCGCTGGATGACGAGGTCGTGGAGGTCGCGGGCGATCCGGTCCCGGTCGGTGAAGACCAGCAGTTCTTCGCGGAGCCGGTGGACGCGGGCGAGCTCGAGGGCGAGGGCGACATGGGAACCGAAAACCGCGCCCATCTCGATGTCCGTGCGGGCGAAGTGGAGCGCGCCCGGGTCCCGGACCAGCAGCAGGAGTCCGTGATGCGCGCCCTGGGTGCTGAGCGCCACCGCCAGCAGCGGTCCTGTGATCCCGCCGTCGATCTCCCCGAACAGGGCGGAGGCCTTATCCAGCACCACTGGCTCCCCGCCGTCGAGCACGCCTTCAAGCAAGGGTGAGTCCAGTGTGAGCCGGCGGCCGGAGAACTGCGGACTGCGCTGGCCGGCGGCTCCGGCCACAATGTGGCCGTTGCCGTCTGCGGCGGGTGCCACCAACAGGGCAAGGTGGGAGCCCGACTCCTGCAGTGCCCGGCTTGCGATGGGGTCCAGTCCCCCGGAGGTGTAGTCGCGGTCGTTGCTGAGCATAAGCCCGGCGACGTCCATGCAGGCTTCCAGCCAGCGGGCGCGGCGCCGCGCGTCGTCGTAGAGCCGGGCATTTTCAATCGCGACCCCGGCGGCCGCCGCCAACGCCACGGCGAGGCCCTCGTCCTCGTCCGAGAAGTCGCTGCCGTCTTCCTTTTCCGTGAGGTATAAGTTGCCGAAGACCACATCCCGGACCCGCACCGGGACGCCGAGGAAGGACTGCATGGGCGGGTGGTTCGCCGGGAAGCCATAGGACTCCGGATGTCGGCGCAGATCGTGAAGCCGAAGCGGGCGGGGCTCAGAAATCAGCAGGCCCAAGACCCCATGACCGGTAGGCAGCGGCCCGATCCGGTCGGCCAGTTCCTGGTCGATGCCGACCGTGATGAAGTGGCTGAGCGCGCGGTCATCGCCGATGACGCCTAGGGCGCCATAGCGGGCGTGAAGAAGCCGGCACGCGGACTGCACCACGCGCTCCAGCACGGCATCCAGGCTGAGGTCCTCGGCGACGGCAACGACTGCTTCCAGCAGCCCCGCCGTCCGCTCCTGGGACTGGAGCAGTTCCTCGGCCCGGGACACGAACCCCTTCAGCACGCCGTCAATCATGGGCTGCGGCTCAGCGGCTGCCTGGTCCGGATTTCCCCCGCTTGAATGCATGCTCATGGCCCCAATTCCCTACAACGAACACAACGATCGTCGGCGCTGACGATGGTGATGCCAGAATACCCCGTAGCGGGTTCAAAGACCCTAGAGGTCGGACTATATTGCCTTGGATTGTGACCTTATGCCCTACTCCCCGCCGCGGTCCGGGCGTAGGCTCGGCGCCATGAGTAGTGATCCGAACCTGGGCAAACACCAACAGGCGTATGAAGTCGAAAACCTTGACCACCACGAATGCTGGCGGCTCTTACGCGGCGTCTCCGTGGGCAGGCTGGCGGTGTGGGTGGACGATCATCCCGACATCTTCCCGATCAACTACAAGGTGGACCACGGTTCGCTCGTGTTCCGCACGGCAGACGGGACCAAGCTCCAGGCGGCCACCGGCAACACGCCGGTGGCGGTCGAGGCCGACGGTGTGGACGCGGACAGCGGCATCGCTTGGAGTGTAGTGGTCAAGGGACAGGCCGCGCCGGTGCAGAACCAGCAGGAGGTCCTGGACACCGTGGGTCTGCTCTTGTTCCCGTGGCAGGCGGGCAAGAAGGAGCACTTCGTGCGGATCACCCCGGACACTGTTACGGGACGCCGATTCAAGGTGGCCCCGCCACTGACCTGGTGGACGCCCCTGGACGACGCCACCCGTTCCGGCCTCGAATAATCCCCGCGTACCCCCGGTGCGCTATCAGTTGTGGCTGTTCTGAGGGCTTCAGAGCACCCAAAACTGATAGCGCAACGTTTGCTGGCTGGCGCCGGGGCTCAGGCTAGGCGGGTGATCTCCACGCTCACGCTGAGGGCAGAGCCGCCGCCGCCCGACAGGATCCCCTTGAGCGGCGGCACGTCGCGGTAGTCCCGGCCCCGTGCCACGGTCACGTGGAAGTCGCCGGCCGGTTTGTGGTTGGTGGGGTCCCAGCTGCGCCATTCGCCGTCCCACCATTCCAGCCAGGCGTGCGACTGCCCGGCGACTGTCTCGCCGAGGTCCGCCGTCGAGCGCGGGTGCAGGTAACCGGACACGTAGCGGGCCGGGATGCCGCGGCTGCGCAGCGCACCGATCGCAAGGTGTGCCAGGTCCTGGCAGACGCCCTGCCGCTGGTTCCAGGCTTGCTCGGCGTTGGTGGTGACGCCCGTGGAACCCTTCATGTAGGTCATTTCCCCGCGCATCCATTCAAAGACCGCCATGGCGGCCTCGTGCGGGTTGCGGCCCTCGACGACGCCGGGGATGATCGCGAGCACTTCGGCGCCCGGACCCGTGAGCTGCGACTGCGGAATCCAGTCGCTGAACTTGTTGAGGGTTTCCGGGGCCTCCAGGACGTCCCAGCCCACGATGTCCGCCTCGGAGGGGATCCGCTCCACCCGGTGCACCTCAACGGTGGTGGTGGACAGGACTTCGAGGTGCTCGTGCGGCATCTGCATGTCGAACGCGGAAACCCGGGTCCCCCAGTAGTCGCGGTAACTGCTCAGCGCGGCCTGGGACGGCGAGACCTTCAGCGAGGACTCCAGCACCACCTGCTGGGGATCCGTCAGCGGGGTCATGCGGGCCTCGTTGTAAGAGAGTGTGACCCGCTTGTTGTACTTGTACGCCGTCTTGTGGATGATGCTCAGCCGGGTCATGAAACTTCTCCCACCCAGGCCAGTTCGTCTGCCTGATTGAAGTACTTACGGGAAATGGCGTCGGAGGCCTGTGAGACGGCCTTCTGCACGCGTTCCATGTGCTCCGGCAGCTCCGACATCAGATCGTCGGTGCGGTGGAACTCGAGGAAGGTACGGGCCTGGCCCACGATCCGGCGGGCGTCATTGATGAAGCCGACGCGCTGGGCCGAGGGGTCCAGCTTCGCGAGGCACTCGTCGGCGTCCCGCAGCGCGTACACGATGGAGCGTGGAAACAACCGGTCCAGGAGCAGGAACTCGGCGGCATGCTGGTCGCCGAAGGCGGCCCGGCGGGTGCGCAGGAACGATTCGTAGGCACCGGCGCAGCGGAGCATGTTCACCCACGACATCCCGGCGGAGAGCACATCACGTGTGGAGAGCATCCGCGCGGTCATGTCGGCGCGTTCCAGCGAGCGGCCCAGGACCAGGAACTGCCAGCTCTCGTCGTGGCTCACTGTGGTGTCCGCGAGGCCGCTGACCATGGCCGTGCGTTCCAGCACCCAGTTGCAGAAGCGGTAGGTGCCCACAACGTCCTTGCGGTGCTGGTTCAGCCCGTAGTACGTGGTGTTCAGGCTCTCCCACAGTCCGGACGACACGGTTTCCCGGGCACGGCGGGCGTTCTCCCGCGCCGCGCCGAGGGAGCCGGCGATGGACGTGGCACTCTGCTTGTCGTACGCGAGGGCGTTGAGGAGTTCGGGGAGGCCGAAGTCCTCGCTCTGCGCCCGGGCGCCCATGACGGCGAGGAGTTCCTGCGCAACGCTGCGCTGTTCCTCCATGGGCAGGTGGTTGAGCCGCTCAAGGTGGACGTCGAGGATCCGGGCGGTGCCGTCGGCCCGTTCCACGTAGCGGCCGATCCAAAACAGGGACTCGGCGATACGGCTAAGCATTCGCGGTTACCTCCAGCGCATCGGAAATCTGAAAAGAGCAGGTCAGCGGAAAATTGGTCGACGCGGTGCCGCAGGTCATTGCTGCTGCTCCTTCTGGCTGTCGCGCCAGTTGCTCTCGACCGGCCACACGGAAACCCGTTCGCGGACGGTGATGGCCGGGCGCGGCAGAGTCTCCACCGGCACCTCCGGCGAATCGGCGAGGACCCAGGTGTCCTTGGAGCCGCCGCCCTGGCTGGAGTTCACGATGAGTGAGCCTTCCTTGAGCGCCACGCGGGTCAGGCCGCCAGGCAGGACCCAGACGTCGTCGCCGTCGTTGACGGCAAAGGGGCGCAGGTCCACGTGCCGCGGGCCGAACTTGTCGCCGCTGAGTGTGGGGACGGTGGAGAGCTGCAGGACCGGCTGCGCGATCCAGCCGCGGGGGTCCGCGATGACCCGCTTGCGCAGGGCATCGAGTTCCTCCCTGGAGGCATCCGGGCCGATCACCAGGCCCTTGCCGCCGGAACCGTCCACGGGCTTGACCACGAGCTCGTCCAGCCGGTCCAGGACCTCTTCCCGGGCTTCCTTCTCTTCGAGCCGGAAGGTGTCCACGTTGGCGATCACGGGTTCTTCGTTGAGGTAGTAGCGGATGAGGTCAGGGACGTAGCTGTAGACCAGCTTGTCGTCGGCGACGCCGTTGCCCACTGCATTGGCGATCGTGACGCCTCCGGCGCGTGCGGCGTTGACCAGGCCCGGGCAGCCGAGCATGGAGTCGGCGCGGAACTGCAGCGGATCCAGGAACTCGTCATCAATGCGCTTGTAGATCACGTCCACGCGCTGTTCCCCGGCGGTGGTGCGCATGTAGACCCGGTTGCCGCGGCAGATGAGGTCGCGGCCCTCGACGAGTTCCACGCCCATCAGGCCGGCGAGCAGGGTGTGCTCGAAGTAGGCGCTGTTGAAGACGCCGGGGGTCAGGACCACGACTGTGGGGTCGTCGACGCCGGACGGTGCCGTCTTGCGCAGGGCGGACAGCAGCCGGCGGGGGTACTCTTCGACCGGCCGGATGAGCTGCTGGCCGAAGGCCTCGGGCAGGCCCTTGGCCATGGCGCGGCGGTTTTCCAGGACGTAGCTGACTCCGGAGGGGACGCGGACGTTGTCCTCGAGCACACGGAAGGTCCCGGCGGCGTCGCGGACGACGTCGATGCCGGAGATATGGACGCGGACGCCTCCGGCCGGTTCGAAACCGTGCACCTGGCGGTGGAAGTGTGCGCTCGTCGTGACGAGCTGGCGCGGGATGACGCCGTCGGTGACCACGGCCATCTTGTCGTAGACGTCGTTGAGGAACGCCTCGAGCGCCCGCACGCGCTGGGCGACGCCCTGCTCCAGCACGGTCCACTCGTCGGCCGGGATGACCCGGGGCACGATGTCGAGCGGGAAGGGCCGCTCCTCCCCCGCGAAGTCGAAGGTCACGCCGCGGTCCAGGAAGGTCCGCGCCATGGAGTCGGCGCGGGCGGTGACATCAGCGAGCGAGAGTTCACGCAGGGCCCCGGCCACCTGCCCGTAGGACTTCCGCGCCTGTTGCCCGGGGGTAAACATCTCGTCGTAGGCGCCGGTGCGTTCGGCGGCCACTGAGTAATCCTGGAATAGGTCAGACATGGTCACTAGACAATCACATTTTTTGTTGCGAATTCATTTCCGGACCGGCGGCAGGGTGGCGCCGGCAGCGGGGGGAAGGCCTGGCGGAAGGGGGTCTGCGGGCCGGAAACCGGCGCGCACCACCTGGCGGCAGCCGTGGCGGTTAAGGCTTTTCCCGACCGTTGGGGCAAAGTTGGTGCGTGCCACTGATAACTCTCCGCCCGCTGTTCAGGGCCAGCCCGCTCCCGGGACTGCCCCCGGGCCTGCTGGCCGCGGCAGCCGCCGTCGTGCTGGCCCTGGCCGTCCACACCCTGGTTCCCGTCCTCCCGGCCATGACTTTGGCCGTGGCGTTCGGACTCCTCGCCGCAAACGTCCCAGGGCTCTCCGGCTGGACTGCGGGAGCGGGCCGGCCGGGCCTGGATTTTGCCGGCAAGCACCTGATGCGCGCCGGGATCGTGGTCCTGGGCCTGAAGGTGAGCCTGGTGGATGTGCTCGGTCTCGGCTGGAGCGCGCTGCTGCTGATCACGGGCGTGGTCCTGGCGGCCTTCGCCGGAACGTACGGGATCAGCAGGCTGTTCCGGCTGCCGCCGCAGGTATCGCTGCTGATCGCCACCGGTTTTTCCATCTGTGGGGCCTCGGCGATCGGGGCGATGGCGGCGGTGCGCCGCATCCGGCAACACGACACTGTGCTCCCGGTCGCCCTGGTGACCCTGTGCGGGACCCTGGCCATCGGGGTGATGCCGCTGCTGATCCGGCCGCTGGAACTCAGCCCGGAAGTCTTTGGCGCCTGGGCCGGGGCCTCGGTGCACGACGTCGGACAGGTGGTGGCCACCGCGCAGACCGCGGGGGCATCGGCGCTGGCGGTCGCCGTCGTCGTGAAACTCACCAGGGTGATCCTGCTGGCTCCCATCGTCGCCGCCGCGGGCCTGCACCACCGCAGCACCGCCGACGCCGGCGAAGGACTGAAGCGGCCCCCCATCGTCCCGCTGTTCGTGCTCGGGTTCGTCGCCCTGGCGGCCCTGCGGACCACGGGCTGGCTCTCCCCTGCAGTCCTCGACGCCGCCGCGGTGCTTCAGGACGTCCTGCTGGGGATGGCCCTGTTCGGCCTCGGTTCGGCGGTGCGGGTGGGCCAGCTGCTGCACACGGGCTCGCGGGCCCTGCTGGCCGCGCTGGCGTCCTGGCTGCTGATTGCCGCGCTGGGGCTGGGCGCCGCGTTCCTCATGATTAGATAGCTGGGTGTCGAACCAGAACCTGCGCCGCGATGAAGCCGCAACCCGCTCAGCCCTGATCACTACGCACAGCTACGACGTCTCCCTGGACGTCCGGCAGGCTGCGGACCAGGATGTCGCCGGGTACACGAGCCGCAGCGTCATCAACTTCTCCGCCGGCGAGACCGGGTCCTCCACGTTCCTGGACTTCATCAGCAGTGAGGTGCACAGCGTCTTCCTCAACGGCAAGGGCCTTGACGTCAAGGACGTCGTGGACGGTTCCCGGATCCGGCTGGACAACCTCCAGGCGGAGAACCAGGTCACCGTCACTGGCACCGCGCTGTACAGCACGTCCGGGGAGGGCATGCACCGCTTCTTCGACCCGGCCGACGGCCAGTGCTACCTGTACACCCAGTACGAGCCCGCCGACGCCCGCCGGGTCTTCGCGAACTTCGAACAGCCCGACCTCAAGGCGGAATTCACCTTCCACGTCATGGCCCCCTCGGCCTGGCAGGTGGCCTCCAACGGCGTCGAGGCCGGACGCACGCTCCTGACCAGCGACCCGGACACCAGCCGCTGGGACTTCGCCCCCACCAAGGCGATGTCCACCTACATCACCACCGTGCTGGCCGGCCCCTACTTTAAGGCCGAGGATTCCTGGCGCGGGACCCTCGGGGACGGCAGCAGCCTGGAGGTGCCCCTCGCCCTCTACTGCCGCGCATCGATGGCGCCGTCGTTCGACCCCGGGGCGCTCTTCACCCTCACCAAAAACGGCCTGGACTTCTTCAACGAGCTCTTCGACTTCCCGTACCCGTGGGGCAAGTACGACCAGGCCTTCGTGCCCGAGTACAACCTCGGCGCCATGGAAAACCCCGGACTGGTGACCTTCACGGAAAACTACGTCTTCACCTCCCGGGCCGCCGATTCGCAGTACCAGGCCCGAGCCAACACCCTGCTGCACGAGATGGCCCACATGTGGTTCGGCGACCTCGTCACGATGCAGTGGTGGGACGACCTGTGGCTCAAGGAGTCCTTCGCGGACTACATGGGAACCCTCGGCGTGGACCGCACCACGGACTGGGCCACCGCCTGGGTGAACTTCGCGAACAATCGCAAGGCCTGGGCCTACGTGCAGGACCAGCTGCCCACGACGCACCCGATCGTCGCCGACATCCCCGATCTTGAGGCGGCGAAGCAGAACTTCGACGGCATCACGTACGCCAAGGGCGCCTCGGTACTCAAGCAGCTCGTCGCCTATGTGGGATTCGAAGACTTCATCGCCGGCTCGCGCCGGTACTTCAAGGACCACGCCTACGGGAACACGACCCTGGCTGACCTGCTGGCCGCGCTTAGCGCCGCCTCCGGCCGCGACCTCGCGGACTGGGCCCGCCAGTGGCTGCAGACCTCCGGGATCTCGACCCTCACCACCGGGATCGAGGAGCACGACGGTGTCCTCGGCACCGTGACCCTCCACCAGGACGCCGAGGACCCGACGACGGGCCGGCAAGAGCCGCGGCCGCACCGCCTGCGGATCGGCCTGTACGAGATGGACGACGCCGGCGCCCTGGTCCGCACGGACAGCATCGAGACCGACGTCAGCGGCGCCCGGACCGAGGTGGCAGCCCTGTCCGGCAAGCCTCAACCGGCCCTGCTGCTGGTCAACGACGATGACCTCAGCTACGCCAAGGTCCGGCTGGACCCGCGCTCCGAGGCCACCGTCCGGGCCTCCCTCGGCGCGCTCACGGATCCGATGGCCCGGGCCCTGTGCTGGACCGCGCTCTGGGATTCGGCGCGTGACGCCGTCACGCCGTCGTCCCTCTACGTGGACGCCGTGCAGCGCTTCGGCCCCGCGGAGACCGGCATCGGAGTGCTGCTGAACGTCCTGGGCAACGCGTCCACGGCGATCGAACGCTATGTGCCCGCGTCCCGGCGGGACGCGGTCCGCCATGGCTTCCTGTCCCTGGCAGCCGACGAGCTGCAGCGGGCCGCGCCGGGCTCCGACCAGCAGCTGGCGTGGGCACGCACGGTCGCCGCGACCAGCCGCTACGACGGCAGCCGGCTGGACCTGCTCCGCGGCATCCTGGACGGCAGCACCGTGATTGACGGCCTGTCCGTGGATGCGGAGCTCCGGTGGAACCTCTGGCACGCCCTGGCCGCCAACGGACAAGCCACTGTCGAGGAGCTCCACGGCGAACTGGCGCGGGACAACACTGCCGCCGGAAAATCCGGGCTTGCCACCGCCCTCGCCGCCCGCCCCGAGACCGCCGTCAGGGAGGCGGCCTGGCAGGAGGCGGTGCATGGCACCTCGCTCTCCAACCAGCTGCTGAGCGCCACGATCGCCGGTTTCAACACGGCCCCGGCGGCCCTGCTGGGTGGATTCGTGGACCGCTACTTTGAGTGCCTGGAGGACGTGTGGGCCGGGCGCAGCATTGAAATCGCCAGCCGGCTTGTCCGCGGGCTGTACCCGGCGGGCCAGGACCTCGACGGCGGCACTCCGGACACGCACGCTGTCGTCGTCCGGACAGATGAGTGGCTTGCCAGGCACGCGGACGCCCCGCGGGCGCTGCGCCGCATCATCATCGAACAGCGCAGCCACCTGCACCGCTCCCTCACGGCACAGGCCGTGCACTAACTCCCCATCTATTGCTCCGTAACGGCCCTTTTGGCGGCCCATAACGGCAGCTGGGCCCACGCCGGCAGGGTTCCCTGGCCGAGCTTGCGAGGCGAGGGTGCCGGTGCGGAGCAATCGACGGGTGGTGGGGGCCCTGGAACTCAAGCGGCCTACGGAACACGGTGCAGCCACTTGTGGCGAATCGATGAGGAGCGCCGTCCGTCTGGACACCCATCTGGCGCGATTGGCCGCCATGATGCGGGCCGGGGCGCCCAACTGACACGAATGGCCGCTAGACGGGTGGGTATAGCGGCCACTTGTGGCGAATCGATGAGGAGCGCCGTCCGTCTGGACACCCATCTGACGCGAATGGCCGCCATGCTGCGGCCCGGGGCGACCAACTGACACGAATGGCCGCTAGACGGGTGGGCATAGCGGCCACTTGTGGCGCGTCGATGAAGAGCGCCGCGTGCCCAGCCACCCATCCGATGCAAACGGCCGCTGTGGACGTGCTCTGGGGGCTGTTGCGGAGCAACCGACGCGCTGGTGGGGCCCTACGGGACGCGGTGCAGCCACTCCTCGGTGCCGAACTTGGACTCCACCCGGTGATGGGCCGCGGCCAGTTCGGCGTCGGTGAGCTCCGACGGCGTCGCAGCGTAGCGTTCGGCGAAGACGTCCATCATGGCCGCGACGATGTCGGTCCGGGCCAGGCCGGTCTGCCGGCGGAGCGGATCCACCCGCTTCTTCGCACTGCGGGTGCCCTTGTCGGAGAGCTTCTCCTTGCCGATCCGCAGGACCTCCACCATTTTGTCCGCGTCGATGTCGTAGCTCATGGTGACGTGGTGCAGCATGCCGCCGTTCGCGAGCCGTTTCTGCGCGGCGCCGCCGATCTTTCCCTGCTCCGTGGCGATGTCGTTCAGCGGCACATAGAAGGCGCTGATACCCATCTTCTCGAGGGCTGCCATCACCCAGGCGTCCAGGAAGCCGTAGGAATCGGCGAAACTGATGCCATCCACCAGGGTCTGCGGCAGGTACAGCGAATACGTGATGCAGTTGCCCGCCTCCATGAACATCGCTCCCCCGCCGCTGATCCGGCGGACCACGCTGATGCCGTGGCGTTCGACGCCGTCCGGATCGAGCTCGTTCCGGACGGACTGGAAGCTGCCGATCACGACGGAGGGTTCCTCCCAGTCCCAGAAGCGCAGGGTGGGGTTGCGGCGGCCCGCGCCGACCTCTTCGGTCAGGACCTCGTCGAGAGCGACGTTGATGTGGGTGGGCAGCACAGAGGGCCCAATGATGTTCCAGTGGTGGTCCGCCCAGCCGGTGGCTTTCGCCAGGGCACGGCGGACGGTGACCGCCACGGCGTCGGCGGAAAAACCGAACAGGACGGCGTCGGCGGGCAGGGCAGCCGCCACGGCGGCGGAAATGTCCGCCGCGCCGGACTCCGCCGGGAGGCCGGTGAGCGCCCGGTTGATCGCCAGCAGCGCCTCGTCCGGCTCCAGGAAGAAGTCGCCGCTGAGCGAGACGTTCGCGAGGGCGCCGTCGACGACGTCGAGATCGGCCACCACGAGCTTGCCGCCGGGAACCTTGTACTCCCCGTGGCGGCGCGTGCCGCCGTCGTCAGCGCTGTTGGAACCGGGATCCGGGCGAAGGGTTGTCATGCCCTCAATCCTGCCACGCGGCGGCCGGCCTGCAGGCACAGTGGCGCAGGACGCAAAAAGCCCGCACCGTCGCCGGTGCGGGCTTTTCCAAAAGACCTTGGGGAGAAGAAGTTACTTCTTGCCGCCGAAGCCCTTGAAGCGAGCGTTGAAGCGCTCGACGCGGCCTGCAGAGTCCATGATGCGCTGCTTGCCCGTGTAGAACGGGTGGGACTCGGAGGAGATTTCGACGTCGATAACCGGGTAGGTGTTTCCGTCTTCCCACTCGATGGTCTTCTTGGAAGACACGGTGGACTTGGTCAGGAACTTGACGCCGGAAGCCAGGTCGTTGAAAACAACAGCTTCGTACTTCGGGTGAGTATTAGACTTCATAATTGGACCTTTGTTCGCACAACTGGATTTTGCCAGTTGCCAGGTATGAATGGGATGGCCGGCGGAATGTACCGGACGACCAGCTATCAATCATAGCGGAAGATCGGCGCGTTCGCCGCCTGACCAGCTGTTCCGTTTCCCGGCATACGGTTCGGTCGCGCGGTTCAGCCACACGGTTCAGTCGCGCGGCCGGAGTTCCCAGAACGCGACGGCGGACGCGGCCGCGACGTTGAGCGAGTCAACGCCCGGGCGCATGGGGATCTTGACGGCGAGGTCGACGGCGGCGAGGGTGCCTGCGCTCATCCCGGCACCCTCGGTGCCGAGGACAAGGGCGAGTTTCCCCGGCTGGCGGGCAGCCAGCTCATCGAGGTCCACGGCGTCGCCGGTGAGCTCCATGGCGGCCACGGTGAAGCCCTGGTCCCGGAGTGCCTGGAGGTCCCCCGGCCAGTTCTCCAGCCGGGCCCACGGCACCTGGAACACCGTTCCCATGCTGACCCGGACACTGCGGCGGTACAGCGGGTCCCCGCAGCGCGGGGAGACGAGGACGGCGTCGACGCCGAGGGCTGCGGCGGAACGGAAGATCGCGCCGACGTTGGTGTGGTCCACGATGTCCTCCAGCACGGCGACCCGGCGTGCCCCGGCGAGGAGCTCGGGCAGCGGCACCGGTTCTGGGCGCTGCATGGCCGCCATGGCGCCGCGGTGGAGGTGGAAGCCGGTGATGTCCTCGAGCAGGGCGGCGGATCCGATGTATGCGGGGACGTCCGGGTACTGCTCGAAAACGTCGGCGAGGTCCTCGAGCCACTTCTCGGCGAGGAAGAAGGACCGCGGCCGGTGTCCTGCCGCGAGGGCGCGGCGGAGCACCCGGGAGGACTCGGCGATGTACATGCCCTCGGCGGGTTCACGGAGCTTGCGCAGGTGCACGTCGGTGAGCTGGGTGTAGTCGGAGACCCGCGGGTCGTCGGCGGACTCAAGATGGTGGAAGGTCATGGGCGGGCCATTTCAGCGGAGTAATTCGGGGAAGGTTCAGGAGTCACGGGACGGGATCACTTGAACAGGTTGGCGATCATGAACCCCAGGGCGACGAGGCCCAGGACAAAGATGACCCCGCGCAGGACCACCGGTGAGAGCCGGCGTCCGACCTTGGAGCCGATCACGCCGCCGATCAGCGAGCTCACGGCGATCAGCCCGACGACATTCCAGTCGATCCGGCCGAAGGCGAAGAGCAGGTAGGAGCCCGCCGCCACGACGTTGACGGCGAGGACCAGGATGTTCTTCATGGCGTTGGCGTTCTGCATGGTCCCGGTCATGAAGATGCCCAAAATCCCGACCAGCAGGATGCCCTGCGCGGCGACGAAGTATCCGCCGTACACACCGGCGAGGTACACGAGGACCACGAGGATGACGCCGTGGCGGCGGTCCCGGATGGCGTGCTCGGGATTCTGTTCCCGGTTCCGGACCCACTGCTGCAGCCGGGGCTGGAAGGCCACCATCAGCAGCGCCAGCACGATCAGGACGGGGGCGGCGTAGTAGAAGACCTGCTCGGGCAGGTGCAGCAGCAGGTAGGCGCCGGTGATGCCGCCCAGCAACGATGCGGGCAGCAGCTTGAGCAGCTGCCTGCCGCGTCCGGTGAGCTCCTTGCGGTAGCCCCAGGCGCCGGAGGCGTTCCCGGCCACGAGGCCCATCGCGTTGCTGATCGAGGCTGTGACCGGCGCGTAGCCGAGGGCGATCAGCACCGGGAAGGTCACCAGGGTGCCGGAGCCCACCACGCTGTTGATGGTCCCGGCCCAGAGCCCGGCGAAGAAAATGAAGACGCTATTGAGGAACTCCACGCGCGGTCAGCGGTCCGTTCAGCGGCGTGCGGTGGCCGTGTACCGGCCGGCGGTGACGCTGACGTCCAGTGGCAGGCCGAAGGTCTCGCTCAGGTTTTCCGCGGTGAGGACGCCTTCGATCGGGCCCTGGGCAACGACGCTGCCGCCGCGCATCAGCATGGCGTGCGTGAAGCCCGGCGGGACCTCCTCGAGGTGGTGCGTGACCAGGACGATGGCCGGGGCGGCCTCGTCGCGGGCAAGTTCACTGAGCCGGTACACGAGGTCCTCGCGGCCGGCCAGATCGAGTCCCGCGGCGGGTTCGTCGAGGAGCAGCAGTTCCGGGTCCGTCATCAGGGCACGGGCGATCTGGACGCGCTTGCGCTCCCCCTCGGAGAGCGAGGAGAACGGCCGGTTGAGCAGCGGGCCCATGCCCCACTCGTTCAGCAGGGAGAAGGCGCGGCGTTCGTCGTCCTTCTCGTACCCTTCGCGCCACCGTCCGGTGACACCGTAGGCGGCCGTCACGACGACGTTGAGGACCTTCTCGTGTTCCGGGATCTGATTGGCCAGCGCGGCTGAGGACAGGCCGATCCGGGGCCGGAGTTCGAAGACGTCGACGGCGCCGAGGATCTCTTCGAGGATGCCCGCCATCCCGCTCGTGGGGTGGATCCGCGCCGCGGCGATCTGCAGCAGTGTGGTCTTGCCGGCGCCGTTGGGGCCAAGAATCACCCAACGCTCGCCTTCCCGGACCTGCCAGTCGACCTTGTCCAGGAGGGTTTTTGCCCCACGCACAACGCTGACGGCGGCCATTTCAAGAACATCACTCATAGGAGTAGACACTAGGACATAAAAGCGGACGACTGATAACCGGAACACCGGGCCCGTCCCGGGTGCATGCCGGGCACCCGCCGCCTGGCTGCAGCGGCGTCACCGGGGCGCAACGAATGCAGGCCCCCATCCGCCTGATCGCTAGGATTGCAGACATGAACCTGTTCGTGACCGCAGTGAGCTATGCCCCGAAACTGACCCTCCCCGAAGTGCAGCGGCTCCGTTCGCTGCTGGCAGCCGCGGGAGTGGCCCTCGACGCCGAAACCCGCACCGGTGACTCCCGCTTCGAGGTGTACACGGCGGACGGCAGCGTTGACCTTGGTTCCGGCCCGGACAGCGGGGAGTCGGCGCTGGCTGGACTGCGCCGGACGGTGGCCGATAACGGCCCAGCGGGAGTGGACACGGCGATTGTCCCCGCCTCCCTCCGCAGTGCGCAGCGGAAGTTCCTCATCCTGGACGTGGATTCCACCCTGATCCAGCAGGAAGTGATCGAACTCCTGGCCGCGTACGCCGGCAAGCGCGACGAAGTGACGGCCGTGACCGAGGCCGCCATGCGCGGCGAGCTGGACTTCGCCCAGAGCCTGCACTCCCGGGTGGCGGTGCTCGCCGGGCTGCCGGCCGACGTCGTCGATTCCGTGCGCGCCGAAGTGAAGCTGAGCCTCGGGGCGGCGGAGCTCGTGGCCGCCTTCCGGGCCGCAGGGCACGTGGTGGCCGTGATCTCCGGCGGCTTCAACCAGATCCTGCAGCCCATCGCGGAGGGACTGGGACTGGACTACTGGATCGCCAACGAGCTCGAAATCGTCGACGGCGCCCTGACCGGGAAAGTGATCGGCGAGGTGATTGACCGGGCGGCGAAGGAGAAATACCTGCGCGAATGGGCCGCCCGGGAAGGCATCCCGATGGAGCACACGATTGCTGTGGGCGACGGCGCCAACGATCTGGACATGCTCGGCGCCGCAGGGATCGGCGTGGCGTTCAACGCCAAGCCGGCTGTCCGTGCTGTGGCGGACGCCGCGGTGAACCTGCCGTACCTTGACGCGGTGCGGCACATCGCCGGCGTCTGAGGCTGCACGGTCACCTGATGGCTTAGAACAAAGGAAGGCCGGGGCGGTTGCCCCGGCCTTCCCTGCGTCCCGTGGTGGGTGCCTAGTTGCTCTTGTTGAAGTAGTCGGACCCGCCGACGTACTCGGTGTGGCCGGACTCGACGTCGGCCGTGACCATCTTGGCGACCTCGCCGGCGAACTCGACCACCGAGTACAGCTTCCCGGCCTCGGCACGCCGGGCCTCGATGGCGCCCGGGTTTGAGCGGTCCAGCAGGGTGGCCGTCACGGTGCCCTCGATCATGTCGCCGGAGACCACGACAAGGGAGATGCCCTTCTCGGCCAGGCTCGGGACGAGTTCGCGCAGGGCGTCCTCGCCGGCGCGCTTGCTGCGTGCCACGGGCTCGTAGTTTTCCATGGTGGGCACGGTGTTGATGAAGTGGGCCTGGTGGCTGGTCACGAAGACCACCCGGGAACCTTCGGGCATCAGCGGCACGGCGGCGTTGAGCATGTTCACCTGGGCGTCGCGGTTGAGCTTGAGCGCGTAGCCCTCTTCCACGCCGGATTCCATCCCGCCGGAGGCGTTGAGGACCAGGACGTCGAGCGAGCCGAAGTTCTCCATCGCGGCGCTGGCCAGGGCCTGGACGCCTTCCTGGGTGGTGAGGTCCGCGCCGACGGCGGCGGCCCGGCCGCCGGCGGCCTCGATTTCCGTAACGACCTTGTTGGCGCGCGGCGCCTTCTGGCGGTAGTTCACGACGACGGCGGCGCCCTCGGCGGCGAGGATCTTGGCGACTTCAGCGCCGATGCCCCTCGATGAACCGGTCACGATTGCGGTCTTGTTGTCCAGCAGTCCCATACGAGCTCCTTTGTTCCAAACGTCCAAAAACGGTGGGTCTGCAGTCCATCATGCCAGCGCCGCCGGCGTTTTCGGTTGTTCGGGTTCCACAAAGAAGGAGCAGCGGGCTAGTGACGGCCGGGACCGCGGGCGTAGGCTCGCGCGCATGGAATGGCCGATCATGACGCAACGGGACGCCCCGTGCCCCGGGGCGTAGGCGGGGACTCGACGCCGGAAGAGGTGTTCAGCGGTTCACCGAGGGGCCTTGAGCTGTTCCGCGCGGTGGAGGCGATGCTGGCCGCACCAACCCCGCCTGACGTCCGGGCAACGAAAAGCCAGGTCGCGTTCCGGGACAGACGCGGATTCGCGTATCTCTGGTGGCCGGGACGCTACGTAACATCCGAGGTGCCCGCCGTGTTGTCGATCGCGCTCCCGCGGCGCATCGGGTCCGCCAGATTCAAGGAGGTGGTCAGCCCGTCCCCGGGGATGTGGATGCATCACCTGGAGTTGCATACTGTGGACGAGCTTGACCGGGAGGTCCTGGACTGGCTGCGGGAGGCGAGGGAGGCTGCCGGCTGAGGCTGGGCGGCCAGCGTCCTGCTGCCTGCGCAGAACGGGACGGGGCGGGCCGGTTCTGACCTGCCGCCCCGCCCGCATCCAGCCTCGCTACGGGTGGTCGATCCTGATCTTCCGGGACGTGGTGTCGGGTGTTGTCACGGGCGCAGGTGCCCGCACCTCGAGGACGCCGTCCTTGTAGGTGGCCGTGATGTCCTCAGCCCTGGTGCCCGGCGGCAGGCCAACACTGCGCGAGAAGGAGCCGTAACGGAATTCCGAGCGGTAGCCGTCCTTGCCCTTGTGCTCGGTCTTTTCCTCACGTTCCGCCCTGATGTGCAGCATGCCGCCGCTCACGGAGACGTCAACGTCCTTGTCCGGGTCGATCCCCGGAACCTCGGCGCGCACCACCTGCGTGGTTCCGTCCAGAAACTGTTCGACTTTGATGGACGGCGTCATGGTGAGGTCGCCGTCGAGGAAGCGTTTGATCGGCTCCAGCATGTCCGAGGCGACCCACTTGTTCAGTTCAGCCACAGTTGTCCTCCTGAATCCATGCCCCTGCCAAGGTGGGGTCAGGGGCTGTAGCCCTATTACACACCCGGGGACGCGCGGCGCAAAGGGCTGAAGGTCCCAGCGTGGCGGCCCTGGGCAGCAGTGGGCAGGCGGTGTGCGGCCGGCCCGGTGAGGGGCCGGCCGCCGCAACGCGTCGGCGTCGTCGACTGTTGGATGGAGCCTAGTGGCCCATGCCGAGGCCGCCGTCGACCGGGATGACCGCGCCCGAGATGTAGGCGGCCTCCTCGCTGGCGATCCAGCGGACCACGTTGGCAACCTCGGAGGCTTCGGCGAAGCGGCCGGCGGGGACCTTGGACAGGTAGTCCTTCTGGGTTGCCTCGGGCAGTTCCGCCGTCATATCGGTGTTGATGAAGCCGGGCGCCACCACATTCGCGGTGATGCCGCGGGCGCCCAGCTCGCGGGTCAGGGAGCGGGCGATTCCGACCAGGCCGGCCTTGGACGCGGAATAGTTGATCTGGCCGGGCGCTCCGTAGAGGCCCGAGACGGAGGAAATCAGGACGACGCGGCCCTTGCGTGCCCGGATCATGCCCTTGGAGGCGCGCTTGATCACGCGGAAGGCGCCGGTGAGGTTGGTGTCGATGACCGAGGTGAAATCGTCCTCGCTCATTCGCATCAGGAGCGTGTCCTTGGTGATGCCGGCGTTCGCCACCAGCACCTCGACGGGGCCGTGCGCGGCTTCAACTTCTGCGAACGCGGCGTCCACGGAGGCTTCGTCGGTGACGTCTGCCTTGACGCCGAGAATGCCCTCGGGAAGCGCTGATTCGCTGCGGTATGTGACGGCCACCTTGTCACCGTTGGCGAGGAAGGCTTCGGCGATGGCGAGGCCGATTCCGCGGTTTCCGCCGGTGATCAGGACGCTGCGGCCGGTGGTTGCTGTTTCAGACATGGTGGGGCTCCGGAATTCTGCGGCGGACGGCGCCGCGCTGGGGGCGGGATTTTCCTGCCTCCGATCTTAGCGCCCGGCCGGCCCGCGTTTGGGCGGCCCTGCCGTTGGTGAGAGAATTGCAGTAAGCCTTGGGAGCGTGATCTGACAGCCGTGACACTCAAAAACCGACCCGGTGTACCTGTGCCCGGGAACCCGGACGTCCCGTCCGGTGATTCCGAGGTTCACAGCATCACGGACGCCGCTACCGCGCATTCTGAAGAGATGCGCCAGCGGATGATCAAGTACGCCGTGGCGATGGGTATCCGCATGGTCTGCTTGATTCTGATCTTTGTTGTGGACGGCTGGTTCAAGGTCCTGCCGATCATCGGGGCCGTGTTCCTGCCCTGGGTTGCCGTTATCATCGCCAACGGCGGTGACCAGGCGGAGGTCCACGCCGACTCGCTGCTGGACTACGCCCCGCTTGCCCAGCTCGATGCCCCGGCCGCGGTTCCAGGTGGCCCGGAACAGGAAGACCCGTCGATGACGCTGTTGCAGGGCGAACTCGTAGATGACGAGGACGCCCCGAAGGATGGGCGGGATCTCCCCGCGGGAGACGCCGGGGACGACGCCGGTCAGGGACGGGCGGCGTCGTGAACCTTTTTGATCTCACCGGGAACGGCGGAGCAGCCGGACCCGCGGAGGCCGTGTGCTCCCGCAAAGCATGCCGGAGCGGCGCCGAATGGCAGCTACTCTGGAACAACCCCAAGATCCACACCCCGGAACGGCGCAAGATCTGGCTGGCCTGCGGAGAGCATCGGGCCTGGCTCGAGGACTATCTGCAGACCCGCGGGCTCTGGAAAGAAACTGTGGCACTGGACCCGGCAGGCAAGGCAAGCTGAATGTACCGTTTTCTCTTTTCCAGCAAATGGCTGGGCTATTTGTTGCTGGCCGCGATTTTTGCGGCCGCCTGCGTCGGGCTGGGCCGCTGGCAGATGGACCGCCGAGCGGAAACCCTCGCGGAAATCAACCGTGTCACCTCCAACTATTCCGCCACGCCGGTCCCCTTCGCCGAGGTCAAGGAGCAGTTCAGCTCCCTCGCCGCGGACCGCGAGTGGACGCAGGTGGAGCTGAAGGGCACTTACGACGTCGACGGGCAGCGCATCGTCCGCAACCGGCCTCTCAATGGCCAGCCCGGCTACGAAGTCGTGGTCCCGTTCCGGGTGGAAACCGGCGAGACCGTCGTGATTAACCGCGGGTGGCTGCCGATCGGCAACAACAACCCGGGCCGCCCGGACTCGGTCCCGGCACCGCCCCAAGGCACGGTAACCGTCGTCGCCCGTCTCAAGCCTTCCGAGCCGGAGCTGCAGCGCGGCGCCCCGGACGGGCAGCTGGCCTCGATCGACCTCAAAACCTACTCGAGCCAACTCGGCTACCCCTTGCTGACGGGCGCGTATGGGCAGCTTGCGTCCGAGAGCCCGTCCGTGGCGGAGATGCCCTTCCCGTTCCCGAAGCCGTCCACGGAGGAGGGCACGCACCTGTCGTACTCGCTGCAGTGGTTTGCCTTCGGCGTCCTGATGTTCATCGGCTTCGGGTACGCGGCCCGTCAGCAGGCCCGGAACGCGGCCATCGACGCCGAGGATGCCGAAGCCCAGGCGGCAGAGGGAGACTCCGCTGGCGGCTTCATGCACTCCAGCGGCCCGGTGGCCCGCCGTCGTCCTGTCCCCCGCAAGCGGAAGAACGCGACGGCGGAGGAAGAGGAAGACGCCATCCTGGACGCCCAGGGGTTCTGAGCCGTGGACATCGTGGTTCCGGACCCCGTGGCCCGGGTGAAGCGGGCGTTGACTGTGCTGGGCGCAGAAGACACCGTTACAGTGTTCGATTCGAAAGTCCCGACGGCGGTTGCGGCCGCCGCCACGCTGGGCTGCGACGTCGCGGCGATCACCAACAGCCTCGTGTTCGACCTCGAGGGCGCCCCGCTGCTGATCCTGGCCAGCGGCGCTGCAAGGGTTGATGTCCTGAAGGTCGCCGCCCAGTTGGGCGCCGGCAAAATCCGCCGCGCCTCCCCCGGCTTCGTGCTCGAACACACCGGCCAGGAAGTTGGCGGCGTAGCCCCGGTCGGCCACCCGGCAAAAATTCGGACGCTGCTGGACGAGTCCCTCGCGGCCCACCCCGTGCTCTGGGCCGGCGCGGGCGACCACAACTCGATGTTCTCCATCTCCTACGAAGAGTTGCATCGGATCACGGACGCCCAGGAACTCCAGGTTCGTTAGCTTTCCGCCAGTGGCGACACGACCGCCAGCGGAGCGGCGCGGTCGATTTGTGTAGCGTGCGTCTAAGCGAGGACCGAGCGAGCACGCGGCAAATCGGGCGAGCCGCGAAGCGGAAGGCGAGCCCGGCGCCAGCCTACGCCAGCGTGATCAGGTCCAGGTAGTCCGCGTTCCAGAGGTCTTCGACGCCGTCGGGCAGCAGAACCACGCGCTCAGGATTCAGCGCTTCAACGGCACCCTCATCGTGGCTCACCAGCACCACGGCGCCGGTGTAGTTGCTCAGGGCTCCGAGGATTTCGGCGCGGCTGGCCGGGTCCAGGTTGTTGGTGGGCTCATCGAGGAGCAGCACGTTCGCGCTCGAGGCCACAATGGTGGCCAGTGCCAGACGGGTCTTCTCACCGCCGGAAAGCACACCGGCGGGCTTGTCGACGTCGTCACCGGAGAACAGGAACGAACCGAGGATGTTGCGCACTTCCGCGTCGTTCATGTCCGGGGCGGAGGAACGCATGTTCTGCAACACGGTCCGGTCGACGTCGAGCGTCTCGTGCTCCTGCGCGTAGTAGCCGACTTTCAGGCCGTGGCCCGCGACGACTTCGCCGGTGTCCGGCTTGTCGACGCCGGCGAGCATCCGGAGCAGGGTGGTCTTGCCGGCGCCGTTGAGGCCCAGGATGACCACCTTGGAGCCGCGGTCGATGGCGAGGTCCACGTCCGTAAAGATCTCCAGCGAGCCGAAGGACTTGCTGAGGCCGTCCGCGGTGAGCGGGGTCTTGCCGCAGGGCGACGGATCCGGGAAGCGAAGGGCTGCCACGCGGTCGGTCGCGCGCACTGCTTCGAGGCCGCCCAGCAGACGCTCGGCACGCTTGGCCATATTCTGCGCGGCGACGGCCTTGGTGGCCTTGGCGCGCATCTTGTTGGCCTGGTCCATGAGGACCTGGGCCTTCTTTTCCGCGTTGGCGCGCTCCCGCTTGCGGGCACGCTCGTCCGTCTCGCGCTGCTGGAGGTAGCGCTTCCAGTCCATGTTGTAGAAGTCGATCTGCGCGCGGTTGGGGTCCAGCAGGAACACCTTGTTCACGGTGGCTTCAAGCAGTTCCGTGTCGTGGCTGATCACGATCAGGCCGCCCTGGTGGTTCTTCAGGAACTCACGGAGCCAGGAGATCGAGTCGGCGTCGAGGTGGTTGGTGGGCTCATCGAGGAGCATCGTTTCGGCGTCCGAATACAGGATGCGGGCCAGCTCCACACGGCGGCGCTGGCCGCCGGAAAGAGTCTTGAGCGGCTGGTTCAGCAGCCGGTCCGGGAGCGCCAGGTTGGAGCAGATCGCGGCGGCCTCGGCCTCGGCCGCGTAGCCGCCGGCTGCCAGGAACTCGGACTCAAGCCGGTCGTAGCGGTTCATCGCCTTGCGCTGGATGTCGGCGTCGTCGCTGGCCATCTCTTCGTGGGCCACGCGGAGCTTCCCGACGGCGATGTCCAGGCCGCGGGCGGACAGGATCCGGTCACGGGCCAGCTGCTCCATGTCCGGCGTGCGCGGGTCCTGCGGCAGGTAACCGATCTCGCCGCTGCGGGTCACCTTGCCGCCGGCGGGCAGGCCCTCGCCTGCGAGCACCCTGGTCAAGGTGGTCTTGCCTGCACCGTTACGGCCCACAAGGCCGATCTTGTCTCCCTTGTCGATCCGGAAGCTCACCTGGTCCATAAGGAGGCGGGCGCCGGCGCGCAGTTCGAGATCCTGGACGGTAATCAATGCAGCTAAGGCCTTTCACAACAGGGAACGCCGCGGCACAAAAGTGGAGTCTGGAAAGGCCGGGGCAGTGTGGCCGAGAGGACGGCCTCTCCCAGTCTACCGGCCAGGCCTCCGCCCCATGACAAGGACGCCGGCCGGGAGCCTTTGGCGCTGCCCTCCAGCAACCGGGCCGCCGGTTAGTGGAGCACCTACAAAAAACGCGCGCCGCCATGCTCGTACAGTCAGAAACAGAGAAGCATGTCCCCGATTCACTCGCGATAGGAACTCCCATGACACAGACCGACGGCGCCGCTGCCGCCGCCCCCGCCCTGCGCCGCAACCGCTGGAACGCCACCGACCTGGGCCTGATCGCGGTCTTCGCCGCGCTGGTGGCAGGATCAGCCCTGATCGCCGCCATTCCGGTGGGCGGCCTCGGTGTCCCCATCACCTTGCAGACGCTCGCCGTGATGCTCACCGGCCTTGCCCTGGGCCCCGGCAGGGCTTTCGCCGCCGTCGGGCTCTACGTCCTCCTCGGGCTCGCCGGGCTGCCGATCTTCAGTGGCGGCCGCAGCGGACTGGGGGTCCTCGCTGGCCCCTCCGCGGGCTACATCATCGGGTTCGTGTTCGCGGCCACGGCTGTGGGCTGGCTGACCGTCGTCGTGTTCCGCCGCACTGCGGGCCGTCCCGGCAAGCTCCGTGCGCTCCTCCTTTTCGCCTCCGCAATGGTGAGCAGCATCATCTTCATCCACGGCCTCGGCATCCTGGGAATGATGGTCAACGCGAAGCTGGACTTCTCCAAGGCGTTCCTCGCCGACCTGGTTTTCTACCCCGGCGATGTGATCAAGAACGCATTGGCCGTGACCATTGCCCTCGCGCTGCACAAGGCGTTCCCGGATCTGCTCATCCGCAGGGTCCGGGCCGCCGGGACTCCCCGTCCCGTACCCGCCGCGGCCGCTCCCGGCGCCGAGGCGGACAGCCGGCCGTGAGCACCATCGTCCTGGACCGGGCTGCGGTACGGGTCGCCGTCGACGGCCGGCCTGCGCCCAAGATCCTGCTGGAGGAGCTGAGCCTGCGGCTCACCGAGCAGCGGATCGGCGTGATCGGCGCCAACGGTTCCGGCAAGTCCACCCTGCTGCGGCTCCTCAACGGGCTCGTGGCGCCGAGCAGCGGCACCGTCACGGTGGACGGCTCGGATACGGTCCGCGCGGTGCGGGAGGTACGACGGCGTGTCGGCTTCGTGTTCACCGATCCGCTCTCCCAGCTGGTGATGCCGACCGGGCGGGAGGATGTCGAGCTGTCACTCCGGCGTTCGGTCCGCAATTCCCGCGAACGCAGCCGTCAGGCGGAGGCAACCCTGGACCGCTTCGGCCTGCTGCCGCTGGCCGACCAGAGCATCTATGAGCTTTCCGGCGGGGAACGGCAGCTGCTGGCCCTCGCGGCGGTTCTCGCCGTTGACCCGGAAGTGCTGGTCCTCGACGAGCCGTCGACCCTGCTGGACCTGCGCAACAGGGAGCTGCTCCGGCGCACGCTGGCAGGGCTCAGCCAGCAGGTCATCCTCTCCACGCACGACGTGGAACTGGCGCTGGACCTGGACCGGGTCCTCGTTGTCGACGTCGGGGCGGTGGTGTTCGACGGCGGCCCGGCCGCCGCCGTCGCGCACTACCGCGAGCTCTGTGCGGCGGTTCCCGCGGCCCCCGGCGGAGGGCTGGAAAAGCCGCGCCAGGAGCAGCGGTGAGCGGGCACGGATTCCTGTTCGCCAACTACGTGCCGGGGAACTCCCTGCTGCACCGCGCGCCGCTGTGGCTGAAGTTCCTGCTGGTCCTCGGCTGCGGCATGGCGTCGTTCCTGATTGTGGACTTGGCCGTAGCGGCCGGGGTCCTGGTGCTGATGTGCGCCCTGTTCCTGCTCAGCGGGGCAGGCTTGTCCCGGCTGTTCCGGGCGGTCCGGCCCGTGCTGCCCGTCCTCGCTGCCATCGGCCTGTTCCAGTGGTGGCAGCTCGGCGGGCCCACGGCGGCGCGGATTGTGCTCAACGTGCTGGTCTGCATCGTGGCGGCGTCGATCCTCACCGCCACCACTCCGGTGCAGCGGCTGCTGGACGGTGTGGCTTCCCTGGCTACGCCGTTCCGGCGCTTCGGTGCGGATCCGGAGCGGTTCGCCCTGACGATCGCGATCATGCTGCGCAGCATCCCGTTCATCGCGGGCGCGTACAGCGATGTCCGCGATTCCGCCCGGGCCCGCGGCCTGGAGCGCAACCCCCGGGCGCTGATTCTCCCGGTCTTTATCACCACGGTGGCCTTCGCCCGGCAGACCGGCGACGCCCTCGCGGCCCGCGGCCTGGGCGAGCACGAGACCGAGGAACATGCGCCGCCTGCCACCCCCGCAGCGGGACATGCCCTCCCCTAGCGCGACACACCGCTGAGCATGCGCTCCCCAATGCGCGGCAAGTGTACATAATCCCAGTATGTCCACTGGCCGGGCCGAGGGCCGGGCATGTCCCCCGGTGCCCGCGGAAGCCGCACGCAGCAGCTAGGAAATGCTCCGGTAGTCCAGCAGCGCGGCGGTTCCCATGCCCCCGGCGATGCTGATCATCGCCAGCGCCAGTTGCCCCTCGACCGGGTTGCGGCGGGCCTGCGCCAGCAGCCGGGTCACCAGCACCGCACCGGATGCCCCGTAAGCGTGGCCCAAGGCCAGGGCGCCGCCGTCGAGGTTGGCCCGTTCCGGCGCGATGCCGAGCCGGTCCAGGCACGCCAGGGTCTGGGATGCGAACGCCTCGTTGAACTCGACCAGCCCCACCCCGGCGGCCGTGACGCCACACCGCTCCAGCAGACGTTCGGCGGCCTCGGCCGCCCCGATGCCCAGCAGCCGCGGGTCCACTCCCGCCGTGTCCGTGCCGCGTACCAGGAATCCGTCCGTGGCCCCCAGTTCGCGGGCCCGCTGCACCGAGGTGATCACGGCGCCGGCGGCCCCGTCCGCGTCGAAGCAGGAGTTCCCTGCGGTGACGGTGCCGCCCTCGGCGAACACCGGAGGGAACCGGGCCAGCACAGCTGCGGTCAACCCCGGGCGCGGTCCGTCGTCGGCTGACACCGTGCCGCCTCCGGTGCCAACAGCGCCGTCCGGTCCGGGAACACCGGGGAGCTGAACGATCTCGGCGTCGAACAACCCGGCGGCGGCGGACGCCAGGGCACGCCGGTGGCTGCGCAACGCCAGCTCATCCTGCCGCTCCCGGCTGATGCCGAAATGAGCGGCCACATTCTCTGCGGCCACTCCCATGTCCGGATCGCCGAGGCCCTTGGGGGCGAACTGCGCCCGTGAAAAGAACTCGGGGTCGCCCTGGGCACTCCGGCGGGCGCGCAGCGGTGCCGTGCTGATGCTTTCCACCCCTCCGGCCAAGTACAGGCCACTGCCGCCGGCGGCCACGAGCCGGGCGGCCAGCACGATCGCGTCGAGTCCGGAGCCGCACTGCCGGTCCACCGTGACACCGGGGACGCTGACCGGCAGCCCGGCTTCGAGGGCCGCGAGCCGGGCCACGTTTCCGCCGCCGCCCACGGCGTTGCCGATCACCACGTCCGCCACCGATTCCGGAGCGACTCCGGCGTCGGCCAGCAGCCTGCGGAGCACGGGGGCGAGCAGTTCATGGGCGTGCCAGGTCTTCAGGGCGCCGTTGGCGCGGCAGACCGGGGTGCGCCGGGCCGCGATGATGACGGGCTGCCGGTCGTCGGGAAGAATCCGCTGCTGCTCAGCCAAGGCGCCGGATCCGTGGGTCGTTGCGCGCGATCCAGTCGAGCAGCAGTTCACGGCTGAGCTTGCCGCGGTCCGTCAGGGGCAGCTCGGCCAGGGTGAAGTACTCCAGGGGCCGCTTGTTCCGCGCCAGCACGTCCTCGACGCCGGCCTTCAGCTGCGTGGCAGTCACGCCGCCGTGGGAGGGGACTATGCCGGCGACGACCTTCTGGCCGCGGAGATCGTCTGCCTGGCCGGCGGCCACGGCGGCGGCCACGCCGGGCACGGACGCCAATGCCAGCTCGACCTCGTGCGGGTAGACGTTGGTGCCGGCGGTGATGATCATGTCGGATCGGCGGCCCAGCATGTGGAGGGTCCCGCCGTCGAGGTAGCCCTGGTCCCCCACCGTGTGCCAGCCGTCGAAGCTCTGCAGGGCCTGGCCGTCGTCGCCCCAGAGATACCCGTTGCTGACCATGCCGCTGCGGACACTGATGTTGCCGTCGGCGCCGTCCGGCAGCTGGGTTCCGTGGTCGTCGAGGATACGGATCTCGACGCCGGGAAACGGCCGCCCGATCCCGGTTCCGCGCTGCTCCGGCTGCTGCCCGGGCGGGAGCCCGGCCCCGGAGACGAAGCTGAGTTCCGAGGCGCCGTAGTACTCGAAGATGGTCGCGTTGGGTGCCCAGCGGCGGGCTGCCTCGAGGGTCCGGGCGTCCAGTTTAGAACCGGCGCAGATGATGCTCCTGACGCCGGAGGCGTCCACCCCTCCGCTCAGTCCCCGCTCGCTGAGGAGCCGCAGCATCGTGGGGACGAGCACCAGCCGGGTGATGCCGTCATGGCTGACCGCGGCGTGGGCGGCGCCGACGTCGAACCCGGAGAGGGTGTGGAACTCCGAGCCGGCGTACAGGCATTCGGCCAGGGCATACAGGTTCAGGCTGGCCGCGAGGGGCCCGGGCGCCAGGGTCTTGTCGTCCACGGCCAGGCCAAAAAACTCGACCGACGCGTCAAAGGACAGCTGCCAGGACATTCGAGAGCGGCTGAAGGCCTTGGGGACGGACGTGGTTCCAGAGGTCAGGCCGATCAGGAACGGAGTGTCCGCGGGCCCGTCGACGAGCTCCGTTGCGGACGCCGCGGCCGCCACGCCCGATCGAATAGACAGGCCGCGGATCCGGTCACGGATCCCGTCCTGCAGCTGCGCCGGCCACGACGGGTCCAGCACGGCACACTGCCGCTCCCCTGCAACGCCGGCTGCGAACGCGGCGGCGAAGTGGAGGGAGTTCTCCTCCGACAGCACTGTCACAGCGGGCGTGCCCGGCACCAGCCCGGCGGCCGTGTCGCGCAACTCTTCCCAGCTCAGGCGTTGCCCGGCCACGACGACGGCAGTCCCGTCGGGGCGGTCATCGGCCCAGCGCTGAAGTCTGTCGAGGAAAGGCATCAGACCAACTTTACCGGCCGCGGGCCGTCCGGAAGCCGGCACGCGATATTGTGACAGCATGAGTTTCAACGACAATGTTCAACTGGATCCCTCGCAGGTCCAGGACCGTCGCGGCATGGGCCGCGGCGTCAAAGTCGGGGGCGGGATCGGCGGCGGCATCATCCTGCTGATCGCGGCGCTGCTCGGCATCAATCCGAGCCTGCTGGAAGGCCTGGGCGCCGGCACGCAGGATCCCGGATCGCAGAGCCAGGGCACCGCCCCGGCCTGCACGACCGGCGCCGACGCCGATGCCCGGCTCGACTGCCGCATCACCGGAACGGTCAACAGCCTGAACGCCTTCTGGCCCGCCTACCTGGCCCAATACAACAGGCAGTATCCGCAGCCGGAAACGGTGATCTTCGACGTGGCCACCAACACCGGCTGCGGCTCAGCGACGTCGGAAGTGGGCCCGTTCTACTGCCCCGCCGACTCCACCGCGTACTTCGACCCGGGCTTCTTCCAGGAACTCGTGGACCGCTTCGGCTCCTCCGGCGGACCCCTCGCGCAGGAATACGTGGTGGCGCACGAATTCGGCCACCACATCCAGAACGTGCTGGGGAACCTGGACCGGGCCCAGCAGGACCCGCAGGGACCGGAATCCGGGGCTGTCCGGGTGGAGCTGCAGGCTGACTGCTACGCCGGCCTCTGGGTCCGCTACGCCACGACCCAGCAGGACCCCAAGACCGGGCTGCCATTCCTGGAGCCGCTGAAGGAGCGGGATCTGCAGGATGCCCTCTCCGCCGCCTCCGCCGTCGGTGACGACCGGATCCAGCAGGCCGCAACGGGCAGGGTCTCCCCTGAGGCCTGGACTCACGGCTCCAGCGCCCAGCGGCAGAAATGGTTCTACCAGGGCTACTCGACCGGCGACATCAACCAGTGCGACACGTTCGCCGTCGCTTCCCCGTGACCCTGTAGCGCCGTCGGCTGCTCCGTAACAGCCGTTATGGGCTGCCAGAAGGGCGGTTGCGGAGCAACCGATAGAACGACGACGGCGGGCCCACCTCAGAAAGGTGGACCCGCCGTCGTCGTTGGGGTGTCCTAGATGTTGAAGCCGAGGGCGCGCATCTGGTCGCGGCCGTCCTCGGTGATCCGTTCCGGACCCCACGGCGGCATCCACACCCAGTTGAGGCGCCAGTCGTCGACGACCCCGTCCAGGGCTTTGCCGACCTGCTCCTCGATCACGTCGGTGAGCGGGCAGGCGGCCGTGGTGAGCGTCATGTCGATCAGCAGGGCGCCGTCGTCGTCTGAGTACTTGAGGCCGTACAGCAGGCCGAGGTCAACGATGTTCACACCCAGTTCAGGGTCGATCACATCCTTGAGTGCCTCTTCGACATCCTCGAGGCCCGTTCGGGCCACATTGAGTTCGGTCATTGTGAAGTCCTAACTAGGCCTGGGCTGCAGCATCAGCGGCAGCGATGGTGGCTGCCCCGGCGCCGGTGGCGTAGCGGTCGTAGCCTTCTTCTTCGAGGCGGTCGGCAAGTTCCGGGCCGCCCTCTTCGACAACCTGGCCGTCAACGAACACGTGCACGAAGTCCGGCTTGATGTAGCGCAGGATCCGGGTGTAGTGCGTGATGAGCAGGGTGCCCATGTTGCCTTCGGCGTGGGCGCGGTTGACGCCTTCGGAGACAACCTTGAGTGCGTCGACGTCGAGTCCGGAGTCGGTCTCGTCGAGGATGGCGAACTTCGGCTTGAACAGCTCCAGCTGGAGGATTTCGACGCGCTTCTTCTCGCCGCCGGAGAAGCCCTCGTTGACGTTGCGCTGGGTGAAGTCGGCGTCGATGCGCAGCTGGGCCATGGCGGCCTTGACGTCCTTCGTCCAGGTGCGCAGCTTGGGTGCTTCGCCGTCGATGGCCGTCTTGGCGGTGCGCAGGAAGTTGGTCATGCTGACGCCGGGAACCTCGACCGGGTACTGCATGGCCAGGAACATGCCGGCGCGGGCGCGCTCGTCGACGCTCATCGCGAGGACGTCTTCGCCGTCCAGCGTGATGGTGCCGGAGGTGACGTTGTAGCGCGGGTGCCCGGCGATGGTGGACGCCAGGGTGGACTTGCCGGAACCGTTCGGGCCCATGATGGCGTGGGTCTCGCCGGTCCGGATGGTCAGGCTGACGCCCTTCAGGATTTCCTTCGTGCCCTGCTCGGTGTCAATGCTGACGTGCAGGTCCTTGATCTCAAGAGTAGACATGTGCCTTGTTCTCCTCTGCACCGTGCCCTTCGGCACCGTGCGGTTTCTTGTCGATAAGTTCTGTTGTACGGGTTGCCGGCTGCAGGCAGCTAGCTGAAGTTCGGAGCCGCGGCGCCGTTCACGACGTTGGTGAAGTCCACATAGACCTCGTCGTCCAGTACGGTCACTGCGAAGACGGGAACAGGATCATAGGCAGGCAGCTGGAGCGGCTCGCCGCTGCGCAGATCGAACTGGGAGCCGTGGCCCCAGCACTCGATCATGCAGCCTTCCACTTCGCCCTCGGAAAGGGAGATGTCGGCGTGCGAGCAGGTGTCACCGATGGCATGGATTTCGCCCATCGAGTCCTTGACGATCGCGACAGGGTAGTCGTCGACCAGGATCCGCAGCGCCTGCTTGAGTTGGATCTCACTGGCGTTGCAGACGAGCTCGCCTCTTGGCTGTTCAGTCATTGATGTTTTCCGTGTTCTCTAGTGCTTCGCACTAGTGGTTCGTTGCCGCGAGTTCGCGTTCGACGGCGTCCGTGAGGCGCTCCTCGATCCCCGGAACGTTGATCTTCTGGATGATCTCGTTCAGGAAGCCGCGGACCACCAGCCGGCGGGCCACCTCTTCAGGAATGCCGCGGGCCATCAGGTAGAACAGGTGCTGGTCATCGAAGCGTCCGGTGGCGCTGGCGTGGCCGGCGCCGGCGATCAGGCCGGTCTCGATTTCCAGGTTCGGCACGGAGTCGGCGCGGGCGCCGTCGGTGAGGACCAGGTTGCGGTTGGCCTCGTACGTGTCGGTGCCTTCTGCTTCCTTGCGGATCAGGACGTCGCCCACCCAGACGGTGTGCGCGTTGCGGCCCTGCAGGGCGCCCTTGTACAGGACGTTGGACTTGCAGTTGGCGACGGCGTGGTCGACGAAGAGGCGCTGCTCCAGGTGCTGGCCGGCGTCGGCGAAGTACAGGCCGAACAGTTCAACTTCGGCGCCGGGGGCGGTGAAGCGGGCCGACGGCGTGACGCGGACGAGGTCGCCGCCGAGGCTGACCACGATGTGCTTGAACTTGGCGTCGCGGCCAAGCTTCGCCTGCTGGGAGGAGGCGTGCACGGCGTCGTCGTTCCATTCCTGGAGCGAGATGACGGTGAGCTGCGCGCCGTCCTCCACGAGGATCTCGATGTTCTCTGAGACGACGGCGGTGCCCTGGTGGTCCAGGACGACGACGGCCTTGGAGAACTTCTCCGCGACAATCACGATGTGCTGGGCGGACGCCCCGGTGCCCTGGCCGGTCAGCAGGACGCTGACTTCCCCTTCGGCCTGGACCTCGGCGGGAACCGTGATGACGGTGGCCTCGGTGAAGTTCTCCCAGGCGTTCGCGGACACACGGTCCTCGGGGATCGCGGCGGAGCCGATGCGGGCATCGTCCCGGCCGACGGTTTCGACCCGGACGCTGTCCGGGGCGGTGACGGCCACGGACGGAGCGGCGCCGTTGAGGACCTCGGTGTGCAGGCCGCGGAGGCGCTTGAGCGGCGTGAACCGCCAGTCCTCCTCCATGCCGGTCAGCGGCTTGAAGTCCGCCAGCTTGTAGGAGGTCAGGCGGCCGGCGCGCGAGCTGTCCGGAACGCCGACGCCGCCGCCGTGCGAGTGCCGCTTGACGGCCTCGCCGGCCAGCGGGGACTTGGACTCCGCGGCGTTCAGCGGTGAAAGGCTCTCGCCTTCCTCGGTGAAACCGTTGATGAACGGCTGGGCTGACGGCGCGCCGATGCGGGCCTTTTCAGTAGTGATGTCAGTCATTAACCGACCGATCCTTCCATCTGCAGTTCAATCAGTCGGTTCAGCTCGAGGGCGTATTCCATCGGCAGCTCACGGGCAATCGGCTCGATGAAGCCGCGGACGATCATCGCCATGGCCTCGTCCTCGCGCATGCCGCGGGACATCAGGTAGAACAGCTGTTCTTCGCTGACACGCGAGACCGTGGCCTCGTGTCCCATGGTGACGTCATCCTCGCGGATGTCGATGTACGGGTACGTGTCCGAGCGGCTGATGGTGTCCACCAGCAGGGCGTCACAGCGGACCGTGTTGGCCGAGTGCTTGGCGCCTTCGCGGACCTGGACCAGGCCGCGGTAGGCGGCACGGCCGCCGCCGCGGGCCACGGACTTGGAGATGATCGAGCTCTTGGTGTTCGGTGCGATGTGGACCATCTTGGAGCCGGTGTCTTGGTGCTGGCCTTCGCCCGCGAACGCGATGGACAGGGTCTCGCCTTTGGCGCCCTCGCCCACGAGGTAGACGGCCGGGTACTTCATGGTGACCTTGGAGCCGATGTTGCCATCGATCCATTCCATGGTGGCGTTCTCTTCGCAGATGGCGCGCTTCGTGACCAGGTTGTACACGTTCGTGGACCAGTTCTGGATGGTCGTGTAGCGGACGCGGGCGCCCTTCTTCACGATGATCTCCACGACGGCGGAGTGCAGCGAGTCCGAGGTGTAGATCGGCGCGGTGCAGCCTTCGATGTAGTGGACGTAGGAGTCCTCGTCGGCGATGATCAGCGTGCGCTCGAACTGGCCCATGTTTTCCGTGTTGATGCGGAAGTAGGCCTGCAGCGGGATGTCGACGTGGACGCCCTTGGGGACGTACACGAAGGAACCGCCGGACCAGACGGCCGTGTTCAGCGAGGCGAACTTGTTGTCGCCCACCGGGATGATCGTGCCGAAGTACTCCTGGAAGATCTCCGGGTGCTCGCGCAGCGCGGTGTCGGTGTCCAGGAAGATGACGCCCTGCTGTTCCAGGTCCTCGCGGATCTGGTGGTACACAACCTCGGATTCGTACTGGGCGGCGACGCCCGAGACGAGGCGGCTGCGCTCGGCTTCCGGGATGCCCAGCTTTTCGTAAGTGTTCCGGATGTCCTCGGGCAGGTCCTCCCAGGTGGCGGCCTGCTTCTCCGTGGACCGCACGAAGTACTTGATGTTGTCGAAGTCGATGCCGGAGAGGTCTGCACCCCAGGTGGGCATGGGCTTGCGGTCGAAGTACTTCAGGCCCTTCAGGCGCAGGTCCAGCATCCACTCCGGCTCGTTCTTCTTGGCCGAAATGTCGCGGACGACGTCCTCGTTGATGCCGCGGCGGGCGTTGGCCCCGACATCGTTCTTGTCGGACCAGCCGTACTCATAGGTACCGATTCCGTGGAGCTCGGGATTCTTTTCCAGAATCTCCGAAATCACAGTGGATTCAGCAACCTTCTTCTCTGATAGTTGGTCCGTCATCACGGCCTTTCTTGCAGATGGTTGGATACTTCGTCCAGGCTGCCCGGCGTGGCGGCGGGGCTGTGGGGCCCCGGTGCCGCCGGACGGCCTGTAGGTATGTGGGTGGTGCAGACGTGGCCGCCGCGCGCCAGTGTGGAAAGCCGGCGGACGTCGACGCCGACCAGCCGGGAGAACACGTCGGTCTCCACGTCGCAGAACACTGGGAACTGCGCGGCCAGCTGCTGGATGGGGCAGTGCCCCTGGCACAGCTGGACGCTGGAGAGCGCCGCCGGCAGGGGTGCCTTGGCCTCGATCGACGCCGTGGAGGCGACGAATCCGTCCCGGCTGAGCGCCGCGGAGAGTGCCTGCGCGCGGGCGGTGATGTCCGGCCCGGCCGCGTCGATTTCGGGTGCGTAGCGGCGCTCCATGTCGCCGAAACGCTCGACGGCGAACTGCCGCACGGCTTCGGGACCTGCCATTTCGCCGAGGCGCTGCAGCGCCAGGGTGGCAATGTCCAGGTAGTCGTTTCCGAGCGTGGACTGGCCCTGGGAGCTGAGCACATAGCGGCGGGCGGGGCGCCCGGCGCCCGCACCGGCACGGGTGGCACGCTTGACCTCGATCACACCGTCGCGTGAAAGGTGGTCGAGGTGCCGGCGGACCGCGGCCGGCGTAAAGCCGAGCAGATCGCCGAGTTCGGCGGCGCTGATGGGGCCATGTTCCAGGACTGCGTTCAGTACGCGGTCCCGGGTGCGTTCCTCGGCGTCGGCCGCCGGAAAGGCGGTTGCAGCCTGTGCTGCCAGGGACCCGGCCGTCCCGGAAGGGGACGCCGGCGCCACGCGCGGGCGGCCGTGCACGGCAGGCGCCGCAGAAGTCGGGGTGGTCATGGAATACACAACACAATCATGTCCTAATTTAGTCCCCTGATCCAGTAAGGCATGGCTATCCTCCGGGCAGCCGGCGGGTGCGGCCACCCCAGGCCCGGGGCGTACTACATCCCGTAGAATGCTGTGGTGCGATCCCCCGAATCCCCCGTCCTGTCCATCAGCGGGCTAGTCAAGGATGTAGGTCCACTGTCCACCCTCGACGGCAAAATGCTTCGGGTGGTCAGCGGGCTTTCCCTCGTCGCCGAACGCGGACAGGTGACAGCCCTGCTGGGAGCCAACGGTGCCGGCAAGACCACCACCATCGAATGCGCCCAGGGACTCCAGAAACGCACCCACGGCAGCATCAGCCTCCTGGGCGAGGACCCGGACACGGCCGGGGCCGGGCTGCGGGCCCGCGTCGGGGTGATGCTGCAGGACGGCGGGCTGCCGCCGTCGGCCCGTCCCATCCCGCTGCTCAAGCATATTGCCGGCATGTACCAGGACCCCTGGCCGGTCGGGGAGCTGGTTGACCGCCTTGGAATCGACGCCTTCAGCCGGACCTCCGTGCGGCGGCTTTCCGGCGGGCAGAAGCAGCGGCTTGCGCTTGCGGCCGCCCTGGTGGGCAACCCTGAGGTGCTTTTCCTCGACGAGCCGAGCGCCGGCCTGGACCCGCAGTCGCGCCAACTCGTGTTTGAACTCATTTCCGAACTGCGGAACAGCGGCATGGGCATCGTCCTGACCACGCACCTTATGGATGACGCCCAGCGCCTCGCCGATTACGTCTACATCATCGACGCCGGCCGCAACGTTGCCGAGGGGACAGTCGCGCAGCTCCTGCAGCACCCCCTGCCGCCCGAGGCCGGGGAACAGCACGTCCGCACCCTGCTCTTCGAGGCCGACCCCGGCCTGGATTTCACCGGAGTGCTGCCCGACGGCGTCGACGTCACCGAAGCGCGCGCGGGAAGCTATGCCGCCACCGGCGCGCTGACCCCCGCCGACCTCGCCGCGATCACCGCGTGGTGGGCGGCCCGGGGAATCATGCCCCGTTCGCTGAGCCTTGAGGCCCGCAGCCTGGAAGACGTCTTCCTCGACATCTCCGGAAGGGAGATCCGATGACCCGCGACAGCGCCGCGCTGGGAAACGCGCCTTCGGGCAGCGCCCCGCCGGCCCGCCCCCTTGGCGGTGCGCCCGCCACGCTGCTGCGGCGCATCATGCTGCAAGGCAGGTACGAGACCGTCACGATGCTCCGGAACGGCGAACAGCTGATCCTGGCGATCGTCCTTCCGCTGCTGGCCATGGTGGGCCTGACCGTCACCCCCCTGCTGGACGGGTTCGGCGCGAGCCGGATCAATGTTGCCGTGCCGGGGATCCTTGCGCTGTGTGCGATGTCCACCGCCTTCACCGGACAGGGCATCTCCACCGGTTTTGACCGCCGCTACGGGGTTCTGCGCTTCCTCTCCACCACTCCCCTGGGCCGCACCGGGCTGATCGCCGGGAAGATCCTCGCGGTCCTCGCGGTGCTGTCCCTGCAGGTACTCGTGGTCACGGCCGTGGCCCTGTTGCTGGGCTGGCAGCCGAATCCGCAGGGATGGGCCCCGGCACTCGGCCTGCTGGTGCTGGGCGCCGCGGCTTTCACGGCGCTTGGGCTGCTGGTTGCAGGCACCGTCCGGCCGGAAGCGACCCTGGCCATCACCAACCTGCTGTGGATCCTGCTGGGTGCCCTCGGCGGGATCGTGGTCCCGGCCGAACGCCTGCCTGCCCTGCTGGAGGCGATCGTGCAGTTCCTGCCCTCCGGCGCCCTTGGGCAGGCAATGCGGGAAGCGTTCCTGTCCGGCACTGTCAACCCTGTCTCCGTACTTGTCCTGCTGCTCTGGACGGCGATTGCCGGCGGCGCAGCAACCCGTTGGTTCAAATGGAATTGAGAAAACTGTGAGCACGGCCTCCCGCCCTCCCCGGACCGCTTCCCGGAACATCTCCTGGCTGCCCGTCACCGTCGACAAGACGGTGCAGCGGCTGGCGGTGCTGTCCCTGATCGGCCAGACCATCCTGATCGTGACCGGCGGCGCCGTCCGCCTCACCGCATCGGGCCTGGGCTGCCCCACCTGGCCGCGCTGCACGGACGCGTCGCTGGTGAACACGCCGGAAATGGGGATCCACGGCATCATCGAATTCGGCAACCGCCTCCTGACGTTCGCCCTGGCCGCCATCGCCGTGGCAATGCTGGTGTACCTGTGGAACCTCCGCAAGGAACGCCGCGACCTCTTCCTGCTTGCCCTCGGGCTGCTCGCCAGCATCCCGGCGCAGGCCATCATCGGCGGCATCACCGTGCTGACCCAGCTGAACCCCTGGGTGGTGGGGCTGCACTTCCTCGTCTCGATGGCCCTGGTGGTCGTGGCGACCCTGCTGGTCAACCGCGCCTACGGGCGGACCGGGAAATTCCGGACGGCTCAACTGCCCGCACTGCCCGGCGTCGCGCGTCCGCTGATGTCCGCCGTCGCGCTGTTCTCCGCCCTGGCCGTGTGCCTGGGTGTCGTCGTCACCGGTGCCGGCCCGCACGCCGGCGACGCCGATGCCCCGCGCAACAACCTGGACTGGGACCTGTTCTCGCACATCCACGCCGTCCCGGCCTACCTCGTCACCGCAGGGACGCTCTTCGCGCTGTACCTCGTCCTCCGCGACCGGATCACCGGCCCGTTCCGCACTGCCGTCATGCTGCTCCTCGGCATCACCGTGCTGCAGGCCGCCATCGGGTTCACCCAGTACTACAACGGCATCCCGGCGCTCTTGGTCGGGGCGCACATGCTCGCGGCCGCCTTGCTGATGAGCGCAGCCACGAACGCCGCCGACCTGGCCCGCAGCAGCCCGGTCAAGTAGGCACACACAAGTAGCGCCAGGCCTCAAGCAGAAGAACCCCGGTCCGCCTGGACCGGGGTTCTTCTGTCTTGTCTGCGCGGGCGCCTCGTGGCTGGCTGGTCAGCCGCCCATGATGGCGGAGCCGACGAACGGGTCCACGGCGAGGGCGATGAAGAGCAGGGTCAGGTAGCTGATGGAGCCGTGGAAGACCTTCATGGCGCCCTTGTTGGACACGTCGCCGGCCTGCGCCCGGTTGTACAGCGCGTGCGACTCGTAGAGGAACCACGCGCCGGCGAGCACGGCGGTGACGGTGTAGACCCAGCCTGCGCCGCCGGCCGGAACCAGCAGCAGCGAGCACGCCACCATGGCCCACGCGTACAGGACCACCTGCACCGAGACGACCTTGGCCCCGGCGATCGCGCCAAGCATCGGCACGTTGGCGTTGCGGTAGTCCTCGCCGTAGCGCATGGACAGCGGCCAGTAGTGCGGCGGGGTCCACAGGAAGATCACCATAAAGAGCACGATGGCGGGCCATTCCACCGTGTTGGTCACGGCGGCCCAGGCAATGAGCACGGGGAAGCAGCCGGCCGCCCCGCCCCAGACGATGTTCTGCGCCGTGCGGCGCTTGAGGATCATCGTGTAGATGACAACGTAGAAGACGATCGCCCCGAGGCCAAGCCAGGCCGAGAGCGGGTTGGCGCCGAACCAGAGGATCGCGATAGCGGCCGCGCCCAGGAGCCACGAGAACACCAGCGCTTCACGCGGGGTGACCTCACCCGTGACCAGGGGCCGGTTCTCCGTGCGGTGCATCAGCTTGTCGATGTCGCGGTCGAGGTAGCAGTTGAACGCGCCCGCGCTGCCGGCGGCAAACGCACCGCCCACGAGGGTTGCCAGGATCAGGCCGATCGACGGGAAGCCGCGCTCCGCGTAGATCATGGTGGGCAGGGTGCTGACCAGCAGGAGTTCGATGACGCGGGGTTTCGTGAGCGCCAGGTAGGCCTTGGCTTTACGGGAGAAGCCGATTCTTCCGCGGGTGGGCGAAGCGGTCAGCGGCGTATCTGTTGTGCTCACGGTGGCAGTCACTCTGTTCTGTCTGGCTGTTCAGTCCGGCTGGTTCCGCAACGCGGGTTGCATATCGAGGGGGGTCCACGCGCTGCGCACAGGCGTGTCCTCGCCCCCGTTGGTAGCCACTGACCATCATACCGTGCAGGCACGGGACGGCCGCTCCCGGGAGTGCCGCCGCCGCACTGCCATGATTCGAACAGATTAACGCGGGCTCACTGCCGCCGCGGACACAGGTGATTCATATAAGCGTAAATCCCGTCCAATTGGTGAGATATACAGCACCCGGCAGGTGGAATGGGGCTAAGCTGTCAGCAGATCAGCGTGCACGGGCCGCAGCTATATCCGGCCGCCCTGGTGGCTGCAGCATCTGCAGCTGTGCATGTGCACACGCGACTGAATGATAGATCAACGTTTCGATGGTGAACGGCTGGTACGTACCGCAGCGGGCACCGAACTGTGCCCCGGACGGGACTGACCCTACCGCCCGCCGTCAGCACAGAGAGGGGCCCGGTTTTCGTGCCACATTTGGAAGAGCAAGAACTGTCATGGACCAGCTTGGACCAGCGCGCCGTGGACACCATCCGCGTCCTGGCCGCCGACGCCGTCGAGAAGGTCGGCAACGGCCACCCCGGCACCGCGATGAGCCTGGCTCCGGCCGCCTACCTTCTCTTCCAGAAGCTGATGCGGCACGACCCGAAGAACCCCGACTGGCTGGGACGCGACCGTTTTGTCCTCTCCCCCGGCCACACCTCCCTGACGCTGTACATCCAGCTCTTCCTCTCCGGCTACGGCCTGGAACTGAAAGACCTTGAGGCGCTGCGCACCTGGGGCTCACTGACCCCGGGCCACCCGGAGTACAAGCACACCAAGGGCGTCGAGATCACCACCGGCCCGCTGGGCCAGGGCCTCGCCTCCGCCGTCGGCTTCGCCTACTCGCAGCGCCGCCAGCGCGGACTGTTCGACGCCGACGCCGCCGAAGGCACCAGCCCGTTCGACCACACCGTCTGGGTCATCGCGTCCGACGGCGACCTCCAGGAAGGCGTCACCTCCGAAGCGTCCTCGCTCGCCGGGCACCAGGAACTCGGCAACCTCGTGGTGATCTACGACGAGAACCACATCTCGATCGAGGACGACACCGACATCTCCTTCACCGAGGATGTCCTGAAGCGCTACGAGGCCTACGGCTGGCACGTCCAGCGCGTCGACTGGACGCGCACCGGGGAGTACAAGGAGGACGTGCAGGAACTGCACGCGGCCCTGCTGGCCGCCAGGGCCGAGACCGGCAAGCCCTCCATCGTGTCCCTGCGCACCATCATCGGCTACCCGGCCCCGAAGAAGCAGAACACCGGCAAGATCCACGGCTCCGCCCTCGGGTCCGAGGAGGTCGCCGCCCTGAAGAAGGTCCTCGGTTTCGACCCGGAGCGTTCCTTCCAGGTCGACGACGACGTCCTGGCCCACGCCCGTGCGGCCGTGGACCGCGGCGCGGCCGTCCGCAGCGAGTGGCAGGAGGCCTTCGAGGCCTGGCAGTCCGGCAACCCCGAGGCAGCGGCCCTGCTGGAGCGCGTCGAGGCCCGCAAGCTTCCGGCCGAACTCGACGCCGCCCTCCCGGTCTTCGAGTCCGGCAAGGACGTCTCCACCCGCGCCGCCTCCGGCAAGGTCCTGAACGCGATCGGCCCGGTCATGCCGGAGCTGTGGGGCGGCTCGGCCGACCTCGCCGAGTCCAACAACACCACGATCGAGGGTTCGCCGTCGTTCATCCCGGTCTCCCGCTCCACGGATGCCTGGAAGGGCAACCCCTACGGCCGGGTGCTGCACTTCGGCATCCGCGAGCACGCCGCCGCGTCGATCGTCAACGGCATCAGCCTGCACGGCCGCACCCGCGCGTTCTCCGGCACCTTCCTGATCTTCAGTGACTACCAGCGCCCGGCGATCCGCCTCGGCGCCCTCATGGGAGTCCCGTCGCTGTACGTCTGGACGCACGACTCGATCGGCCTCGGCGAAGACGGCCCGACCCACCAGCCGGTGGAGCAGCTCGCCTCACTCCGGGCGATTCCGGGCCTGGACGTTGTCCGGCCCGGCGACGCCAACGAGGTCGCGGCCGCCTGGAAGGCCATGCTCGAGAACCACGAGAACCCGGCCGGCATCGTGCTGACCCGCCAGAACATCCCCACGTATGCCCGCGGAACCGGCGACGCCGACGGCGACACGTTCGGCTCCACCGCCGGCGTCGCTAAGGGCGGCTACGTCCTGGCCGAGGCCTCGGCGGACGGCAAGACCGCCGACGCCCAGGTCATCCTGATCGGCACCGGTTCCGAGGTCCAGCTGGCCGTGCACGCCCGTGAGGCGCTTCAGGCCGAAGGCATCCCCACCCGCGTCGTCTCCATGCCGTGCGTCGAGTGGTTCAACAAGCAGGACGCCGCCTACCGTGAAGCGGTGCTCCCGGCTGCAGTCAAGGCACGGGTATCCGTCGAGGCCGGGCTCTCCCTGGGCTGGAGGGAATTCGTCGGCGACGCCGGCCGTTCCGTCTCCCTCGAGCACTACGGCGCCTCGGCGGACTACAAGCGCCTGTTCCAGGAATTCGGCATCACCGCGGAGGCTGTCGCCGCCGCAGCCAAGGATTCCCTCGCGGGCCTCCCGGCCTGACCCAGACGTCCCACTTTCCGGGCCGCCGCCCTACTGACGGCGGCGGCCCCAGACTTCAGGAGTTACCCATGACCACCACCCCCACCCAGCAGCTCTCCGACGCCGGCGTCTCCATCTGGCTCGATGACCTTTCCCGCGGCCGCCTCGCCACCGGAACGCTCCGCAAGCTGATCGAAGAGAAGAACGTTGTCGGTGTCACCACGAACCCCAGCATCTTCCACGCCGCCATCACCACCGGCCACGACTACGACGCCATCATCGCCGCCCAGGCCGCGGCCGGCGCCACCGTGGAGGAGACCGTCTTCGAAATCACCACCACCGACGTCGCCGACGCCTGCGAGCTCTTCGCCCCCGTCGCCGCCGCCACCAAGGGCGTCGACGGGCGGGTCTCCATCGAGGTTGACCCGCGCCTCGCCTGGGACACCGCCGGCACCATCGCCGAAGCCAAGCACCTGTACAAGAAGGTGGGCAAGGACAACGTCCACATCAAGATCCCGGCAACCCTGGAAGGCCTCGAGGCCATCACGGCCATCCTGGCCGAGGGCATCAGCGTCAACGTCACGCTGATCTTCTCGCTGGAACGCTACCGGGCCGTCATCAACGCCTTCCAGTCCGGCCTGGAGCAGGCCAAGGACAACGGCCACGACCTCTCCAAGATCCACTCTGTTGCGTCCTTCTTCGTCTCCCGCGTGGACTCCGAAATCGACAAGCGCCTCGACGCGATCGGCACCGACGAGGCGCGCGCCCTCAAGGGCAAGGCCGGCGTGGCCAACGCCCGCCTCGCCTACCAGGTCTACGAGGAGCTGTTCTCCACCGAGCGCTGGGCCCTGCTCGCCGACGCCGGGGCACTCCCCCAGCGCCCGCTGTGGGCTTCCACCGGCGTCAAGGACCCGGCCTACCCGGACACCCTCTACGTCACGGAACTCGTCGCCCCCGGCGTCGTGAACACCATGCCGGAAAAGACCCTCGACGCCACGTTCGACCACGGCACCGTCACGGGCAACACGATCACCCGCGGCTATGACGACGCCAACGCCACGCTGAACGCCCTCGATGCCCTCGGCATCTCCTACAACGAGGTCGTCGCGGTGCTCGAGTCCGAAGGCCTCGACAAGTTCGTGGCAAGCTGGAAGGAACTGCTGGCCGACGTCGAGGGAGCCCTCGCCGCTGCACGGAAGGGCGCATAGTCTCCATGACCACTCTCAGCTACGACGCCACGGGCGCTGCCCGCCTGGCCCACGAACAGCACCTGCCCGCCCTGCTGGAAGACAAGGTCGCCACCCGGATCTTCGCCAAGGACCCCACCCTGTGGGGCCCCGACGCCGAGTCCGAGGCTTCCGTCCGGCTGGGCTGGGTCGAGGCGGCCACCGTCTCCCAGCCGCTCGTGGCGGACATCCTGGCACTCCGTGACGCCCTGCGCGCCGAGGGCGTCAGCCGGATTGTCCTCTGCGGCATGGGCGGATCTTCGCTGGCCCCCGAGGTCATCGCCGGAACCGCCGGCGTCGAGCTGACCGTGCTGGACAGCACAGATCCGGAACAGGTGGCCGCCGCCCTCGCGGACCGGCTGGCCGAAACCGCGATTGTGGTGTCCTCCAAGTCCGGATCCACCGTGGAGACGGACTCCCAGCGCCGGATCTTCGAGCACGCCTTCACCGAGGCGGGTCTCGACGCGAAGAGCCGGATCATCATCGTCACCGATCCGGGCTCGCCGCTGGACAAATCCGCCCGGGAGGCCGGTTACCGCGCCGTCTTCAACGCCGATCCGAACGTCGGCGGACGTTTTTCGGCGCTTACCGCGTTCGGGATCGTGCCGTGCGGCCTGGCCGGCGTGGACATCCAGGCCTTCCTGGACGAAGCGGAGGAGGCAGCCGAGGTCCTCAACGAGGACGGCGAGGAAAACATTGGCCTCGCCCTCGGCGCGGCGCTGGGCGGCACCAACCCGCTGCGCAACAAGATTGTCATCGCAGAGGACGGCTCCGGCATCAAGGGCTTCGCCGACTGGGCAGAACAGCTCATCGCCGAATCCACCGGCAAGCTCGGCACCGGCGTGCTGCCGGTCGTTGCCGGACCCGCGTCGCCGGAGGCCGCCCTCGGCGCAGCCGACGTCCTGGTGGTCCGCCTCGTCGCCGCGGACGCCGACGTCGAACTCGGCGAAAACGAGGTCGCCATCGCCGGCGGCCTGCCCACGCAGATGATGACGTGGGAGTTCGCGACCGCCGTGGCAGGCCGCCTGCTCGGCATCAACCCGTACGACCAGCCCGACGTCGAAGCCGCCAAGGTGGCCGCCCGCGGACTGCTGGACGCACAGCCGGAGCCGACGCCGGCAGCCTTCACCGACGGCGCCATCGAGGTCCGCGGCGGGGACTGGCTCGGCGGCGCGGACACCGCCGCCGGGGCAGTCACCGCCCTGCTGGTGGAGCTCGGCCCGGACAGCTACTTGAGCGTCCAGGCCTACTTCGACCGGCTCGCCTACGCCCCCCTGGAGGGTGTGCGGGACCAACTGGCCGCCGTCAGCGGCCGCCCGGTGACGTTCGGCTGGGGTCCGCGCTTCCTGCACTCCACCGGACAGTTCCACAAGGGCGGACCCGCAATCGGCGTCTTCCTGCAGGTGACGGCCGCGTCCGCCACCGACCTTGCCATCCCGGACCGTCCTTTCAGCTTCGGCGAGCTGATCTCGGCGCAGGCCGCAGGCGACGCGCAGGTACTTTCCGACCACGGCCGTCCGGTTCTCCGCCTGCACCTCACGGACCGCGCAGCCGGCGTCCGCCAGCTGCAGGACCTCGTCTCCACGCTGGCCGGCCAGGCAGTCCCCTCCACCTAAAGCTAAGGCACCAACGTAACCATGCCAGAAAAACTCAACGGCGGCCGCACGTCCGCGGGTCGGGGGCGCAATCCGCTCCGGGACCCGCGGGACCGGCGCCTGAACCGTATTGCGGGACCGTCATCCCTGGTCCTGTTCGGGGTCACGGGGGACCTCGCGCGCAAGAAACTCATGCCGGCCGTGTACGACCTGGCCAACCGCGGGCTGTTGCCGCCGAGCTTTGCCCTGGTGGGCTTTGCCCGGCGGAACTGGGAGAACGAGGACTTCGCGGCCGAGGTCAAGGAAGCCGTCAAGGCCTACGCCCGTACCCCGTTTGATGAAACGGTGTGGAAGCAGCTCTCCGAGGGCATCCGCTTCGTGCAGGGTGAGTTCGACGACGACGACGCCTTCAAGCGGCTCAGTGAAACCATCGACGAACTCGACGAGCAGCGGGGAACGCGCGGCAACCATGCGTTCTACCTCTCCATCCCGCCAAACGCGTTCGAGCTGGTCTGCAGGCAGCTGTCCAAGCACGGCCTGGCCCAGGCTGAGGGCGACAAGTGGCGGCGTGTGGTGATTGAAAAGCCGTTCGGCCACAATCTTGAGTCGGCGCGCCAGCTCAACGACATCGTCGAGTCGGTTTTCCCGCAGGACGCGGTCTTCCGGATCGACCATTACCTGGGCAAGGAGACGGTGCAGAACATCCTGGCGCTGCGCTTCGCGAACCAGCTGTTCGAGCCTCTGTGGAACGCCAACTACGTGGACCACGTCCAGATCACCATGGCCGAGGACATCGGCACCGGCGGCCGGGCAGGGTATTACGACGGCGTCGGCGCGGCCCGCGACGTCATCCAGAACCACCTGCTGCAGCTCCTGGCGCTGACCGCAATGGAAGAACCGATTTCCTTCAACGCCGATGACCTGCGCGCCGAAAAGGAAAAGGTCCTCGCTGCCGTCCGGCTCCCCGACGACCTCTCCACACACTCGGCCCGCGGGCAGTTCACCGGCGGCTGGCAGGGCGGCGAGCAAGTGGTGGGCTACCTCGAAGAGGACGGCATCCCTGCAAATTCCAAGACAGAGACTTTCGCCGCGATCCGCGTGGACATCAACACCCGCCGCTGGAGCGGCGTTCCGTTCTACCTGCGCGCCGGCAAGCGGCTGGGCCGCCGGGTGACCGAGATCGCCGTCGTGCTCAAACGCGCCCCCAACCTGCTCTTCACGGACCACGGCGAGGACGACTTCGGCCAGAACGCCGTGGTGATCCGGGTCCAGCCCGACGAGGGTGCCACCATCCGCTTCGGGTCCAAGGTTCCCGGCACGCAGATGGAAGTCCGCGACGTGACCATGGACTTCGGCTACGGACACTCGTTCACGGAGTCCAGCCCCGAGGCCTACGAACGGCTCATCCTCGATGTGCTCCTTGGCGAGCCGCCACTGTTCCCGCGGCACGCGGAAGTGGAGCTGTCCTGGAAGATCCTCGATCCGTTCGAGGACTACTGGGCGTCCCTGGACGAGCAGCCCGAACCCTACGCGCCCGGAAGCTGGGGACCTGCCTCCGCCGACGAGTTGCTTGCCCGTGACGGACGAACCTGGAGAAGGCCATGATCGTAGATCTTCCCGACACCACCACCTCCAAGATTTCCAAGAAGATTATGGCCCTGCGCGAGCAGGGCGGCGTGATCGCCCTGGGCCGGGTGCTGACCCTCGTGGTCGTCACCAAGTCCGGTCTGGAAGAGGAAGCCATCGAGGCCGCCAACGAGGCCAGCCGTGAGCATCCCTGCCGGATCATCGTCCTCGCAGACGCCGGGGCCGCTGCCCCGACCCGGCTCGACGCGCAGATCCGCGTAGGCGGCGACGCCGGAGCCTCCGAGGTCATCCTGCTACGCGGCTACGGCGAACTCGCGGAGGAAAGTGAATCGCTCGTCGCGGCCCTGTTGCTGCCGGATGCGCCGATCGTGGCGTGGTGGCCACACGGCGCGCCGAAGAACGCCTGCGAGACGTCGATTGGACGGATCGCGCACCGCCGCATCACGGACTCGGCCAACGAGACCGATCCGCAACGGGCGCTGGAGACCATCCGCCGCACGTACAAGGCCGGAGACACGGACCTTGCCTGGACCCGCCTGACCAACTGGCGGATCCAGCTGGCCGCGGCCCTGGACCAGGTGGACGGCTCGCCGGTCACGGCCGTCGCCGTCGAAGGCGCCTCGGATTCCCCCAGCACCATCCTGCTGGCCGCGTGGCTCACCCTCGCCCTGGACGCACCTGTCACGATCGTCGCGGACCCCGCCGGCACCGGAATCCGGCGCGTGCGGCTCACCCGCACCGGCGGCGACATCCAACTGTTCCGGCCAGGCCTCACCGTGGCCGAACTGACGCAGCCCGGCCAGCCCGCCCAGCGCATCTCCCTGCCGCGCCGCAGCCTGAAGGACTGCCTCGCCGAGGAACTGCGCCGCCTCGATCCGGACGAAGTGTTCGGCGAAGTGATTACTATTGGACTGCCACGTACCAACCTAAGGAGTGTCCGTCCCAGTGAGCGCTGACCCCAGAGTAAGCATCCATCCCGACTCGACCGTCCTCATGGCTGCCATCGCGGCCCGCCTGATCACCAAGCTGGTGGACATCCAGGACAAACACGGCGAGGCGACAGTGGTGCTTACCGGCGGGTCGATGGGGATCGGCTCGCTCAGGGCCGTGGCCGAGTCGCCGGCGGCGCCCGCGGTCGACTGGTCCAAGGTCAACTTCTGGTGGGGTGACGAGCGCTTCGTTTCAGCCACCGACCCGGAACGCAACGCCCGGCAGGCCCACGAGGCGCTGCTCGATCTCATCGCCGCCGACCCTGCGCGGATCCATGTGCCCGGCTCCGCCGAGGATTTCGACACGCCGGAGGAGGCAGCCGCGGACTACGCCCGCCGGCTCAGCGACGCGGCTGCCGCGGAGCACGCCGCGGACATGTCTGATGACCGGCCGGAGCACCCGGCCGCCCTCCCCCGCTTCGACATCGTCCTGCTCGGCGTGGGCCCGGACGCGCACGTCGCGTCCCTCTTCCCGGAGCAGGCCGGCATCCGGGAGAAGGAGTTGTCCGTGGTGGGGGTCCGCAACTCACCCAAACCGCCGCCGCTGCGGGTTTCCCTGACGCTGCCTGCCATCAACACGGCGGAGGAAATCTGGATGGTGGTGGCCGGCGAGGACAAGGCGGGCGCCGTCGGGCTGGCCCTCGCGGGGGCAAACCCGGTGCAGGTGCCGGCAGCAGGTCCGCGGGGACGGAACGAGACGCTCTGGCTGATCGACGAAAACGCCGCTTCCCGGGTGCCGGAACAGCTGGTCCGGAAGGGCTAGCTGCCCGCGCTATCCCTCTGTGCTATCCCTCTGTGCTATCCCTCCGGGAAGCCCCGCCGGGACCGCAGTCTCTCGAGCGCTCCGGCCAGCACGTCTTCGGCGTCCTGGCTGGAGCGCCGTTCTTTAACGTATTCCAGATGGCTCTTGAAGCCTTCCACTGGAATTTCCTCGAGCGCGAACTGCGCCTCGTCCCGGGTGGCCGTCCCGCCGCAGCGGCGGCAGTCCCACACACCGGGAATCTGCTCATCTGGCAGCTGGGCGAAGACCAGCGGGGTCTCGTGGCCCTTGGCGCATTGGTAGGTGATGCGGATACGGGGCGTGCGTACAGCGGCGCCGTCGATCGGTTCGTGGCGGGGCGCGGCCCCTTCGGTGGCTCCTACACGGATGCCCCGGAATCCGGAGGCGGAATGCAGCATCGGGAACTCCTGGCTACTAGGCGGACGGAATGCGCGTGCAATCAGCCACAGTGTAGTTCGGAGTTCCCGATGCGGGCAGGGCCACAGGACCCCTATGAAGTTTTCCGGAATTGGTGCTAGGAGTCGCCGCCGCCGCTGAACCGCATGATCAGGCCGAGCCCGATGATCACGAGGCCCCAGGTGACGCCGAGGATGATCGTAAAGCGGTTCAGGTTCCGCTCGGCCACGCCGGAGGAGCTGAGGCCGGAGCTCATGCCGCCGCCGAACATGTCGGACAGACCGCCGCCACGGCCCTTGTGGAGCAGGATGAGCAAGGTCAGCAGGAGGCTGGTGATACCCAGGAGGACCTGCAGAATGACATGAAGAACGTCCACGACGGCCTTTCAGAAGATTTGGATTACGGGGGCCACAACAGTGTCCGGACTAATCCGTCAGCAGGTGACTCTCGAACCTGACAATATTAGCAAACTCGGCGGCATCCAGGCTGGCACCGCCGACAAGCAATCCGTCCACGTCGCGTTCCTTGAGGATCGACGCGGCGTTGTTGGCCTTGACAGAACCGCCGTAGAGGAGGCGGGTCTTTCCGGCGACGTCTGCGCCGAAGAGGGTGGAGAGCTCGGCACGGATGGCGGCGCACATTTCCTGGGCGTCGTCCGGCCCGGCGACTTCGCCGGTCCCGATGGCCCACACCGGCTCGTAGGCGACGACCAGTTCGGCGGCCTGCTCGGGGCTGAGGCCTTCGACGCCTGCGCGCAGCTGCGCGAGGGTGTGGCCGACGTGCGTCCCGGCCTGCCGGATCTCCAGGCCTTCGCCGACGCAGAGCACGGGGGTGATTCCGTGCCGGAAGGCTGCCTTGGTCTTGGCGTTGAGCACTTCGTCGGACTCGTGGTGGATGGTGCGGCGTTCGCTGTGCCCGACCAGCACGTAGCTGCAGCCGAGCTTGGCGAGGAACTGCCCGGAGATGTCGCCGGTGTAGGCGCCGGAGTCGAACTGGGAGAGATCCTGGCCTCCGTAGACGACCTTGAGTTCATCGCCCTGGACCAGGGTCTGGACGCCGCGGAGATCGGTGAACGGCGGGAAGACGGCGACTTCCGCCCGGCTGTAGTCGTGCTTGGCGTCGGACAGGGTCCAGGCCAGTTTCTGCAGGAGGGTGATGCCCTGGACGTGGTCCATGTTCATCTTCCAGTTGCCCGCGATGAAGGGCGTGCGGTCGAATTTGCCGTTCGTTGACGTAGTCACGTGGTCTCCAAAAAGTTCGTAGCAGTGGAACAGCCGGCAGGGCGCCCGTCGTGGGACCGGGTGCCCTGCCGGCTGGAGGTTTCTAGCGGTCCAGGACGCTCAGGCCGGGGAGTTCCTTGCCTTCAAGGTACTCAAGGCTGGCGCCGCCGCCGGTGGAAATGTGCCCGAACTGGTCATCGGCGAAGCCGAGGGTCCGGACCGCAGCGGCGGAGTCGCCGCCGCCGACAACGGTGAAGGCCCCGGTTTCGGTCAATGCCTGGGCGATGGCACGGGTACCGTCGGCGAATGCTGCGAACTCGAACACACCCATGGGACCGTTCCAGAACACCGTCTTGGCGCCCTTGATCCGCTCCGCGAAGGCGGCGGCGGACTCCGGGCCGATGTCCAGCCCGATGCCCTGGGCTCCGAAGCTGCTGCCTTCAATCGCGTCGGCGCGCACCGTTTCGTGGTCCGCGTCGGCGGCGAACTTGCTGGCCACCACGACGTCGGTGGGCACCACGAACTCGGTCCCGGCGTCCGCGGCGCGCTTGAGGTAGTCCTGCACGACTGGGATCTGGTCCTCTTCCAGGAGGCTGCCCGCCACCTTGTGGCCCGCGGCGGCGAGGAAGGTGAACAGCATGCCTCCGCCGACCAGGACGGTGTCCGCCTTGCCGATGAGGTTGTCGATCACGGCAAGCTTGTCGGAGACCTTGGAACCACCCAGCACCACGACATAGGGCCGCTGCGTGTCGGTGGTGAGCTTGCGCAGCACCTCGACTTCGGTGCGGACCAGGTCGCCCTGGTAGGACGGCAGCCGGGTCGCGACGTCGTACACGCTGGCATGCTTGCGGTGCACGGCGCCGAAGGCGTCATCCACGAAAGCACCGCTGTCACCGGTCAGGGACACGAGCTCGTCCGCGAACGCGCCCCGCTCGGCGTCGTCCTTGGACGTCTCCCGGGCATCGAAGCGAACGTTCTCCAGGACGAGCACTTCACCGTCCTGCAGGGCGGCGGCGGACGCCGTGGCGGCGTCGCCGACGGTGTCCCCGGCGAGGGCGACCTTGAAGGGGGCAAGTTCTGCCAGCCGTGCCACGGCGGGCTTGAGGGAATACTTGTCCTCGGGGGCCCCCTTGGGGCGGCCCAGGTGTGCTGTGACCAGCACGCGGGCACCGGCGTCCGTGAGCTTCGCCAGCACTGGCAGGGAGGCCTTGATGCGGCCGTCGTCAGTCACTGTAGAGCCGTCGAGCGGCACGTTCAGGTCACTTCTGACCAGAACGTACCGCCCGCGGACACCATCAGCGATCAGTTCGTTGAGGGTGTGGAATGTCATGAGTCTTACCCTAGCCCAGCTTGGCTGCGACGAGCTCCGTGAGGTCCACGAGGCGGTTGGAGTAGCCCCATTCGTTGTCATACCAGGAAACAACCTTGACCTGGTTGCCGATCACCTTGGTCAGGCCCGAGTCGAAGATGGACGACGCCGGGTCCCCGACGATGTCGGAGGAGACGATCGGCTCGTCGGTGTAGGTCAGCAGGCCCTTGAGCTCGGCGGTCTCGGAGGCGGCCTTGAGGGCTGCGTTGACTTCCTCGACGGTGGTTTCGCGGGAGACAGTGACGGTGAGGTCCGTGGCGGAGCCGGTGGGGACTGGCACGCGGATGGCGTAGCCGTCGAGCTTGCCCTTGAGTTCCGGCAGGACCAGGCCGATGGCCTTGGCCGCACCCGTGGAGGTGGGGACCATGTTGATGGCGGCGGCGCGGGCGCGGCGGAGGTCCTTGTGCGGGCCGTCCTGCAGGTTCTGGTCGGCGGTGTAGGCGTGGATGGTGGTCATCAGGCCGCGCTCGATGCCGAAGACGTCGTTAACCACCTTCGCCAGCGGGCCGAGGCAGTTGGTGGTGCAGGAGGCGTTGGAAATGATGTGGTGCGCGGCGGGGTCGTAGAGGCTGTCGTTGACGCCCATCACGATGGTGATGTCCTCGTCGGAGGCGGGGGCGGAGATCAGGACCTTCTTGGCGCCGGCGTCGATGTGCTTCTGCGCGTCGGCGGCCTTGGTGAAGAAACCGGTGGATTCGATCACGATGTCAACGCCGAGCTCGCCCCAGGGCAGCTTGGCCGGATCGCGCTCGGCGAGGACCTTGACAATGTTGCCGTCGACGACGATGTTGCCATCCTTGACCTCGATCGTTTCCTGCAGGCGTCCGCCCACGGAGTCGTACTTGAAGAGGTGTGCAAGGGCTTCCGGGCTGGTGAGGTCGTTTACGGCGACGATCTCGAGGTCTGCCCCCTGGGCAAGTGCGGCGCGGAAGTAGTTGCGGCCGATGCGGCCGAAGCCGTTGATACCAATACGGGTGGTCACGTTTTCAGTCTCCTTGGTGCTTCTTCAAGCACGATTAGTTGAGAAGGCGCTCAAGCCAACTAACAGATCCCGCACGCCATTGGGCAGAGATGATTAACAGATCGGAGGGCGACCAGCCACATTGCTGAAGGCTAACCGCCTTCCGTGACCTATCTTACGTTTAACTTGGTCTGCCCCCGCAAGTGCGGGGGCAGACCGTCCACTATTCGAGCCTGACGGCGGGAAATGTGAGCTTTGTTACGTTCCGGTTAACGGCTGCGCAAACGAATCGCCGCCGTCCAACGCCGCTCTAGAGCGTGATGAGGCCGGTGGCGTTCTTACGGGCTGCGTCAAAGCGCTTGGCGACGTCGGCCCAGTTCACGATGTTCCAGAAGGCCTTGACGTAGTCGGCCTTGACGTTGACGTAGTCCAGGTAGAAGGCGTGCTCCCACATGTCCAGCATCAGCAGCGGGGTGGTGCCGAGTGCGACGTTGCCCTGCTGATCGTAAAGCTGCTCGATCACGAGGTTGCCGCCGATCGGCTCGTAGGCGAGGAAACCCCAGCCGGAGCCCTGCAGGCCCAGTGCCGCCGCGCTGAACTGCGCGCGGAAGGCGTCGAAGGAGCCGAAGGCGTCGTCGATCGCGGCCGCGAGCTCGCCCTCGGGCTTGTCGCCGCCGTCCGGGGAGAGGTTCTTCCAGAACACCGAGTGGTTGATGTGGCCGCCGGTGTGGAACGCGAGGTCCTTGGAGAGACGGTTGATGTTGGCGAAATCGCCCTTCTCGCGCGCCTCGGCCAGCTGCTTGAGGGCGTTGTTGGCTCCGGTGACGTAGGCGGCGTGGTGCTTGCTGTGGTGCAGCTCCATGATTTTCGCGGAGATGTGGGGCTCCAGCGCGGCGTAGTCGTAGTCAAGTTCGGGCAGTACGTACTCGGTCACAAAATCCTCCAATGTCGTGGACTGGTTGTCCGTTTTGGTAACTCTCGGATTGTGCATCCGGATGTTATGGCACCCGGAAGTCTCTGGATCGGAATCCAGTGGGCATAGCCTCCGGTCCCCCTGAGGTATTCCCGCCGGCCCGATCCGATTCTGCTGGTGTTTCCCGGCAGAGGCTACTCGTCCAGCATTTCCGGTGTCACATTCGCCTCCGTACCGGGAATGCCGAGGTCCTGGGCGCGTTTGTCCGCCATTGCCAGCAGGCGGCGGATCCGCCCCGCGATGGCGTCCTTGGTCATGACCGGGTCGGCGAGGCGGCCGAGTTCGTCCAGGCTTGCCTGCTTGTGCGCGACACGCAGTTCCCCCGCGTACTTCAGGTGGTCTGGGACGTCGTCGCCGAGGATCTCCAGGGCGCGGTCCACGCGGGCGCCGGCAGCGACGGCGGCCTGCGCCGAACGCCGCAGGTTGGCGTCGTCGAAGTTGGCCAGCCGGTTCGCGGTGGCGCGGACCTCCTTGCGCATCCGCCGCTCCTCCCACACCATCAGCGCGTCGTGGGCACCCATCCGGGTCAGCAGGGCTGCGATCGTGTCGCCGTCGCGGATGACCACACGGTCCACTCCCCTGACCTCGCGGGCCTTGGCCTGGATCCCGAGGCGGCGGGCAGCGCCGACAAGGGCAAGCGCGGACTCAGGGCCGGGGCACGTGACCTCCATGGCGGAGGACCGGCCGGGCTCGGTAAGGGAACCGTGGGCCAGGAAGGCGCCGCGCCAGACGGCCTCGGCGTCCGCGGCGGATCCGTTCACCACCACGGAGGGCAGGCCGCGGACGGGCCGGCCCCGGGCGTCCAGCAGGCCGGTCTGGCGGGCGAGGGCTTCGCCGTCGCGCACCACCCGGACCACGTAGCGGCTGCCGCGGCGCAGCCCGCCGCCGGACACGACGATAATTTCACTCTGGTGCCCGTAGACCTCCGCGATGGCGGCGCGCAGCCGCCGGGCCGTTGAGGCGAGGTCGACTTCGGCCTCGATCACGATCCTGCCGGAGATGATGTGCAGTCCCCCGGCGAAGCGAAGCATGGCGGACACTTCAGCCTTGCGGACCGAGGACTTCTTGATGTCCAGCCGGGAAAGTTCTTCCTTGACTGATGCTGTCAGTGCCATGGCACCTTTCCTACCTGTTCCCGAAAATGTCGTGGTACGCCGTTGCCAGACGCAGCGGGTCGTGGATCGGCCGGCGGCTCGACGCCCCCACTTTACCCAACACCACCTCGGCACCGAGCATCCCGGCTGCCTGCTCGAAGTCGGCGAGGTCCGTCACGGACGCCGGATCGGCCAGGACGACGTCGATAGTGAAGTCCGGCGCGTACTCCCGGAGCACCCGCAGGTGGTCCGCGGCGGACATTCCGAGGGTTTCCTTGGTGTCCGTGGCGAGGTTCATGGTGAGGCAGCGCCGGGCGGCCGTGTTGCACAGTGCCTCGCGCATTTCCGGCAGCAGCAGGTGCGGGAGCACGGAGGTGTACCAGGATCCCGGGCCGAGGATGACCCAGTCGGCCAGCTCGATAGCGGTGAGCGCCTCGATGCAGGCCGGCGCGTCCTCCGGCAGCAGCCGGACGCGTTCCAGCGAGCCGGCGACGGCGCATTTCGCCTGCCCGGTGAGTGTCTGGAGCACCGAGGTGCCGTCCGGGGCGGTGACCCGGACCTGGCCCTCGATGGTCAGCGGGACGCTGGACATCGGCAGCACCTCGCCGCGGGCTCCGAGCAGCGCCCCGGCCCACTTGAGGCCGGCGACGGTGTCGCCCAGGAGCTCCCAGAGCGTCACGATCAGCAGGTTGCCCATGGCGTGTTCGTCGAGGGAACCGCCGCGGCCCTTGCCGGGCGCGAAGCGGTGCTGCATAACATCGCGCCAGGTGCGGCCCCAGTCCGTGTCGTCACAGAGCGCGGAGAGAGCCATCCGCAGGTCGCCCGGCGGCAGGACACCGTACTCCTCCCGCAGCCTTCCCGAGGAGCCGCCGTCGTCCGCGACGGTGACGATGGCGGTCAGCTCGGACGTGAGGAGGCGCAGCGCGGACAGCGAGGCGGAGAGGCCGTGGCCGCCGCCGAGTGCAACGACGGAGGGACCCTTGTCCTGCTGGCTGGCGAAGGCCGCGCTGGCCGGAGGGACGAGCGGCAGCGGCCCGGTAAGCAGCGCCATTACTCGCGGCCCAGGTCCCGGTGGGTGGTGGTCACGGTGACGCGCGGGTACTGCGCGAGCCGGCGGGACAGTTCGACGGCGACTGCCACCGAGCGGTGCTTGCCGCCCGTGCAGCCGACGGCGATGGTGGCGTAGTGCTTGTTCTCCCGCCGGTAGCCGTCCAGGACCGGTTCGAGGGCCAGAACGTAGCGCTCCACGAAGTTGCTGACGCCCTGCGCCTCCAGCACGTAGTCGCTGACGTCCTTGTCCAGACCGGTGTGCGGGCGGAGCGCAGGGACCCAGTGCGGGTTGGGGATGAACCTGGCGTCGGCGACGAAGTTCGCGTCGACCGGGAGCCCGTACTTGAAGCCGAAGCTCATCACGTTGAGGCGGAGGGCCACGGGCCCGGTCTCGCTGAACAGTTCGGTGATCGCGGTGGCGAGGCCGTGGACGTTCAGCGCCGAGGTGTCCAGGACGATGTCGGCGGAGGTGCGGAGTTCGTGCAGCAGTTCGCGTTCGGCGGCGATGCCGTCAAGGATCCTGCCGCCGGCCTGCAGCGGGTGCGGGCGCCGGCCCTGCTCGAAACGACGGACCAGGACGCCGTCGTCCGCGTCGAGGAACAGGACCCGGAAGCCGACGCCGCTCGCTTCAAGATTGCGGAGTGCGGCGCGGATGTCGGCGAACAGCTCCTTGCTGCGGACGTCCATGACGACGGCGAGCTTGGAAATCGACCCGGGGGCGTGCGACACGATTTCCGCGAGGGTGCCGAGCATCTGCGGGGGGAGGTTCTCCACGACGTACCAGCCGTGGTCCTCCAGGGCGTCCGCCGCGGTGCTCCGGCCGGCTCCCGACATGCCCGTCACTACGAGCAGTTCCGCCTCGACGGGTTTGACCGGCGTCATGCCGTCCGATTCCGTCCCGGATCCTGCCGTCGACTCTGCCATCAGTGAAGCCCCGTTCTGCTGTGCTGTTGTGCGCTATGACCGCCGGGCGGCGGCCGCGCCGCGAAAAGTCGCCGCGCGTGCCGTTTCCCAAGTCCTTACCCTAGCTAAGTTTGCCGGTGCTAGCTAAGTCTCAAGGATTTCGCCGGTGGTCATGTTGATCGCTGGGACGGTGGTGGCGCCGTCGTCGTCGGTGAAGTGCCGGACGATCGCCGCGGCCAGCGACGGACCGATCCCCTTGGCGCCGGTGAGTTCCTCGACACTGGCCGTCTTGATGCTCTTGACCGAGCCGAACTGGGCGAGCAGGGCCTTGCGCTTGGATTCGCCAAGGCCGGGCACACCGTCCAGCGCGGAGACGGTCATCGCCTTGCCGCGCTTTTGCCGGTGGAAGGAAATCGCGAAGCGGTGGGCCTCGTCGCGGATGCGTTGGAGCAGGTACAGCCCGGCCGAGGCCCGCGGCAGGATCACCGGGAAGTCGCTGTCCGGGAGCCAGACTTCCTCGAGGCGCTTGGCGAGCCCGACGACGTAGACGTCGTCGATGCCCAGTTCGGCGAGGGCGCGGGCCGCCGCGTTGACCTGCGGCTTGCCGCCGTCGACCACCACGAGGTTGGGCGGGTACGCGAACTTGGTCCGCGGCGCCGGGGTGGTGGTGTCCGCGACCGTGGACAGCGGGCCGGCCACCGCCGCGTCGGCTGTGGCGTTAAGCATGGCCTGATGGCCCGGCTGGCGGGCGGCGTCGGCCTGGACGGACTGCTCCTGCAGGTAGTTCCGGAACCGCCGCGTCAGCACGTCGTGCATGGCGGCGGTGTCGTCGTTGGCGGCTTCCCCCGTGACAGAGAACTTCCGGTAGTCGGACTTCTTGGGCAGGCCGTCCTCGACCACCACCATGGAGCCGACCACGTTGGTGCCCTGGACATGCGAGATGTCGAAGCATTCGATCCGCAGCAGCGCGACCGGCAGCTCGAGGGCCTCCTGCAGTTCCTGGAGCGCCTGGGACCTCATGGTCAGATCGCCGGCACGCCGGGACTTGTGGAGTTTGAGGGCATGCTCCGCGTTCTCCCGGACCGTGGACAGCAGGGCCGCCTTGTCGCCGCGCTGCGGCACCCGGATGTCCACCCTGGCGCCGCGCAGCCCGCCGAGCCAGAGCGCGAGCTCGGCGGCGTTGCTGGGTTCCACCGGGACGAGGACCTCGCGGGGCAGCCTGCCTTCAAGACCGGCTTCCTCGCCATAGACCTGCTGGAGCAGGTGCTCGACGAGGTCCGGAGTGGTGGTGTCCTCGACCTTTTCGACGACCCAGCCGCGCTGGCCGCGGATCCGGCCGCCTCGGACGTGGAAGACCTGCACGGCGGCTTCGAGTTCATCCTCATGAAGGGCGAAGACGTCCGCGTCGGTGCCCTCGGCAAGGACCACGGCGTTGCGTTCGAAGACCTTCTTGAGCGCGACGATGTCGTCACGGATCCGGGCCGCCCGCTCGTAGTCCAGTTCAGCCACCGCGGCGGCCATGTCCTTTTCGAGCCTCGTGACGAACGGTTTGGCCTCACCGCCCATGAAGGTGCAGAAGTCCTCGGCCAGGGCACGGTGGTCCGCGGCCGAGATGCGGCCGACGCACGGTGCCGCGCACTTGTCGATGTAGCCGAGCAGGCAGGGCCTGCCGCTGGCTTCGGCCCGTTTCAGGACTCCGGGGCTGCAGCTGCGGACCGGGAAGACGCGCAGCAGGGTGTCCATCGTGTCCCGGATGGCTCCGGCGGTGTAAGGGCCGAAGTAGCGGGTGCCCTTGCGCCGCTCGCCGCGCAGGACCTGGACCCGGGGATACTTGTCCCCCATCGAGACGGCGAGGTACGGGTAGCTCTTGTCGTCCCGGAACATCACGTTGAAACGGGGCTTGAATTCCTTGATCCAGGTGTATTCGAGCTGCAGCGACTCGAGCTCGCTGCTGACGACCGTCCACTCGACGCTGCTGGCCGTGTGCACCATGGCATACGTTTTGGGGAGCAGCCCCGCCGGATTGGCGAAGTAGGAGTTCAGCCGCGAGCGGAGGTTCTTGGCCTTCCCGACGTAGATGACCCGGCCGTGCGTGTCGCGAAAGCGGTACACGCCCGGATTGGTCGGAATTTCACCCGTCTGGGGTCGGTAACTCGCTGGATCTGCCACAGTTCAAGTCTACTGAGGAGGCAGCCGTGCCCTTGACGATTAAGCCGCGGGCAGGGTTTGGGCTAGTCGGTGGCTTTGCTCTGGTTGTAGCTCGTGGAGCGTTCCTGGCCGCTGAGTTCGGCGATCGCGTCCATGATGCGGTCGGTGGCCTGGCGGCGGGCGGGCAGGGAATGGTCCGGCCCGGTCTTATCGAAGTACAGCGGTTCGCCGACCTTCATGGTGAAGTGCTGCGGCTTGACCGACTTGCTGTCCGCGGGTTGCAGGTTCTCGGTGCCGATCAGGCCGACCGGGATCACGGGGGCGCCCGTGGTCAGGGCCAGCCAGCCAACGCCGGTGCGGCCGCGGTAGAGGATCCCGTCCCGGGAGCGTGTGCCTTCCGGGTAGATCCCGACGCCTTTGCCGGAGTCGAGGATTTCCAGCAGGGTCTTGAGCGCCTGGACGCTGGCAGCCTGTTCGCCGCGTTCCACCGGGATGGATCCGACGGCTTCGAAGAAGGACTTCATCACTTTGCCCTTGACACCGCCGGTGGTGAAATATTCCGCTTTGGCGAAGAAGGCCACGGGGCGGGGCATAAGCGCCTGGACGATCACGCTGTCCAGGAAGGACAGGTGGTTGGGAGCCACGATGAACGGGCCCTCCTTGGGCACGTTTTCCAGTCCGATTACCGTAGGCCGGCAGGTGGAGCTGACAAGGCCCCGCGTGGTCCAGCGGATTGCGTCAAACATTGCCATCGGTGTGCACCTCGTCTTGGGCTGGGATCGTCAGGTCGGGGGTCACTGAGCGGCTCACTGTACTGCTGTGTGCGGCGTCGCGCCGGGCAATCGTCTCGTACAGGGCCGAGCTGCTGTGCACGATCTCCACGGCTCCCGCCTCGTCCAGTTCGCCGTCCGGAGCGAAGCCCCAGCCTACGCCGATGCAGTCGAGCCCGTTGGCAGCGGCGCCGGCCACGTCCTGCGCGCGGTCCCCCACCATCACGGCATGTTGTGTGTCCAGGCCGTGCCGCGTCGCGAGGTCCGCGAGGGCGGCGGCTACGATCCCGGCTTTACCGGACGGCTCGCCTGCTGCTGCCGCCTCGTCGGCGGCCGAGCCGCGGATGGTGTGGAACAGGCCGGCGATGCCGTGGTGCTCCAGGACTGTCTTGGCAATGCCTTCGGGTTTCTGGGTGGCCACGGCGATGGGCCGTCCGGCCTGCGCAAAGGATTCCAGCAGGGCCCGGATTCCCGGGTAGAGCCGGCTTTGCGCGATGCCGGTGGTGCGGTAATGCGCGCGGTAGATCCGGATGGCGTCGTCGAGCCGGTCGGCGGGGACCCCGGCGATGTCCGTGAGGGAATGGCTGAGTTTCGGGCCGATCATGGCGTCCATCCGGGCTTTGCCGGGAATGCCGAGTCCGAGCTCCGTGAGGGCCGCTGCGATTCCGTCCGTTATGCCCCCGGCCGGATCGACAAGAGTGCCGTCCAGGTCGAAGATCACGGGCACTGTTGTTTGGGTCACCGGCCTAGTTTCTCACGAGTGGACTGATGCCAGAAACTCGCATGCCCCGACGGGAATATAACGTGGCCTGCAACGCCGATGCATCCGCGGCGGATGCTGCGGATGCTGCGGATGCATCGGGGCGTGGCGTGGCTTAGGCCAGGATGTCGGCCAGGAAAGCTGCCGTGTGGCTTTCCGTGGACTTGGCCACCTGTTCCGGAGTTCCCGAGGCGACAATGCGGCCGCCGCCGGAACCGCCATCGGGGCCAAGGTCGACGATCCAGTCGGCGCTCTTGATGACATCGAGGTTGTGCTCGATGGTGATGACCGTGTTGCCCTTGTCGACGAGGCCCTGGAGCACCAGCAGCAGCTTCCGGATGTCCTCGAAGTGGAGACCCGTGGTGGGCTCGTCCAGGACGTAGATGCTGCGCCCGTTGGAGCGCTTCTGCAGCTCCGCCGCGAGCTTGACGCGCTGGGCCTCGCCGCCGGAAAGCGTGGTGGCGGGCTGGCCCAGCCGGACGTAGCCGAGTCCGACGTCGACGAGGGTGCTGAGGTGCCGGGCGATCGGCGAGTAGGCCGCGAAGAACTCGGCGCCTTCCTCGATCGGCATGTTCAGGACATCGGCGATCGTTTTGCCCTTGTAGTGGACTTCCAGCGTTTCGCGGTTGTACCGGGCGCCATGGCACACCTCGCAGGGCACGTAGACGTCCGGCAGGAAGTTCATCTCGATCTTCAGGGTGCCGTCGCCGGAACACGCCTCGCAGCGGCCGCCCTTGACGTTGAAGGAGAACCGGCCCGGCAGGTAACCGCGGACCTTGGCCTCGGTGGTGTCGGCGAAGAGTTTGCGGATGTTGTCAAAGACGCCGGTGTAGGTGGCCGGGTTGGACCGCGGTGTGCGGCCGATGGGGCTTTGGTCGACATGGACCACCTTGTCGAGGTGTTCGAGGCCCTGGATGGACTTGTGCCGTCCGGCCACCTGCTTGGCGCCGTTGAGCTTGTTCGCCAGGACCTTGTAAAGGATCTCGTTGACCAGGGTGGACTTGCCTGAGCCGCTGACGCCGGTGACGGCGGTGAAGAGTCCCAGCGGGAACGTGGCATCCACGTTCAGAAGATTGTGCTCCTTGGCTCCGACCACCTTGAGCTCGCGCTTTTTGTCGTATTTGCGCCGCTTCTTCGGGATCTCGATCCGCTTCCGGCCGGACAGGTAGTCTCCAGTGAGCGACTCGGTGTTCTCGAGCAGCTCCTTGTACGAGCCGGAGTGCACCACCATGCCGCCGTGTTCGCCGGCGCCCGGTCCGATGTCCACCACCCAGTCGGCCTCGTGGATGGTGTCCTCGTCGTGTTCCACCACGATCAGGGTGTTCCCGAGGTCGCGCAGCCGGGTGAGGGTCTCGATGAGGCGGCGGTTGTCGCGCTGGTGCAGGCCGATGGACGGCTCATCCAGGACGTAGAGCACACCCACGAGGCCGGAGCCGATCTGGGTGGCCAGCCGGATGCGCTGGGCTTCGCCGCCGGACAGTGTTCCGGAAGGCCGTTCCAGGTTCAGGTACTCCAGGCCGACGTCGAGCAGGAAGGTCAGGCGGGCCTGGATCTCCTTGAGGACCTGGTGGGCGATCTGGGCCTCGCGGCCGGTGAGCACCAGGTTGTCCAGGAAGTGGGCGCATTCGCGCATCGGCAGGGCGGCGACCTCGGCGATCGACTTGGAATTGATCAGCACCGAGAGCGATGCCGGGTTCAGGCGGGCGCCATTGCAGGCCGGGCACGGGATCTGCCGCATGTACTCCTCGTAGCGGTCCCGGGCCTTGTCCGAGTCCGTTTCAAGGTGCTTGCGGTGGACATACTGGATGACACCCTCGAAGCCCGTGCTGTATTTGCGTTCCCGGCCGAAGCGGTTGCGGTACTGCACCACAACCTTGTGGTCCTTGCCGTGCAGCACGGTCTGGCGGATGTCCTCGGAGAGTTTCTCCCAGGGGGTCTTCATCGAGAACCCGAGTTCCTTGGCGAGGCCGCCGAGGAGGCGGTTCCAGTACTCCGTGGTCGCGGTGCCAAGCGACCAGGGCGCTATGGCGCCGTCCGCGAGGGACAGTTCCCCGTTCGGGATGATGAGTTCTTCATCAACTTCCAGTTTGGTGCCGATGCCGCTGCAGGCGGAGCAGGCACCGAAGGGGTTGTTGAAGGAGAACGAGCGCGGTTCAATCTCGTCGATCGCGAGCGGGTGCTCGTTGGGGCAGGCCAGATGCTCGGAAAAGGCCCTGATCCGTTCGGGGTGGTCCTCTTCGAGGTCGACGAACTCGGCCAGAATCCGCCCCTCGGCCAGGCCGAGGGCGGTTTCCACCGAGTCGGTGAGGCGCTGGCTGATGCCGTCCTTGACCACTAGGCGGTCCACGACCACTTCGATGGTGTGTTTGAACTGCTTGCCGAGCTTGGGCGGATCGCTGAGCTGGATCAGTTTGTCGTCGACCCGCGCCCGGGAGTAGCCCTTGGCGGTGAGTTCCTTGAACAGTTCGACGAATTCGCCCTTGCGGCCGCGGACAACGGGGGCCAGGACCTGGAAGCGGGTGCCGTCCGGCAGTTCCAGCAGCTGGTCGACGATCTGCTGCGGGGTCTGCTTCGTGACGGGCTCGCCGCAGACGGGGCAGTGCGGGCGCCCCACGCGGGCCCACAGGAGGCGCATGTAGTCGTAGATCTCGGTGATGGTGCCCACGGTGGAGCGCGGGTTCTTGCTCGTCGATTTCTGGTCGATGGACACCGCGGGCGAGAGCCCTTCGATGAAGTCGACGTCGGGCTTGTCCACCTGGCCCAGGAACTGCCGGGCGTAGGCGGAAAGCGATTCAACGTAGCGGCGCTGGCCCTCGGCGAAGATCGTGTCGAACGCAAGGGAAGACTTGCCCGAGCCCGAGAGACCGGTAAACACGATCATTGAATCGCGCGGCAAATCGAGGTCCACGTTGCGCAGGTTGTGCTCCCGCGCGCCCTTGACGACGAGCCGGGACATGTCCGGTCGTGTCACTGCTGGGCGGGTCTCGACGGCGCGTCCCGGCTTTGGGGAGTCCTTGGGAACGGCACTCTCCGGGACTGCGGCGGGCTGGGTATCAACGGCTGGATCTTCAGCTACGGCTTTAGGCACGCTACCAATGCTAATCGAAAACTTCTTCGAATATCCATTCTCGGCCGTGTCCCGCGCCGGGGACTGCCGGCCGGTGTGTTACCGGCCGGCTACTCGCGGTCGTAGGCGGCGGCGAGCAGCTGCACGGCCTCGGCGAAGCTGGCGCCCTGGGCTTTGGCCGAGGCGGCGAATTCGGCGGCGGCGGCGGAGAGCGAGCTCCAGGCCTCGTCCCGGGCGCACACCACCGTCCCGTTCCGGCCGCGGGTTACCACGACGCCGGCGGCCTCCAGTTCCTTGTAGGCCCGCGCCACAGTGTGCGGAGCGACGGCCAGCTCGCCGGCGAGGCTCCGGACTGCGGGGAGCTTCGTTCCGGGCGCCAGGGTCCCGTTGTCGGCCCGTTCAATGATGTTGAGCCGGAGCTGTTCAAACAGTGGGACGGTGCTGCCCGGATTGGGCCGCCATGTGCCGGGGAAGGGTGTCACTGATGTTGCTGATGTGTCACTGGTCGTCACTGTCCGGGCTCCTGGGCACTCTTGCGCTGTTCGCGGCGGGCGAACTGCGCCTCGTACAATTCCACGTAGAGCCCGCACTTGGCCATCAATTGCTGATGGGTCCCCTGTTCAACGATCCGTCCTTGGTCCATGACCAGAATTAGATCAGCGTCCCGCACGGTGGACAAGCGGTGGGCAATGACGAAGCTGGTGCGGCCGCGCCGGAGCCGTTGCATCGCCTGCCGGATCTGCAGTTCGGTGCGGCTGTCGACGGAGCTGGTGGCTTCATCGAGGATCAGGATGCTGCGCCCGGCCAGGTGCGCCCTGGCGATGGAAATGAGCTGGCGCTGGCCGCGGCTCAGCGAGTCGCCGTCGTTGCCGAGCATGGTGGCGTAGCCGCCGGGCAGGGACCGGACGAACTGGTCCACATGGCTGGCCTGCGCCGCGGCAACAATATCCGCTTCGCTAGCGCCGGGGCGGCCGTACTCAATGTTGTCCCGGATGCTGCCGGTGAACAGCCAGGCGTCCTGCAGGACCGTTCCGAACCTGGCCCGCAATTCATCCCGGGACAGTTCAGCGATGTCCGTGCCGTCGGCGGTGATCCGGCCGGAATCCAGTTCGTAGAAGCGCATCAGGAGGTTCACCACGGTGGTCTTGCCGGCCCCGGTGTGGCCCACGATGGCCACGGTCTGCCCGGGTTCGACGGTGAAGGACAAATCCCGGACCACCGGCGAGCCGGGACTGTAGCCGAAGGTGACATGTTCAAAGGCGACCCGGCCGGAGACCTGGCCGGCGGTGCCGGCCGGGTCCGCCACGGACGGCGGTGCGCCTGAGCCAGCGCCGGTGACGCCGGGCTCCGCCGGGATCTCCGGCGCGTCAAGGAGTTCGAAGACCCGCCCGGCCGAAACGAGGCAGGACTGCATCAGGGTGAGCATGCCGCCAATCTGCCCCATCGGCTGGCTGAAGAGCCGGGTGAACTGGATGAAGGCCTGGAGGCCTCCGATGGTCATGGCGCCGGCCAGGACCTGGAGCGCGCCGACGACGGCAACGGCGATGTAGTTGAGGTTGGACACAAAGACCATCAGGGGCTGAACTACGCCGGAAACGTACTGGGCGCGGGCGCTGGCCCGGCACAGCTTGTCGTTGCCTTCCTTGAAACTGGCAGCGGCGGCATCCTGCCGCCCGAAGGCCTTGAGGACCTCGTGGCCGGTGAAGAATTCTTCCAGCTGGGCGTGCAGTTCGCCCGTGCTTCCCCACTGCTCGGTGAAATGGGCCTGGGACTTCCTGGCCACGAGGACGGTGATGAGCATGGACACCGGTACGGAGACCAGCGCAACCAGGGCCAGAACCGGGGAGAGCCACAGCATCATGGCCAACGCCCCGGAGAGCATCAGCAGCGACATGATCAGCTGGTTGAGGAGCTGGTTCAGGGCCTGGGCGATGTTGTCGACGTCGTTGGTGGCGCGGCTCAGCACGTCCCCGCGGTGCTGCTCATCAAAATGGCTGGAGGGCAGCACCTGCAGTTTGGCCTCCACCGAGGCCCGGAGCCCGTAGCCGAGGCGCTGGACGGCGACGGCTGTCAGGGTGCCCTGGATCCAGCTGAAGACGGAGGCCCCCAGGTACATAACGGACACCCCCGCCAGCAGTGCGGCGAGCATTTCCTCATTGAAGGATCCCCCGACCACACCCGCAACCACGACGTCGGTGGCGTCACCCAGGACTTTCGGCGCCGCCACGTTGAGTACCACGAACGCGCACGTGGCGGCGATGACTCCCACCATCCGCCACTTGGACGGCCGCAGCAGCCCGAGCAGCCGCCCGGCGGTCCGCCAGCGGAACAGGCTGCCCTTCGGAGCCTCCTCCTGGGCCATCACCGGGAGGGACTGGCTGCGGCCGCCGGACGGGGTGTCCACCAGGGGCTGGTCTTTGGCGTCGCGGACGGCAGGGGCATCGGTGCCGGCGTCGAGCGCCTGTTCCGGGGTCACAGGGTTTCCTCCAGCACCAGCTGGGAGGCGGCGATTTCCCGGTAGCTCGCCGAGGATTCCATCAGCTGGTGATGTGTTCCCTGCGCCACCAGCCGGCCGTCCTCAAGGACCAGGATCAGGCCCGCGTCCACGATCGTCGCCACCCGTTCGGCGACAACCAGGACGGTGGCCGTTCGCAGCAGCGGCGCCATGGCCTCGCGGAGCCGGTAGTCGGTGCCGTAGTCCAGTGCCGAGAAGCTGTCGTCGAACAAGTACACGGGAGCCTCCCGGAGCAGGGCGCGTGCGATGCACAGGCGCTGCCGCTGCCCGCCCGAGAAATTCGTGCCGCCCTGGCTCACCGGCGCCTCCAGTCCCAGCGGCAGCTTCCGCACAAACTCCTCCGCCTGCGCGCTGCCCAGCACACGCCACAGGTCCTCATCCGTCGCCGACGGGGCGGCCATCCGCAGGTTCCCGGCAAGCGTCCCGGAGAACAGATAGGAATGCTGGGGTACGACGGCGATCAGGCTCCGCAAAGTGTCCAGCGGCAGGCTCCGCACATCGCAGCCGCCGATGCTGATCTTCCCGCCGGTAGCGGCGAGGAACCTGGGCAACAGGTTTAGGAGGGTGCTTTTGCCACTGCCGGTGGCGCCGATGACGGCTGTCACGGTCCCGGGAACGGCCGTGAAGCTGACCCCGTCCAGGACCGGAGCCTCGGCGCCGGGATATGCGAAGGAGACGTTCCGGAACTGCACTGCGTGGCCCTCGGGTGTGGCGCCGCCCGCGCCGTCCGTGATCGCCGGCGCCGTGTCGAGGACCGCCTGGATCCGCTCCGCGCAGGCTGCCGCCCGCGGGGCTGTCATAAAGACGTACATGGCCATCATGATCGCGATCAGGATCTGCAGGATATAGGCGATGAACGCCGTCAAGGCGCCCAGCCGCATCTCGCCTGCCTGGATCCGGTGTCCGCCGAACCAGACCACACCGACAGAGGACAGATTGACCACCAGCATGATCAGCGGCATCATTCCGGCGACCAGCAGTGCGGACCGCAGGTTGTTCTTCGTCAGGTCCTTGTTGAGCGAGTCGAAGCGCCGGATTTCGTACCTCTGGCGGACAAAGCCGCGGATGACATTGGCGCCGATGATCTGCTCACGCAGCATCCGGCTGGTCCGGTCGATGAGTTCCTGGCCCTGCCGGTAGAGAGGCACGAGCCGCCGGACGATCAGGATCATGATGACAGCGAGCACCGGGATCACAGCGACCACGATTCCGGACAAGGCGATGTCCTGGTGCAGGGCCAACACGATCCCGCCGATAAAGATCGCCGGCGCGGCGACCAGCATCGTGAACACGAGGACCACGAGGTTCTGGATCTGCGCGACATCGTTGGTGGCCCGCGTCACCAGGCTGGCAGCGCCGAACGCCGCGACTTCCTGGGAGGACATGGCCTGCACCTTGGCGAACAGCTCTGCGCGAAGTTCCCGGCCCAGCTCCATGGCCGCGACGGCGCCCAGATAACCGGCGGCGATGGCCGCGACCACCTGCACCAGGGCGATCGCGGCCATCCAGGACCCCAGCCGCAGGATCGCCGGGACGTCCCCGCCGACGATGCCGTCATCGATGATGGCCGCGTTCAGGGTGGGAAGGAGGAGGCTGGCAGTGGTCTGCACCAGCTGCAGGAGCACGATGGCGAGCACGGTCCCTTTGTGGGCGGCTAACAGCCGGCCCATCAGGCCAATAAGCACCGATCCTCCATCGCTAATTCAGGGCATGGATTCAGCTTCGCGACTGCAGCGGCCCCCACGCTGCCCCGACATTGTAAGCACGATCACACAGTGCTCTGTTGTCACACGTCGGCCGGCCGCTGGAACCGGTCCGGAAGGAGCGGCCGCGGGTCATTCCCGCTTGCGGGCAACGGCGAAGATCCGGCGGAACGGGAACACGGTGCCGTGCGGGCCGGCCGGGTATGCCAGGGCCAGCTGCGCCGAGTATTCGGCTTCGAAATCGCGGGCGTCCGGGGCGGACAGGGCGGCCAGCACCGGCCGGAGTCCGGTGCCGCGCACCCACTCCAGCACGGGATTTTCGCCGCGGAGCTGCTGGTAGTAAGTGGTCTCCCACACGTCCGCGTCGCAGCCGGCGTCGAGCATGATCTTCAAATACTCATCCGGTTCGCCCACGACGTCGTCGTGGCGCAGCACACCGGCGAGCCGGCCCGCCCACTCCGCGGACTCCGCCAGTCCGCGCATCAGTGCGTGCGAGGGTGCGTTGAAGTTGCCGGGGACCTGCAACGCGAACCAGGCGCCGGGCTTGAGCGCCGCGAGCCAGCGGGCCAGCAGGTCCCGGTGGCCGGGCACCCATTGCAGGGCGGCGTTGGTGACGACGACGTCGGTCCCGGCAGAGGGCATCCAGCCGGCGATGTCCGCCAGGCCGAAGGAAAGGTGGGGCAGCCGGTGGGTGTGCACCGCAGATCGGGCCAGCATTTCCGCGGACGAGTCCAGGCCGGTGACTTCAGCCGCAGGCCAGCGCTCGGCCAGGGTGGCGGTCAGGTTCCCGGGACCGCAGCCGAGGTCGACCACTTGGCGGGGTTCGTCCGCATGGATCCGGGCCGTCAGGTCGAAGTACGGCCGGTCCCGGTAGTCCCCGAACTGCACATACTTGGCGGGATCCCATTTCACGGTGTTTCCTCCAGTTCCCGCTCCTCCAGCCACCGGCAAAGGACGCGACCTCCGAAGCCTATCCCCGGCCGGGACGGCGGCCAAGGAGGCGCGCGCCCGGGGCCGGGCGGCGGCCACTAAGCTGGGGAGCGATGAAACTTGTTGATCAGCTCCCCGCCCCGGCCGCCCGGGTCCCAGGCCGGACAGGCCTCGACCCGGACGAGCTCTACACCCGCTTCGTCGAGTGGACGGAAACCCGCGGGCTGGCCCTGTACACCGCCCAGGACGAGGCCATCATGGAGCTCGCCTCCGGCGCCAACGTCATCCTGGCAACCCCCACCGGCTCCGGTAAATCCCTCGTTGCCATCGCCGTCCACTTCCAGGCCATGGCCCGCGGACAGCGCAGCTACTACACCGCCCCGATCAAGGCCCTCGTCTCGGAGAAATTCTTCGCCCTGTGCGAGATCTTCGGCGCGGAGAACGTCGGAATGATCACCGGCGACTCAGGTGTCAACCAGGACGCCCCGATCATCTGCTGCACCGCGGAGATCCTGGCCAATATCGCGCTCCGCGAAGGCGCCGCCGCCGAGCTCGGCGCCGTCATCATGGACGAATTCCACTTCTACTCCGACCCGCAGCGCGGCTGGGCCTGGCAGGTACCGCTCCTGGAGCTCCCCCAGGCACAGTTCCTGCTGATGTCCGCAACGCTCGGCGACGTCAGCCGCTTCGAAGCCGGCATCACTGAACTGACCGGCCGCCCGACGACGACCGTCAGTTCGGTGGAGCGGCCCATCCCGCTGCACTACTACTACGAGCAGACGCCCGTCCACGAGACACTCGAAGAGCTCCTCGCGACCAGGCAGGTTCCCGTGTACGTCGTGCACTTCAGCCAGGTGGAGGCGATCGACCGGGCCCAGAACCTGATGAGCATCAACGTCTGCACCCGCGAGGAGAAGGACAAGATCGCGGAGCTGATCGCCGGATTCCGCTTCGCCGCGGGTTTCGGCAAGACCCTGAACCGGCTGGTCCGGCACGGCATCGGCGTGCACCACGCCGGCATGCTGCCCAAGTACCGCCGGCTGGTGGAACAGCTCGCCCAGGCGGGGCTGCTCAAGGTCATCTGCGGGACGGACACGCTCGGCGTGGGCATCAACGTCCCCATCCGCACCGTGCTGCTCACCGCGCTGAGCAAGTACGACGGCGTCCGCACCCGGCTCCTGAACTCCCGCGAATTCCACCAGATCGCCGGCCGCGCCGGACGGGCCGGCTACGACACCGCCGGGACCGTTGTGGTGCAGGCCCCGGAGCACGTCACGGAGAACGTCAAGGCGATGGCCAAGGCCACAGCGAAGTTCGGCGACGACCAGAAAAAGCTCCGCCAGGTGGTCAAGAAGAAGCCGCCGGAGGGCTTCGTGTCCTGGGGCGAACCGACCTACTCACGCCTCGTGGAGTCCGTGCCGGATCCCCTGACCTCAAGCTTCACCGTGACCCACGCGATGTTGATGAACCTGATGGAACGGCCGGGAGATCCGTTCAAGGCCGCCCGCCGCCTGCTCACCGAGAACCACGAGCCGCGCTCGTCCCAGCTGCAGCTCATGAAGAAGGCCCTCGGGATCTACCGCGAACTGCTGGCCGCCGGCGTCGTGGAACGCATCCCGCCTGAGGAGCAGGGCGCGGACGGCCGCACGGTCCGCCTGACCGTCCATCTGCAGGCCAACTTCGCCTTGAACCAGCCGCTGTCCCCCTTCGCCCTGGCGGCGCTGGAACTGCTGGATCCGGAGTCGCCGTCGTACGCCCTGGACGTCGTGTCCGTGATCGAGTCGACGCTGGAGAAGCCCCGGCAGATCCTGTCCGCGCAGCTGAAGAAGGCGCGCGGCGAGGCGGTCGCCGCGATGAAGGCGGACGGCATCGACTACGACCAGCGCATGGCCATGCTGGACGAGGTCACCTACCCGCAGCCGCTCGCGGAGCTCCTCGGCGAGGCCTTCGATGTCTACCGCCGGGCCGCCCCGTGGATCGGTGATTTTGAGCTTGCGCCCAAGTCGGTGGTCCGGGACATGTACGAGCGGGCGATGAACTTCGGCGAGTTCGTCCAGTTCTACGGACTGGCCCGGTCCGAGGGCATTGTGCTGCGCTATCTCGCCGACGGCTTCAAGGCCCTGCGGCAGACCGTCCCGCAGGACGCCCTCCGCGAAGACCTGGAAGACCTCATCGCGTGGCTCGGCGAACTGGTCCGCCAGGTCGACTCCAGCCTGCTGGATGAGTGGGAGGAGCTCACCTCCGGCAAGGCGCCGACGCCGCACGATGCTCCCCCGCCGCCGCCGCCGTCGCTGACCTCCAACGTCCGGGCGTTCCGGGTCATGGTCCGCAACGAGATGTTCCGCCGGGTGGAGCTCTTCGCGGACGAGGACGCGACTGCCCTCGCCGAGCTCGACGCCGGTTCCGGCTGGGATGCCGAGCGCTGGGAAGACGTGCTGGATGACTACTTCGACGAACACGACGACATCGGCACCGGCCCCGACGCCCGCGGCCCCGGCCTGCTGATGATCACCGAGGAACCCGGGACGTGGAAGGTGCGGCAGATCTTCGAGGACCCGGCCGGGAACCACGACTGGGGCATTTCCGCGGAGGTTGACCTCGCGGCATCCGACGAGACCGGCACCGCCGTCGTGCGTGTCACGGATGTGAACCGGCTCTAGGCGGTCCGGCACGTGGGGCGGGCCATTTCAGCCCCGGACAACTTGTAAACTCGAACAATGAGTGTAATCCGGCCCGCGACGGCGAATGATGTCCCCGCAATCCTGCAGATGATCCATGACCTGGCCATCTACGAGAAGGAGCCGGACGCCGTCCGGAACACTCCGGAGATGCTGAGCGAGGTCCTCTTCGGCGAGAACCCGCGCGTGTTCGCCGCCATGGCCGAGAACGAGGACGGTGATGTCCGGGGGTTCGCCCTCTGGTTCCTGAACTACTCCACGTGGGAAGGCGTCCACGGCATCTACCTGGAGGACCTTTACGTGCGGCCCGAGGACCGCGGCGAGGGCCACGGCAAAGCACTCCTGCAGCATCTGGCCGCGACCGCGGTGGACCGCGGCTACGCACGCGTCGAATGGAGCGTCCTGGACTGGAACGAACCCTCCATCAATTTCTACAAGAAACTCGGCGCCAGCCCGATGGAGGAATGGTCCACGTTCCGCCTTACCGGCGAGGCGTTGGAAGCCTTTGGGGCCAGCAAGGCCGAAGCCCGTGGCTGACCTGCCTGCGCCCTTGCCCGCGGCCGACCTGCCCCTGACCGGATCCGGTGCCGCGGACCTGCTCGAGGCGGCGCGGCCGCCGGTCCCCCACACCATCAAGGCACGGCACGAATACCGCGGGATGCGCACCGCGGAGCACTACTTCGAAGTGCCGCTGGACCATTTCGGCGGCGACACGCCGGCCGGTGAGACCATCACCGTCTTTGCCCGCGAATACGTCTCCACGGACCACACCGAGGAGGAGGCCGCCCGGCTCCCGTGGCTGCTCTACCTCCAGGGCGGCCCTGGCGGCCGCGGCAACCGCTGGCCGTCCCTTGGCGGCTGGAGCAAGGCCGCCGCCAAGGACTTCCGCATCCTGATGCTGGACCAGCGCGGGACCGGCCTGTCCTCCGCGATCGACCGCAACACCCTGCCGCTGCGCGGGAACGACGCCGACCAGGCGGACTACCTGGCGCACTTCCGGGCGGATTCGATCGTCGCCGATGCGGAGTCCATCCGGCTGGCCCTGGGGTCCGGGCCGTGGACCATCTACGGCCAGAGCTACGGCGGCTTCTGCGCCCTCAGCTACCTCTCCTTCGCCCCGGAGGGCCTTCGCGAAGCCCTGATCACCGGAGGGCTCGGCCCCCTTGCGGGCCCCGCAGACCGGGTCTACCGGGCCACCTTTCAGCGGGTGGCAGCCCGCAACGCCGAGTATTTCGGACGGTATCCCGAGGACCGTGCGGCGGTCACCCGGATCGCCCGGCACCTCCGCGACACTGAGGAATTCCTGCCCGACGGCGGACGCCTCACCGTGGAGCGCTTCCAGATGGTGGGTTCCTTCCTGGGCGGCAACACCCGGGTGGATGCGCTGCACCACCTGCTGGAGGACGCCTTCGTCGGCACGCCCGGCGGCGACCGCCTCTCGGACGCCTTCCTCGAACAGGTCCGCGGGCTCGTGTCCCGGTCGGCCAACCCGCTGTACGCGCTGATGCACGAATCGATCTACGGCCAGGGCGAGTCCACCGACTGGGCCGCCTGGCGGGTCCTGCAGGACTTCCCGGAGTTTTCCCCGGAGGCCCCCGAGCCGCTGCTCACCGGCGAGATGGTCTACCCCTGGTACTTCGAGCAGGATCCCGCCCTCCGGCCGCTGCAAGAAGTTGCCAGGCTGCTCGCCGAAAAGGACGACTGGCCGCCGCTGTACGATCCCGAACAGCTCGCACTCAACACCGTTCCGGTGGCCGCAGCCGTGTACAGCGATGACATCTACGTGGACCGCGACCTCTCGCTGGAGACGGCCGCGGCCGTCCGCGGCCTGCAGGTCTGGGAGTCGGCGGACTTCCACCATGACGGCATCGCGGATGACGGCGAGGGCATCTTCGCCCGGTTGCTCGGCTTGACCCGGTCCGTCCGGGCCTAGGCGGAGTCCGAACCTGAGCGGCCACCGGCCCTCCGGCCGTTAGGCTGCCATTTGGAGCCGGCGGCCCCCGGCCGCCGCGCGCAGGACGGCCACAAACACCGCCGCGGCGACTGCGGCGGCCGCCAGGTTGAGGCCCTGATAGCCGACGCCGCTCATCACCAGTCCGGAGAACCCTGCCCCGACCGCGCCGGCGACCCCCATCATGGTGTCTGAGACGCCCTGGACCAGGACGCGGTCATCGGCGCCGACGCTCTCGGCGAGCAGGGTGGAACCGGCGATGGTGGCAGCGGACCAGCCCAGTCCGAGCAGCACCAGCCCCACCGTCACCAGGGCCGGCTCGCCCTGGCCGACGCCGGCCACCAGGACGGACAGCAGGATCAGCCCGTGGCCCAGCAGGATAACCGGGAGCCGGCCCGTCTTGTCCGTCAGCCAGCCCATGACCGGTGAGAGCGCGTACATCCCGGCGATATGCAGCGAAATGGTGAATCCGATCAGGACCAGGACGTCGGTGCTGGCGGCGTGGGCGTGGCCGGAGGGCATGTTGGCCAGAGGCCCCTCGGTCAGCAGCTGCAGGTGGAGGGGCGTCATCGACATCACGGCCGCCATGCAGCCGTGGGCGGCAATCACGGCGAGGAGGGCGAGGCGGGCCCGCGGGGCGGCCTGGATGGCGCGCATCCCGTGACGGAGGCCGTGCCGCCGTCGGGCTCCGGAAGTGCCTTTGGCAGCGCCGCTGGCCGCGGCGTTGGCGGCCGCGGTTCCGGTTGTTCCCGTTGTTCCGGCTGCGCGGGGTTGCCCGGCGGAGCGGAGCCGGGCGGCGAGCAGCAGCGGATCCGGCCGCAGGCCGGCGATCAGCAGCAGTGCGGCCAGCGCCAGACCAACCGACGAGAATACAAAGGGACCGGCCAGGGCCGGCAGGCCGAGGGCTTCCCCGACCAGTGCGCCGGGGCGGATGAGGTTGGGACCGGCGACGGCGCCGACGGTCACCGCCCACACCACGATCGCCAGGGAACGGCCGCGGTGTTCAGGTTCGGCGAGGTCGACGGCGGCGAACCGCGCCTGCAGGTTGGCGGCCGTGCCGAGCCCCAGCAAGGCCGCGGCCAGCAGCAGCACCGGGAAGCTGCCGGTCACCGTGGATACGATCACCAGCAGTGCGCCGGCCATGGCTGCGAGCAGACCCGTGACCAGGGAAGCCCGCCGGCCGCGGCGTCCGGCCAGTCCCGCGAGCGGAAGGGCGGACGCCGCGGCGCCGAGGGTCATGGTGGTGGTGACGGAGCCCGCCCAGGCGTTGGAGCCGGAGAGCTGGACGGCCAGCAGCGATCCGACGGACAGGCTGGCGCCGTTGCCGATTCCGCTGAGCAGCTGTGCGGAGCTCAGCACCCAAACGGTACGGCGCTGGACCCGTTGCGGGTCCAGCGCCGTACCGTTCACAGCTGTTGTGTCAAAGATTTTCACGGTCCGAGCTTAGCCGAACTGGAAGACCTACTCTGCGTCGCTCAGGCTCTTGCGGGAGTCCTCTTCGAGGCGGTCGTCGATCTTCGTCTGCGTGGCCTTGGAGCTGATCAGGCTGGCGATCACGGCGATGATGATGGTGCCGATGATCACCCCGAGGGAGACAAAGGTGGGGATCTCGGGGGCCCATTCGATGTGCTGGCCGCCGTTGATGAAGGGCAGCTCGTTGACGTGCATGGCGTGCAGGACCAGCTTCACGCCGATGAACGCGAGGATCACCGAGAGCGCGTGCTTGAGGTAGATCAGGCGTGTCATCAGGCCGCCGAGGAGGAAGTACAGCTGCCGCAGGCCCATCAGCGCGAAGATGTTGGCGGTGAAGACGATGAACGCGCTCTGTGTCAGGCCGAAGATCGCCGGGATGGAGTCCACCGCGAAGAGCAGGTCCGTCAGGCCGATGGTCACGAAGACGATCAGCATGGGCGTGAAGACCTTCTTGCCGTCCACCACGGTGCGGAGCTTGCCGCCGTCGTACTTTTCCGACATCGGCAGGACCTTGCGGATCCGGGCGATGAGCGGGTTTTCCTTGTCTTCTTCCTCGTGGCCGTCGTCCTGGGCCTGCTTCCACGCGGTCCACAGCAGGAAGGCACCGAAGATGTAGAAGACCCAGCTGAACTGTTCGATCACAATGGCACCGAGCAGGATGAAGATGCCGCGGAGGATCAGCGCGATGATGATGCCGACCATCAGCACTTCCTGCTGGTACTTACGGGGTACCGAGAAGCGGGCCATGATGATGATGAAGACAAAGAGGTTGTCGATGCTGAGGCTGTATTCCGTCACCCAGCCGGCAAGGAACTGCCCGCCGTACTCGGGGCCGGTGAAGGCGAACATGGCGCCGGCGAAGACCAAGGCGAGGGCAATGTAGAAGGACACCCACAGGCCGGCCTCCTTCATGGAGGGTTCGTGCGGGCGCTTGAGGACCAGCAGCAGGTCGATGGCCAGGATGATGCCGAGGACGACAAAGGAGCCGATCTCAAACCAGACGGGAAGTTCGGGCACGAAGATACCTTTCGCAGGGTGTGACAGTGCGGTGTAAGTCTCTCCGACTGGCCTGCGTGTCCGGTACCGCGTACCTGGTACTGCCTGGCTGCCCGCTACGCCCGGCAGGGCATCTGTGCCGTGCGTGTTGACGATCGTAGCGCTTGGGATACTCCCCTACGTCCGCCCAACATTACCCTAGGCGTGCCCCGCGGACTGCATTTGGCGCAGCTCCTTCTTGAGCTCGCCCACCTCGTCGCGAAGCCGGGCGGCGAGTTCAAACTGCAGTTCACCGGCGGCGGCATGCATCTGTTCCGTGAGCTGTTCGATCAGCCCCACCAGGTCCTCGGCCGGCGCGGCTGCCAGGCCGTCCGCCCGGACCTTCGCCGCGCCCTTGCCCTTGCCGCGGGCCTTGCCGGCGCTGGCCAGCAGCTCGCGGGTGTCCGCGTCCTCCTTGTTGATCTGGTCCGTGATGTCGGCGATCTTCTTCCGCAGCGGCTGCGGGTCGATCCCCTTTTCCGTGTTGTAGGCGACTTGGATCGCCCGGCGCCGGTTCGTTTCGTCGATCGCGTGCGCCATCGAGTCGGTGATCTTGTCCGCATACATGTGCACCTGGCCGGAGACATTGCGGGCGGCACGGCCGATGGTCTGGATCAGCGAGGTGGAGGAGCGCAGGAAGCCTTCCTTGTCGGCATCCAGGATGCTCACAAGCGATACCTCGGGCAGGTCGAGGCCTTCACGGAGCAGGTTGATGCCGACCAGCACGTCGAAGACGCCCATCCGGAGTTCACGGAGCAACTCGACACGGCGGAGCGTGTCGACGTCGGAGTGCAGGTATTCGACCTTCACCCCGTGCCCCAGCAGGTAATCGGTGAGGTCCTCGGCCATCCGCTTGGTCAGCGTGGTGACCAGGACGCGCTCGTTCTTCCCGGTGCGGATCCGGATCTCGCCCAGCAGGTCATCGATCTGACCCTTGGTGGGCTTCACAATCACCTCGGGGTCGATCAGGCCGGTGGGCCGGATGATCTGCTGGACAAAGCCGTCCGCCTTGCCGAGCTCGTACTTGCCGGGGGTCGCGGACAGGTACACGGCCTGGCCCACGCGGTCCTGGAACTCGTCCCACTTGAGGGGGCGGTTGTCCATCGCCGAGGGCAGCCGGAAGCCGTGGTCCACGAGATTCCGCTTGCGGGACATATCGCCCTCGTACATGGCGCCGATCTGCGGGACGGTGACGTGCGATTCGTCGATGACCAGCAGGAAGTCGTCGGGGAAGTAGTCGATGAGGCAGTGCGGGGCGGTTCCGCGGGCGCGTCCGTCGATGTGCGAGGAGTAGTTCTCGATGCCGTTGCAGAACCCCATCTGCTGCATCATTTCGAGGTCGTACGTGGTGCGCATCCGCAGCCGCTGCGCCTCCACCAGCTTGTTCTGGCTCTCCAGGGCCTGGAGCCGCTCGGCGAGTTCGTCCTCGATCCTCTTGATGGCCCGGCCCATACGCTCCGGACCGGCCACATAGTGGGAAGCCGGGAAGACGTACATCTCGGTCTCGTCCCGGATCACCTCGCCGGTCAGCGGGTGCAGCGTGTAGATGTTCTCGATCTCGTCGCCGAAGAACTCGACCCGGATCGCCAGCTCCTCGTACATCGGGATGATTTCGACCGTGTCCCCACGGACCCGGAACGTGCCGCGGTGGAAATCCATGTCGTTGCGGGCGTACTGCATGGAGACGAACTTCCGGAGCAGGTCGTCGCGGTTCATTTCCGCCCCCTTGCGGAGCGTCACCATGCCGGCGATGTACTCTTCCGGGGTGCCGAGGCCGTAGATGCAGGACACCGTGGCCACAACGATCACGTCGCGGCGGGTCAGGAGCGCGTTTGTGGCCGAGTGCCGGAGCCGCTCGACTTCCTCGTTGACGGAGGAGTCCTTCTCGATGAAGGTGTCCGTCTGCGCGACGTAGGCCTCGGGCTGGTAGTAGTCGTAGTAGGAGACGAAGTACTCCACGGCGTTGTTCGGGAGCAGTTCGCGGAATTCGTTGGCCAGCTGCGCCGCGAGGGTCTTGTTCTGCACCATCACGAGCGTGGGCCGCTGCACCTGCTCGATCAGCCACGCCGTCGTCGCGCTCTTGCCGGTACCGGTGGCACCGAGCAGCACCACATCCTTTTCGCCGTTCTTGATGCGTTCGGTCAGTTCGGCGATCGCGGCCGGCTGGTCACCGGCCGGCTTGAACTCGCTGATGACCTCGAAGGGCGCCACGACACGGTTGATCTGCTGCGCAAGACTCATGTACCTAATCTACCGCCGGGCTGCGACAGGATGCCCGGATTCAGCTTTGGGCGGTACCGGAGCCGGTACGGTCCGTGTCCGCCTCCGGCCGGGTCCCGGGTTCGGGGGCGGTGTACGACGGCGGCCGCCAGCCCGTGCGCCGGGCCCATGCGTCCAAACGCGGCGCGGCGTAGTCCGTGAACCAGCCTTCCTTGTCAGCGGCGTAGCCTGCAGTGGATTTGTCCACGCCGTGCAGCTTGGCGACGCGGCGCTTCTCGGCCAGGTAGTCGGCCCGGGCTGCCGCGTCGTCGCGAAGCCAGTCCCGGAAGCAGAGCGCAAACCGCCAGCCCGGGGACCCGACGGCCCGGACGTGGAGGTTGACGGCCCGCCCGGGGTCCGCGTTGCCGTGCAGCCGCTTCCACCAGTCGGCAGGGTCCGGGTGCGAGGGCTTGGGGTTGTCGGAGAGGACCCCTGGCCAGCTGGGAAAACCGGCGTCGGCCAGCAGCGGGGCGATCCGCTCCGCGGCAGCCAGGTCCTCCACGCCGAGCTGGAGGTCGAGCACGTCCTTCGCGGCGAGTCCGGGGACGGCAGTGGAACCGACGTGGTCCAGGGCCAGAATGTCCTCGCCGGCGGCCGCCCGCAGGCGCGCGATGAGCCGGCCGGCCTGTGCCGGCCAGTCCTGGTTGGCGGGTGCCAGCACGGGCCCGCCCGCGCGCGGTGCGAGGCGGTGCCTGGACAGGTTCTCCGCAAACGGTGCCAGCCGGAACTTCCAGAGCCGGTCGACCGCGTCCCGAAGTTCGTCCTTGGAACCCGAGTTGTCCAGGACCACGTCGGCCGCTGCCAGGCGTACCTCACGCGGGGCCTGGGCCGCCATCCGGGCCCTGGCTTCGTCCGTCGTCAGGTGCCGGTGCTGCACCATGCGCTGCACACGGACATCATCCGGGGCGTCGACCACCAGCACCAGATGGAAACTCGCGCCCTGGCCGGTCTCGACCAGCAGCGGGATGTCCTGGACCACCACCGCGCCTTTCGGGGCGCCGGCGGCCAGCGCGGCAGCGCGCTCCCGGACGAGGGGGTGGATGATGCCGTTGAGTACCGCGAGCCGTTCGGGGTTGCCGAAGACGAGGGCCCCAAGCTTCGGCCGGTCCAGGCCGCCGTCGGGAGTCAGGATGGCCCGGCTGAAGGCCCCGACCACCCGCGCGAGACCGGGTGTTCCGGGTTCCACCACCTCGCGGGCCAAGGCATCGGCGTCGATCACCACCGCGCCGAGTTCGCGCAGGCGCGAGGCCGCCACTGACTTCCCTGAGGCGATGCCGCCCGTCAACCCGATTTTCAGCACCCCACCAGACTAAACTGATCCGGTGCCTGAAGACGTGGTTTCCCCGGAGAGCAGGGCCACCGTTTACACCACGCTGGCCGCGGGTCCGCAATTCCGGCACGAGATCGAGGTGAAACGCTCGCGCTTCATCACCGTGCTGCACCGCACCGGGGATGAGGAGAGCGCCCGGTCGGTCCTCGCCGGGCTGCGCAAGGAATTCCACGACGCCCGGCACCACTGCTCCGCGTTCGTGCTCGGTCCGGACCGCGACGTCCAGCGATCCAACGACGACGGCGAGCCGTCCGGCACCGCGGGCATCCCGATGCTCGACGCGCTGCTGAAGCGCGAGACTGCGCCCGGCGTGGCGGACCTCAGCGACGTGACCGCCGTCGTCGTCCGATACTTCGGCGGAGTCCTGCTGGGCGCCGGCGGACTCGTCCGGGCCTACTCCGAATCTGTAACCGCGGCCCTGGACCGGGCGCCGCTGGCGCAACGGCGCCGGCTGCGGATCTGTACAGTGACGGTCCCCCATGCAACGGCCGGCCGGCTGGAGAACGACCTGCGCGCCGCGGGCTATGTCATGGCCGAAACCAGTTACGAGGCGCAGACTACTGTTCTGAGGCTTGCCCTGCCGGACGACCCGGCGGGACTGGCCTTGGCTGGTGACCGGCTCGCCGCATTGTCAGCCGGCACCGCCGCCTTGCTGCCTGGAGAAACGGAGTGGATCGATGTCCCCCTCAGCTGAGCCCTCCCCCGCCCCGGTCCGGCTCGTCGACGTCTCCGAAGCGGTCCTGGAGCAGCTCCTGACCATCGCGATCCAGGACGCCGACGCCGACGAGGTAACGCCTCCGCTGGGCAGCGCCGCCGGCTGGAATTCGGAACGGATCAGCTGGTTCCGCGAATACCACCACGCCGCCGCGGGACTCGACGGGCCGGCGCAGCAGAAAAGCTGGGCGATCAGCTGCGACGGGAAACTGGCCGGCTCCATCCGACTCAAACGGACCGGCGAAGGCACGTTGGAAACCGGAATCTGGCTGGGCCGGAGCTTCCGGGGCAAGGGAATCGCCCGGGAGGCCCTTAGCCTCGTGATCGACCGGGCCGCCGCGTCTGGTGCCACGGTGCTGGAAGCCGACACAACGGCAGGAAACACGGCGGCCCTGGTCCTGCTTCGCTCCGCCGGCGCCAGGCTCGACGAGGGCCAAGCCGCCGGTGATGCCGCGGTTCCGGTCAAGGCCAAGATCCCGCTGCGCTGAGGGCGGCCCACCACTGGACATGTCCCAGGTACGGCCACGTGGCACCAACCGGAATGCCCCGTCCTGGCTGCGACCGATGGACATCATCCCATTCTGCCCATCCGCTACGCCCACCACTGGACATGTCCCACGCTCGGGTGCGTGGACCAATCCGCAAGTCCCCCGATATACGTGCCTGGACGCGAGGCTGGCCGTTCGGGTTCCCCGGTCCGGTCCACCGGGCCCTGGAGGAGCCTGTCCCGCGGCGGCCGAGTCGGTGCGGAGATCGACGTCGTCCGCTTCTGTCCACCTTTGACGCGCACGGCTGGACATGACCCGGGGCCGCAAATGGCCGGAGGACTGGACATGCTCCCCCGTCCCGGTTCGGGCTGCCCGGGAAAGCAGGGCATGCGCCGTGTCCGGGCCCAGGGCTGGACATAGTTCCCTTATGTCCAGTGGCCGCGTCCCGGACTGGGCATGTCCGGTGGGGCGGGTACCCACCAATGGGCATGTGCCCCGGCGGTGGCCGCCGCGGGGCATGTCCTTAAACGAAAAGTGGCCGCCCCCTGGGGGACGACCACTTTCACGGTGTTACTTCAAGCTGGCAACTGCCAAGCCCCGGGGAGCCTCCTCCCCGGGAACGTTGGGCAATTAGTTGCCGGTCAGCTTCTCGCGCAGAGCGGCAAGAGCCTCGTCCGAAGCAAGCGTGCCTGCACCGGTCTCGGTTGCGGCCGGCTCGGAGGAGTAGCTGGTGGTGCCGGAGTCGCTCTCGCCGGACGTTGCAGCTGCAGCGTCGTCGGCAGCGTGCTGGGCAACCTGCTTCTTGTGGGCTTCCCAGCGGGTCTGGGCGTCAGCGTACTGCTGCTCCCAGGCGGCGCGCTGCGTCTCGTAGCCTTCAAGCCACTCGTTGGACTCCGGGTCGAAGCCCTCCGGGTACTTGTAGTTGCCCTCTTCGTCGTACTCTGCGGCCATGCCGTAGAGAGCCGGATCGAATTCGGTGGACTCGGCGTCGACGCCCTCGTTGGCCTGCTTGAGGGACAGGGAGATGCGGCGGCGTTCGAGGTCGATGTCGATGACCTTGACGAACAGCTCGTCGCCAACGGAGACAACCTGCTCGGCCAGCTCAACGTGGCGCACGGCGAGCTCGGAGATGTGGACCAGGCCTTCGATGCCGTCTTCAACGCGAACGAACGCGCCGAACGGAACCAGCTTGGTGACCTTACCCGGTACGACCTGCCCGAGGGCGTGGGTGCGGGCGAAGGTCTGCCACGGATCTTCCTGCGTAGCCTTGAGCGACAGGGAAACACGCTCGCGGTCCAGGTCGACCTCGAGAACCTCGACGGTGACTTCCTGGCCAACTTCGACAACCTCGGACGGGTGGTCGATGTGCTTCCAGGACAGCTCGGAAACGTGAACGAGGCCGTCTACGCCGCCCAGGTCCACGAAGGCACCGAAGTTGACGATGGAGGAAACGACGCCGGGACGGACCTGGCCCTTTTCCAACTTGTTGAGGAACGTGGAGCGGACCTCGGACTGGGTCTGCTCGAGCCACGCACGGCGGGACAGCACAACGTTGTTGCGGTTCTTGTCCAGCTCGATGATCTTGGCTTCGATCTGCTGACCGATGTACGGAGCCAGGTCGCGCACACGGCGCATCTCGACGAGGGATGCGGGCAGGAAGCCGCGCAGACCGATGTCGAGGATAAGACCACCCTTGACAACCTCGATGACGGTACCGGTAACGACACCGTCTTCTTCCTTGACCTTCTCGATGTCGCCCCAGGCACGCTCGTACTGAGCACGCTTCTTGGAGAGGATCAGGCGGCCTTCTTTGTCTTCCTTGGTGAGCACCAGGGCTTCGACGAGATCGCCAACGGAGACGACGTCTCCGGGATCAACATCGTGCTTGATGGACAGCTCGCGGGAGGGAATGACACCTTCGGTCTTGTAACCGATGTCGAGCAGAACTTCGTCGCGGTCGACCTTGACGACGGTACCTTCGACGAGGTCCCCGTCGTTGAAGTACTTGATGGTGGCGTCGACTGCTGCGAGGAAGTCCTCAGCGGTACCGATGTCGTTAATCGCGACTACGGGGGTACCGGGCTTCTCGGTGGAGGTGATGGTCATGTAGTAGGGGCTCCGTTGTGGATAGTTAGTCGGTCAGGCAAACCGCTGCGCCCGCGTCGGCGACACGGGCACAGAACACGGCAAAACGCCGGGTCATCCTGATTTTGTGGATTGTAGATGCGCGCACGTAGTGCACGCCCGTTTAGTCTAGTCGCTTTGGTGAACGGGGGTCAAAGCGCAGCGGGACGATGCAACGGGTCGGCGGGGACCCGGCTAGAAGTGCGTCAGGCAGTGCGGTGCGCGTTCGACGGCGAACATGAGTCGCGCTGTCAGCGCCGCCCCGGGGACGTGCTCGGTGATGCGCCCGGCGGCGGTCAGGGTCACCGGGCAGACAGCGCCGAGATAGATGGATCCAAGGTCCGCGACGTCGAGGGACAGCCCTGGCTCGGTGCCTTCCGGAGCTTCCACAACGCTTGCCTCCCCGCCACTGACGGACAGGGTAAACGTGCCGGCCGCGAAGCCCAGGGTGTCCGTGAGGGACAGCACCAGGCTGCCGTCGGATGAGTAGCGCCTCGCGCCCAGGGCCTGGACGGTGTCCAGAATCCGGAGCCACAGCATGTCGGCGTCCTCGCTGGACTCGATGCAGCGCGGATCCTCCAGTGCCCACGTCAGGGGGTCGTCCACGGGGGCTTCAGCCCAGCTGATCCGTTGGATCATGTCGATGCTGCCGAGGAACTGCCACAGCTCCAGATAGCCGGAATCGGTGGCCGCCACGAGGTCGATGACCTCCATGGTGAAGGGCTTGGTGTCCCAGCCGGAGAACTTGTAGGCGACATAGCCGTCCACGCCGCCGTCGGCGTCGTAATGCAGGGCGCACTTGATGCTGTCGTCCTCCGCGCCGTCCCGGCCGAGGGTTCCCGAGCTGCGCTGCCGGTACGCGTCCTGCCGCACAATGGAGCCCGGCGTGACCCGGTGGACACGGTCGAACACGTCCGGTGCCAGTTCCAGCAGGACTTTCCGGTCGGCGATTTCCACGGTCCCGGTCGGGGTGTGCCGCAGCCGGAACCGCGGGCCGGTGTCCACTTTGATGCTGCGCTCGAACGTCGCGACGCCGAAGCCGAACCGACCGTAGATCGAAGCTTCCGAGGCCGTCAGGGCGGCCATGGCCAGGCCGTCGTCCTTCGACGCGGCCAGGTCCTCGGTCATCATGCGGCGCAGGAGCCCCTGCCGGCGGTGCGTTCCGCGGACTGTCACGGCCGTGATCAGCTGCGCTTCGAGCTGCCGGCCGTAGCCGACGTTGAGGTGTTTGCGCAGGGTGGCGAAAGTCGCCACGGGGGTATCGGCCGCCAGGGAATGGGCGGCGACGGGCCCGGTCTGGTAGACGCCCGTCATCTCCCGGTTGTCCACGAGGTACATGGCCATGACCTTGTCGACGAACTCGTCCTTGTGCCGCTCGTCGTAGAATCCGACGCCGACGCCGCGCAGCCAGTCCACGCCACGCGCGTAGTCCGGTTCGCCCTTTTCGACCGCGCGGAACCGCCGGATCTCATACTTGTCAGCCACGTAGTTCTCCCCCTAGGAATCCTGCCAATTGCCGAACCGAAGCAGGCGTCAGTGCCCGGCCTCGTACCAGCTGGAGCCGATGCCGATCTGGACGTCGAGCGGCACGGTCAGCTTAGCTGCTGCGCCCATCTGCTCCGTTACAAGCTTCTCCACGGCCTCACGCTCACCGTGCGCCACTTCGAGGACCAGTTCATCATGGACCTGCAGCAGCATGCGAGATTTCAGGCCCTGCTCGTCCAGCGCGCCGGCAACACCCAGCATGGCGCGCTTGATGATGTCCGCGGCGGAGCCCTGGATGGGCGAGTTCAGGGCGATGCGCTCCGCGTTCTCGCGCAACTGGCGGTCGGTGCTGGTGAGGTCCGGCAGGTAGCGCCGGCGCCCTTCGATGGTGGCGGTGTAACCGTCGATCCTGGCCTGGTCCACCACGCCGCGGAGGTAGTCGCGGACGGCGCCGAACCGGTCGAAGTAGTCCTTCATCAGGGTCCGCGCCTCATCGACGGAGATCTCGAGCTGCTTGGAAAGGCCGAACGAGGTCAGGCCGTAGGCAAGGCCATAGGACATGGCTTTGACCTTGGAGCGCATCGCACTGGTCACCTCGTCGGTGGGCACATGGAAGATGTTGGAGCCCACGAACCGGTGCAGGTCCTCGCCGTCCTTGTAGGCCTGGATCAGCCCCGGATCGCCGGAAAGATGCGCCATGATGCGCATCTCGATCTGCGAGTAGTCCGCGGACAGCAGGCAGTCATAGCCTTCGCTGACCACAAAGATGCCGCGGACGCGCCGGCCTTCCTCGCTGCGGATGGGGATGTTCTGCAGGTTCGGGTTATTGGAGGAGATCCGGCCCGTGGCTGCGACGTTCTGCGCGTACGTGGTGTGGATCCGGCCGTCGTCGGTGACCGACTTTTTGAGCGATTCCAGCATCTGCCGCAGCTTCGAGGACTCGCGGTGCGCCATGAGCTGGACCAGGAATTCGTGGCCGGTCTTCTCCAGCAGGTTCTTCAGCGAAGCGGCGTCGGTGGTGTAGCCGGACTTGATTTTCTTGGTCTTCGGCAGCCCCAGCTCCTCGAAGAGCACGGTCTGCAGCTGCTTGGGTGACCCGAGGTTCACCTCATGGCCGATCGCGGCGAAGGCAAGCTCCTGGGCGTTGTCGATCACCTTGGCGAGGTCCGCCAGCTGCTCGTCCATACGTGCCATGTCGATCGCGATTCCCGCGAGTTCCATGTCGGCGAGGACACGGCTGACCGGCAGCTCAAGTGTCGTCAGCAGGTCCTGGGCTTTGCGTTCGGCCAGTTCCGTCTCGAAGTACCGGCTGAGGGCCTTGATGACGGCGCCCACGTGGACCAGCGCGCCGGCAGCGGCGGCGTCGTCCTCGCCGTCGAACGCCAACTCAAGCTGGCCGGCCTTGGCCGCTTCCGTCGAGACGCTGATGTTGAGGTGGTGCTGGGCCAGTTCGGCGAGCTCATAGCTGCGGCGGTCTGGCTGGATGAGGTATCCGGAGATCGAGGTGTCGTCCACGACGCCTTCCAGGCCAAGACCCCGGCTTGAGAGCGCTTTGAGGGCAGCCTTGTAACCATGCATGACTTTGGCCGCGGCGGGGTCTTTGAGCCAGCCGGCCAGGACGTTTTCGGCGGCGGCGTCCTGGCTGGCGAGGTCGATGTAGGCGGCCCCATTGTCATGGACGATGGCCAGGGCGGCGGCATCCTCACCAATCCGGCCGGGCACGACGTCGACGGCGACGGCCGCAAGCTTGCCTGCCCCGGACTCGAGGAACGCGGCCAGTTCGTCGGCGCCCGAGGGGATCACGAAGTCCGGGGTGTCGAGGCTTTCCCGTTCCGCTTCAGCAACCTCACTGCCGTAAAGGGCAAAGAGGCGGGTGCGGATGGTCTTGAATTCGAGCGTGTCGAACAACTCCTCGAGGGCGGCCTGGTCAGGCCTCGGCTCCGCGAGCTCGTCCAGGGTCACCGGGAGGTCGAGGTCCGTGTGGAGCCGGTTCAGCCGGCGGTTGCGCTTGACCTCGTCCACGTTTTCGCGGAGGGAGTCGCCCACCTTTCCGCCGATCGCGTCAAGATTCTCCAGGACACCCTCCAGCCCGCCGTACAGGTTGATCCACTTGGCGGCCGTCTTGGGGCCGACGCCGGGAACACCGGGGAGGTTGTCCGCGGACTCCCCCACCAGCGCGGCGAGGTCCGAGTACTGGGCGGGGCTGACGAAGTACTTTTCCTGGATGGCGGTCGCATCCATCCGGGGAATGTCGCTGACGCCCTTCCTGGGGTACAGCACAAAAACGTTGTCCGTGATCAGCTGGAAGGCGTCCCGGTCGCCGGAGACGAGCAGGACCTCGAAACCTGCTTTCTCGCCCATGGCGGCGAGGGTGGCCAGGATGTCATCAGCCTCATAGCCGGGCATCTTGATGGTCTTGATGCCCCAGGCGCCCATGACTTTGTCGATGAGATCAATCTGGCCGCTCATCTCACGGGGGGTTTCGTTGCGTCCGCCCTTGTAGTCGCTGTACTCGGCCTTGCGGTGTGTGGTGTCGTCGGAGACGTCAAAGGCCACGGCGACGTGCGTGGGCTTCTGCTCCTTGATCAGGTTGATGAGCATGGACGTGAAGCCGTGGATCGCGTTGGTGTGCTGCCCCGTGGCGGTGGAGAACTTGTCCGCGGGCAGGGCGAAGAACGCCCGGAACGCCATGGAGTGCCCGTCCAGGACGAGGAGGCGGGGCTGGTCCGTGATCGGAATCACGGGCGCCTCAGTGGCGGATACCGACTCGGCGGCCCGGCTGGACTTCCGGGCGGGCTTGGCCGCAGCCGCCGCTGCGGTCTCAGTTGCCGGGAGTAGGTCTACCGCGGTGTCTGCAGAAAGGGGGGCAGTAGAATTCAGGGCCGCAGAATCGAGGGCAGCAGCATGGGGGGCAGTGGCCGGTTTGGTAGTTTCGCTCACAGGTGCCAGCCTAGTTCCCATGACGGACAATTTCACGCCGGGCCCCTACGCGGCCGAGCTGGCGGCTGCCGGGGTTCCCGAGGAAATGCATGAATGGCTGGGGCAATACGGCGTGGGCGCCCTGGTGGTGAAGATGGGGATCCATTTCCTGGAGATGAGTCCCGAGCGGACAGTTGGCACCATGCCGGTGGAAGGCAACACCCAGGTGGCCGGGATCCTGCACGGCGGCGCCCACGTGGTCCTGGCCGAGACCCTGGGTTCCTTCGCCGCCGGAATGCACGCCGGGCCGGGGCGGCAGGCACTGGGGATCGACGTCAGCGCCACTCATCACCGGGCCATCACCTCGGGCACTGTGACCGGGACCTGCACGGCAATCCACCTCGGCCGGACCCTCACCACGCACGAGATCGTCATGACGGACGAGCTGGGCCGCCGGCTGTCCACGGCGCGCATCACCAATCTGATCCGAGACATCGCTTAGGCAGGACACAGGCTCGACACACCCGCAGGCGCCGGAGCGCCCATGGCACTAGGCGGGGCTGCCACCGAGGCGGTAGCGCAGCTCCACGATGCCCCGGCCCATGGCGTGCGAGGAGAGCAACTCCAGCGGCGGCGTCGGCCTCGACATCGGCAGTACCGCCTTGCCGCTGCCCAGCACCACGGGAATGATCGAGATGATGATCTCGTCGAGCGCTCCGGCGTCCGCGAATTGGGCAGCAAGGACTCCGCCGCCGACGATCCAGACGTTCTTGTCTCCCGCGTCGGCTTTGAGGTCCTCGACGAATTCGGCCACCGGCCCGCGCACGAATGTCACGTCCGCGCCTTTGGGGGCTGAGTGCTCGTGGTGGGTAAACACCCAGCATGGCGTGGCGGGATACGGCCAGTTGTCCGGTTCGTGTTTCTGCAGCCACGCATAGGTGTCGCCGCCCATGACGATGCAGCCGACCTCCGCCATGAAGCCGTCGTAGCTTTCCTGGCCGCCGGCGAAACCGTCGAACTGGAGCAACCAGTCCAGATTGTCGTCGCCGGTGGCGATGAATCCGTCCAGCGAGGACGCCACAAAATACTGGAAACCAGGCATGGTCCCAGCCTAGCCAATTCCTGCCGGGGTGCCCATCCTGCGGAAAGCAGCGGGGCAGGCCGGCGCCGTTCCGGCTATTTGCTGAAGTACGGAATGATCAGGTAAAGCCCGAACAGCACGGCCAGGCCGCACAGGCCGAAGCACACGTAAGCGAGCGGCCGCACCCAGGTCGGCTTCCTTTCGCTCACGTCGCCGGCGATGGCAGTGAGACGGACCCCGAGGGAGTACAGCACCACGACGGTCACCGCCGCGACGAGCGTTGCGCCCGCCACCTGGATAAGTTCCAGCCACTTCATTACAGTCCGCCCTTCGGCTCGTCCTTGGCCCTGCTGACAGACACGGCTTTCTTCTTTTTGCGGAACCGCACAGCCTGGCCGGCTTCCTCGACCGCGACAGCGTTGTGGTGCCCCACCTGGGATTTTTTGGAGCGGAAGAACATGTATAGCACCGCACCCGTGCCGGCCACCGCGGCGATAACGACGCCGACGACGCCGGTCAGGACCAGCATTGCCGTGAGCGCCCCCACGATGCCGGCGGCGGGAAGGGTGAAGAGCCAGCCAAGCGCGATCCTTCCGGCGGTTCCCCAGCGGACGGTGGCGCCGCGGCGTCCCATGCCCGAACCGATGACCGAGCCGGAGGCCACCTGGGTGGTGGAAAGGGCGAACCCCAGGTGTGAGGAGGCGAGGATGGCCGAGGCCGTGCTGCTTTCTGCTGAGAAGCCCTGGGCGGGCTTGACTTCGGTGAGGCCGGATCCCATGGTGCGGATGATCCGCCAGCCACCGGAGTACGTGCCGATCGCGATGGCGAAGGCACAGGAGGTGATGACCCAGAGCTGCGGACCGGTACCGGGCGCCTGGGTGCCCGCGGAAATCAGCACCAGCGTGATGATGCCCATGGTCTTCTGCGCATCGTTGGTGCCGTGAGCGAGGGCCACGAGGCTGGACGTGAAGATCTGGCCGGTGCGGAAGCCGCCGCGCTTTTGCGTGAGCTTGCTGCCCGACTCCGGGTCATGGCGGGAAGTCAGCGCGTAGGCCAGCTTCGTGCACAGGTACGCCACGGCCCCGGCGATGATCGGCGCGAAAATCGCGGGGAGGATCACCTTCTGCATCAGGCTCTCGAAGTTGATCGAGTGGATGCCGATGCCGGCGATGGCAGCGCCGATCAGGCCGCCGAAGAGCGCGTGCGAGGAACTCGACGGCAGACCCTTGAGCCAGGTGATCATGTTCCAGAGGATGGCGCCCATGAGTCCGGCGAAAATGATGTCCGGGGTGATCTGGACCCCTTCCGATCCTTCTTTGATGATGCCGCCGGAGACGGTCTTCGCCACTTCCGTGGACAGGAAAGCCCCCACCAGGTTCAGCACCGCCGCGAGTGCGACAGCCGTTTTGGGTTTGATGGCACCGGTGGCGATGGGCGTGGCCATCGCGTTGGCGGTGTCATGGAATCCGTTGGTGAAGTCAAAAAAAAGCGCCAAGGCTATTACCAGCGCCACCATGATGGTGATTTCCACCTGTTGCCCAATCTGCAGAGTCGACGGTCAGAGGTTTCATTCCCCGCTGCCGGCATAGTTCATCCGGGATCTACCGGGAGGAAGTGCGGCGTTCAGCAAAGTTGCCTGACCCGTTAAAGCGTACGGGGCATTGGCATCAGGGCAAAACAAGCGCCGGAGAAGGCCATGAGCAGCCCTTCCATCAGCCGTGGTGCAGATCGGGCGTCTTCCCGGCGTCGATCATGCCGGCGATTTTCTCCTCCAGCGCGGCCAGGGTGGCGTCCGGCAGGACAATCAGACCGTCCAGTTCGCGCCGCGCACGCTTGTACGCCGTCTGCCGTTCCGCCGGTGTGGCGCCGGCGTCCGAAGCGATCCGCAGCAGCTTCCGGGCCGTTGCGAGGCGCTCCCGTTCCGGTCCGGTGAAGTTGCTGTCCTTGATCCGCCGGGCTTCCCGCTCGGCGACGTCGAACGCCAGTTCGTAGCTGGTGACGGCCTCGCGGTACTCCGCCAGCCGCGCCGCCGTCGTGATGTCCCCGGGGGCTTCCGGCCGCAGGCCGTCGGCCAGCCGCTTCGCCCGGAGGAAACCCACGGTCAGGGGTTCACGGACATCGGTCATGACCGGAAAGTCGATGAGTTTTCCCACGTCAAGCTCGTAGTCGAGCCACCGCCGGTTGACGGCGTCATGGCTGTCCATGAGCTGCCGGACTTGGGCCTGGCTGGCCTGCTCTACCTTCGCGGCCTGGTTGCGGAGCTTGTAGAGCTCCACCCGGCGGCGGTGCCGGCGTTCGCTGGCCCTGGACCAGGAGCGCGCCCAGCCGCCGAACAGCCCGCTCAACGGGAAGATGAGCCACCAGAAGTGGCCGACGAAATCGAAGAAGGGCTCCACTGCATCATCCTCCCACCCGCCCCGGACAGGCTCAAGAGCCGGTCAGCGGGAGAGCCCCCTCGAGTGAGGAGGCTCAACTGGTGACCGCCGCCCGTGCCGGCCTTCAGTCCTCGTGCTTTACCTTGTGCACCCGCGTGACTAGGGTCGGGCACGGCACGTTGAGCAGTACGGCGTGGGCCGTGGAGCCGAGCACCATCCGCGAGAAGCCGCCACGTCCCCGGCTGCCGATCACCAGGAGCCGGGCCTCTTTGGCGGCGCCGATTAGTGCCTTGGCGGGTTCGGTGTCGGTCTCCAGTTGTTGGTGGACCACGAGGTCCGGGTACTTGTCGCCCAGCCCGGCGACGGATTCCGCCAGGACAATCCGGTCCTCCTCGAGGATCGATTCGGCAAGGCCGCTCTTCGGCAACTGGTTTTCGACCCAGCGGGCCGGCCTGCGGAAGGCGAGGACCACGGTTAACTGGTCGCCTCCCTTGTCCGCTTCCGCGGCGGCGAAGTCGACCGCCTGCAGCGACTCCTCGGAGCCGTCCACACCCACCACGACGCCGGCGGCCCCGGCTCCGCGCTTCAACGGGATCACGGCTGCGGGGATTACCGAGGCGGAGACGATCTGCAGGGCACGGTCCGTCAGCGGACCGCCGTCCATCCAGTGCTTGTCATGTTCGCCGACGACCACCATGGATGCTTCTTTGGACACCTCCCGGAGGACGGAGCCGCCGCTGCCGTGACGAAGCTGGATGTCAACCTTCACGCCGGGTGCCTGATCGCCGGCACTGGCTTGCGCTTTCTGGAGCAGGTCCATGCCCGCTTGCCTGATGATCTCGTGGTACTGGAAATCCGGAGAAATCCAGCGGTCGTCCACGGCGTGGATGATGGTGACCGGAAGCTTGTCCCGGGCTGCCCGCTCCAGGGCCCACGTCAGCGCAGCTTCGCTTCCGGCTGATCCGTTGATACCGACGACGATTGGCTTGTTCATTCTGAATCCTGCTCTTTTCCATGGCGCGGACAATTCTGCATCGCATGATGGGGGCGGCATGGACCGCGGGCCTCCGTCGCTTCAGTGTGCGCCGGGCCCTGACCCCGGGTTAGGGCCTTAAGCCCCTCACTCCCCCTGGGCGCCGCGCGTACCGTCGACCCATGGAGCGGGGGCACGTTGACTGAGCGGCGGCCCGCCTCTGCCGGAGGACTGTTCCTCCTGGCCGGAGCACTAAGCGGCCTGCTCTCCGCCGCCCTCGGCGTGGCCGGCGGCCTGCTGGAAGGGGCACTGACCGGGCCATGGCCGGACGCCGCGGACCCCGGCTACGCGGACTATCTGGTGGCGAACCGCGCCCCGATCCTCGCCCAGAGCCTGCTCTTCGTCTTCAGCTCCGCAGCGCTGCTCTGGTTCCTCGGCTACGTCCGGGCCAGGCTGGTCCATGCCGAGCCGGCGCCGGGCACGGTGTCCGGCATCGCCTTTGCCGCGGGGGTATTGGCGGTCGGGCTGAACATCCTGGGCCAGGCCGCCCAGATCACCTTAACCCTGCCCTCCCAGGCACGGATCCCTCCGGACGTCGCCGCCGCAGTGGCGGATCTGTGCCTCGTGACACTGAACCTCGCCAACCTGCCCGCCGGCGTGATGTTCCTTGCCATCGCGCTGTTGTCCTTGCGGCTGCTGGCCTTTCCCCGCTGGCTGGGCTGGATTGCGGCGGCGGCGGCCGCGGCGGCGTTCCTGTCCACCCTGTCACTGGTGCCGGCGGACGGCCCGCTGTCCCCGACCGGCGTCGTGACTACCGCGCTGCGGCTGGTGCCGCTGTTCTGGTATGTCCCGGCCGCCGTCGTGATGCTGCGGCGGCCGTGCCGATTGCCGCGGACGGCCGGTTAGAATCCGGTGGGCTCGGTCTCGAACTCCGGTTCCCGCGGAGGCCTTTCATGGCGCACGGGGCGCAGCGCGGCGGTGCGCTCGAACCAGATCAGTGCGTCGTAGCGCTCGCCAATCCGGGTGGGAACGTAGTTCCCCAGCTCGCGCTCGGGACGGTAGACCACACCGATCGCCCGGTGGCCGAGCCAGGTGGAAAGCCACGGCCCGGACCTGTCCTCGCCGAAGTCCAGCACCGAGGCCGCACCCAGGGCCTCATGCAGGAAGTCTTCGTGGCTGCCCGGCCGCGCCGGCGGAAGCGGGAGGATCCGCTCCGGGCGGCCCCAGGCATCCGCGGCGATCACCTCGCCCCGGTGGGAGGCGAGGCCCACTAGCATCACCCCATCCGCGGCATGCCGTTCGCGCAGCAGCTGCCCCACGTTGACGAGTCCGTCCTGGGCCATGTCCGTAGCCCGGGCGTCCCCCACATGGGTGTTGTGCTCCCAGATGAGTCCCTTGGAGTCCGGACCCAGGTGCTTGCTGAGACGGTCGATGGTGTCAGCCATGTGGTGGTCCCGGATGTTCCAGGACCGGCGGTCGCCGCGGACCATGATCCGGTAGTAGTGCTCGGCGTTCGCAGCCACCTCGGCGTTCTGCACCGCATCGAATGCTGCCTCGTCGTGGTCACCGGGACCGGACACCCGGTTCCTGACCTCGGTCAGGAGGGCGATAACGTCAGCTTCACAGGACTGTGGCACCAGCCGGGTGCTCCAGGCGTACTTGTGCGGATCCTCGTGGTGGGGCAGGAAGCACTCCCACGCGCGCATGGCCCCGGGGACCGCCGAGGGATCGTTGTCCTCCAGCCAGCCGATGATCTCGCGAAGCGAATCCCACAGGGAATACACATCGAGTCCGTAGAAGCCGACGCGCCGGTTCAGCGGACGACCGAGATTCCAGGTGCGCAGCCAGTCCAGGAACGCGGCGATTTCCTCGTTCGCCCACATCCAGGTCGGCCAGCGTTCAAAGCCGGCGAGCAGGGCATGGACGCCCTGGTCCCGTCCCGTCTCGCCGCGTACCCAGCCGTTGATCCGCCAGCAGTCCGGCCAGTCCCCCTCCACACCGATCCAGTTGTAGCCTTCCTCTTCGATCAGGCGCCTGCTGAGGGTGTCACGCCAGGTGTAGAACTCGTGCGTGCCGTGGGAGGCCTCGCCGATGGCGACGAACCGGCAGTCCGCGGCGCGCCGGATCAGGCCATTCAGGTCCCGGTCGGTCGTCAGCGGCCGGGCCAGCGAGTGGATTTCGGCCAGAACCGCGGACCTTCGGACGCCGGACGTCACCGGGGGTCCTCGAGGGAGATCATTTCGAGGTGCTCCGGAACCCGCGCGCGCCAGCCCAGTTCACGCTTGATCCTCAGACGCAGGGCATCCGACGCATCGGGTTCGCCGTGGGTAATGTACGTCATCCGGGGTTCCCGTTCCGCGTTCTTCATCCAGGCGATGATTCCGTCGGCGTCGGCGTGCGCGGACAGGCTTTCCATCTGGACCACCTCGGCCCGGATTTCGATGTCCTCGCCGTAGACGCGGAGCTCCCGCACGCCGGCTGCGAGGGAGGCGCCGCGGGTGCCGCCGGCCTGGTATCCGCTGAGGATCACGGCGTTCTTCGGGTCCGGCCCGTAGGCGGCAATGTGGTGCAGGATCCTTCCGCCGGTAAGCATTCCGCTGGCGGAGATGATGATCATGGGGCCGCCTCGCAGGTTGAGGAGCTTGGATTCATCGACCGAGCGCGTGAGCTTGGCCAGTCTGTACATGTTCATGTACTCCTGCTCCTTGAGCCGGTGCTCCTCGGGGTGCCGCTGGTACATGCCGGACGCGTCAATGGCCATCGGACTGTTGAGGTACACGGGGATGTCCGGGATCAGGTTCTTGCTCCGAAGGCGGGACAGGTGCAGCATCAGCGTTTCGGCGCGGCCGACGGCGAACGCGGCGAACAGCACCACTCCTCCGCGCTTCGCGACCCGGTTGATGATCTCCCCCAGCTGCCGTTCGGGATCGACGGTGGAGTGCAGCCGGTTCCCGTAAGTGGACTCCGTGACTAGGACGTCGGCCTCCCCCAGGGGCCGGGGCGGGTGCATCAGCGGGTCGTCCGCCCGGCCCAGGTCCCCGGTGAAGTGCACGGAATGCGGGCCGATCCGCACCCGCACCTGGGCGGCGCCCAGGATATGGCCGGCCGGCAGGAACGTCATCTCCATCCCTCCGCCCAGGTCCAGGGGATCGTCGAAATCCTGGATCTTGAAACTGTTGAGGGACCTGACGGCGTCGGCCGCGGTGTAGATCGGCAGCGCCGGACTGTGCCGGGACGATCCCCGGTGCGTCGCATACCGGGCCTCCTCCTCCTGCAGGTAGCCGCTGTCCGGAAGGAGCAGTTTGCACAGGTCCGTGGTGCCGTCGGTGGCGATCACCGGTCCGCTGAACCCGTCCCGCACCAGCGCGGGGACGTAGCCGGTGTGGTCCAGGTGCGCGTGGGTCAGCACCACGGCGTTGATCGAGTGCGGAGGAACGGGGAAGGGCGCCCGGTTGCGTTCGCGGCTGCGTTTGTAGCCCTGGAAGAGCCCGCAGTCCACCAGCACCCGCTTCCCGCCGGCCTCGAGCAGGTACCTGGAGCCGGTGACCGTGTCGGTGGCTCCGAGGAAACGGAGGGTGGGCTGCTGGCGCTTCATGTTGCTCCCGTTGCCGCCTGGAATGGCCTGCTACGACACGCAGGAGCACGGCTGACCCGCGCAGGTGGCATACCCCAGCTTCCGCCTGCGCAGGGCCCGACCCTAGGGCCTAAAGTCACCAACGGCTCGCGTCCGCCCGGGCACCGGCAGCAGGCCCCGCCATGGCAGCTGCGCGGGCCGTGCCCGGGCGCCGGTAAGATTTCCCGGCAGGCTCTTTGGCTCGCGCACACCCGTCGGCTTCCAGCGGCAAGGACTGATCATGAAGAAGAAATCCCCGCGGACAGCCGCCAAGGGCACGGCTTCCAAGGGCGCGGCTGCAGACAACACCGGCCAGGAACCAGGGCTGCCCTGGAGTGACCGGCCGTGGACCGGCTCCTACGGGCCAGGCGTGCCGGCGCACCTCGTGCTCCCCGAGGGTTCGCTCGTGGACCTCATGGACGCGTCCGTTCGCCGCTACGGGTCGAAGCCCGCCCTGGAGTTCTTCGGCTCCCGCACCAGCTACCGCGAGCTCGGTACCCTGATCAACCGGGCGGCCGCCGGCCTGAAGAAGCTGGGAGTCAAGGCCGGCGACAGGGTCGCCCTGGTCATGCCGAACTGCCCGCAGCACATCATCGCCTTCCACGCCGTGCTGCGCCTCGGCGCCGTCGTCGTCGAGCACAATCCCCTCTACACGGAACGGGAACTCCGCCACCAGTTCGAGGACCACGGGGCCGGCGTCGCGATCGTCTGGGACAAGGCGGTGGAGCGGGTCCGGCAACTGCCGGCCGACGTCGGGCTCCGCAGTATCGTCTCAGTGGAGCTGATCCCCGCGATGCCGCTGCTGCAGCGGCTGGCGCTGCGGCTGCCGGTCCCGGCAGCCCGCAAGGCCCGCGCCGCCCTGTCCGTGGGCAAAGACGAGCGCCAGGCCCGGCCGGCTCCGGCCGTACGGCCCGTGCTGCCGTGGCGGGAGCTCCTTGACGCCGGGGAACTCAGGAAGAAGCATCCGCGCCCGTCGGCCGGGGACCTCGCCGTGCTGCAGTACACTTCCGGCACCACGGGCCTGCCCAAGGCCGCCATGCTCACCCACGCCAATCTGCAGGCCAACGCCGCGCAGGGCCGGGCGTGGGTGCCGGGGCTCAAGGACGGCCGGGAAACCGTGTACGCGGTGCTGCCGATGTTTCACGCGTACGGCCTGACCCTCTGCATGACCTTCGCGTTGAGCATCGGCGCGAAGCTGGTCCTGTTCCCCAAGTTCGACGTCGACCTCGTGCTGAAGGCGCTCAAGAAGTCCCCCGCGACCTTCCTGCCGGCGGTGCCGCCGATCTACGACCGGATCGCCGCCGCCGCGGCGGAACGCGGCATCGGGCTGGAAAGCATCCGCTTCTCGATCTCCGGCGCCATGAATCTGCCCACGGCGACGGTGGAGACCTGGGAGAAGGCCACCGGCGGCTACCTGATCGAGGGCTACGGACTGACCGAAACCTCCCCCATCGCGATCGGCAACCCGTTCGGCCCCACCCGCAAACCGGGCACCGTCGGAGTGCCGTTCCCCCTGACCGACATCCGCGTCGTGGACCCGAAAAACACCGCCCTGGACCGCGCCCCGGGAGAGGAAGGGGAACTGCTCATCCGCGGCCCCCAGGTCTTTGCCGGCTACTGGAACCGGCCGGAGGAAACCGAAGATACCCTGCTCGACGGCGGCTGGTTCCGGACCGGGGACATCGTCTCGGTGGATGACGACTACTTCGTCACGATCCGGGACCGGATCAAGGAGCTGATCATCACGGGAGGCTTCAACGTCTCGCCCAGTGAGGTGGAGGACGTCGTCGCCACCTTCCCGGGCATTTCGGATGTCTCCGTGATCGGGCTGCCGCGCCAAGGCGGCGGCGAGGACGTCGTCGCCGCCGTGGTGCCGATCCCGGGCACCACCATCGACCCGGACGCGCTCCTCGCGTTCGCCCGGAAACACCTGACCGCCTACAAGGTGCCGCGCCGGGTGGTGGTGCTCGATTCCCTGCCCCGGTCGCTGATCGGCAAGGTCCTCCGCCGCGAGATCCGGGACACGCTGGTGGCAGGGCACTGACCCGCTTCCCGCATCACGGCCCATCCATTCCGGTCCGTGGCGCCGTCCCAGGCAGCAGCCGCTCGCCGATGAACTCGATGGTCCGGTCCAGGGCAGCCTTCGTCGGGTGTCCAGGGGTGTCCACCAGGTCAACGGTCAGGACGCAGTGCGCCGACCGGGCGATGCCGAACGGATTTCCCGGCGACGAGTCGATTTCGATGCTTTCGAAACTCTCACCGAACTCCCGCCGCATCGTCTCGAAACGCGCCGCCGGGCATGCCCGGTCGTCGCTGAACCGCAGGCCGAGCAGTCCCAGTCCCTGGCTGGTCCGCGCCTTCACCCGAGCCAGTTCGCCGTCGTCGAGCCCGACGGCGGCACGGCGCCGGGCGGTCAGGCCCGCCGGCAGCCCGGGCTGGCTCATGACCGGCGCCAGAACCGCGGGTTCCAGGGCCATGGCGAGGGCGAAGCTCCCGGTCATGCACATGCCAATCGCCCCGACGCCGGGTCCGCCGCATTCCTGATGCGCCCGGGCGGCGAGGGCACGCAGCCAGCCCGTCGCCGGGCTGCTCCGGTTCGCCAGCACGGCGAATTCGCGGGAAATGCAGACCTTGGCGATGGACTTCGCAATTCCGGCGCCCGCGGCACCTCCCGGCCGGCCAAACAGCGACGGAAGGTACACGGTGTACCCCCGGCCGATGAGGCGGCGGGCGAGGTCCAGCACTCCGGGATGGATCCCCGGGACCTCATGGATCAGGACCACAGCCGGGCCCCCTCCCGCCCGGAAGACCTGGTGGCTGATGCCGCCGTGGCTGAAAGTTGACTCGGTAAACCCCTCCAGCGTGTCCCGCTGCTCCGGCATGGACGTCCCCCTTTGGTCCGGGCGGGGTTTTCGAATCCGGCCGCCCCGCGTACCGCACATGCTACGGAACGGCAGGGGCCGACGTCGACGGCTGATCCCTTGCGGCACTCCGGGCCAGCTGATAGGCCTGTAATGGGCCTAAAGGTAGTGTGCTTGATAGTAGAGACGCGCCGGCCTGAACAGGCGGTGGTTGCAGAAGGGAAGTTCACGTGACCCGCAAGAATCCCATGGTCGAGGAATACGACGAAAAGGACCTCGAGGTCGGCGACGGTCCAAAGGACTGGGTCGCCGGCATTCCGGGAGTGCTGCACTCCATGAAGCCCGCAATCGAGCAGATGGGCCTCAACCGCACGCGCAAGACCGTCTTGGCGATGAACCAGAAGCACGGCTTTGACTGCCCCAGCTGCGCGTGGCCGGACCCGAACCACCGCAAGGCCTTCGAGTTTTGTGAAAACGGCGCGAAAGCCGTCACCTGGGAGGCGACGCCGGTGGTCATCGCCCCGGAGTTCTGGGCGGAACACTCCGTGAGCGATCTGCGCAGCCGCTCCGAGTACTGGCTGGGCATGCAGGGCCGGCTCACGGAACCGGTGCACAAGCCGGCCGGAGAGGACCACTACAAGCCGGTCACGTGGCCCGAGGCGATCCGGATCATCGCGGACAAGCTCAAGAGCCTGGACTCTCCCGACGAGGCGGCCTTCTACACCAGCGGCCGCACGTCGAATGAGGCTGCCTTCCTTTACCAGCTGATGGTCCGCGGCTACGGCACCAACAACCTGCCGGACTGCTCCAACATGTGCCACGAATCCTCGGGCTGGGCGATGGGCCAGACCATCGGCATCGGCAAGGCCACCGTCAACTTCGACGACTACGCCCATGCGGACCTGATCATCGTCATGGGCCAGAATCCGGGCACCAACCACCCGCGCATGCTGACCGAACTCGAGGCGTGCAAGGAAAACGGCGGCGAGATCGTCGCCGTCAATCCCCTCCCGGAGGCAGGCCTCCGCCGGTACAAGAACCCGCAGAAGGTCAAGGGCATCGTCGGCCATGGCACGGAGATCGCGGACCAGTTCCTGCATATCCGCATCGGCGGCGACATGGCACTGCTGCAGGCGATCTCCAAACGCGTGTTCGACGCCGAGGCCCGCAACCCGGGCACCGTCCTGGACCACGCCTTCCTCGCCGAGCACTGCGAGGGCCTGGACGAACTCCGGGAGCACCTCAGCCTGCTCGACGAGGACGCGGTCCTGGAGGCGACCGGCCTGCGCACCGAAGAAATCGATGAACTCGCCGCCCGCTACCTGAAGGCCGAGAAGGTCATCATCACCTGGGCCATGGGCATCACGCAGCAGAAGAAGGGCGTGGCCACCATCAAGGAGATCATCAACCTGCTCCTGCTGCGCGGCAACATCGGCAAGCCCGGTGCCGGGGCATCCCCCATCCGCGGCCACAGCAACGTCCAGGGCGACCGCACCATGGGCATCTGGGAGCAGATGCCGCAGTCCTTTATGGACTCCCTCGGCGAGGAGTTCGGTTTCGAGCCTCCCCGCGAACACGGCGTTGACGCCGTGGAGACCATCAACAAGATGCGCGACGGCGGCATCAGGGCCTTCGTGGCGCTCGGCGGCAACTTCGTCGGCGCCATCTCGGACACGAACGCTACCGAAGCGGCCATGCAGAACACCGAACTGTCGGTGCAGATCTCCACAAAGCTCAACCGGTCCCACACGGTGACCGGGGCGGAAGCCCTGATCCTGCCCACGATGGGCCGGAGCGAGATCGATATCCAGGAGTCGGGGCAGCAGTTCGTGTCGGTGGAGGACACCGTCTGCGCCGTGCACCCCTCCTGGGGCAGTGTTGAACCGGTCTCGCACCATCTGTTGTCCGAACCGGCAATTGTCAGCCGGCTCGCGAAGGCCCTGGTCGGGGACAAGGTCAAGGCCGACTGGGACGGTTTCGAGAAGAACTACGACCTGATCCGGGACCACATCTCACGCGTCGTCGGCGGCTGCGAGAACTACAACGAGCGGATCCGGCACGAGGGCGGCTTCATCCTGGCGAACGGGCCGCGGGATTCCCGCACCTTCCCCACCCCGACGGGCAAGGCCGTGCTGACCGTCAACGACCTTGAACATGTGGAACGGCCGGAAGGCACGCTGATCCTGCAGAGCATGCGCTCCCACGACCAGTTCAACACCACCATCTACAGCCACAACGACCGCTACCGGGGCATCAAAAAGGGCCGCCACGTGGTGTTCGTGAACCCGGACGACATCGCCGAACTGGGCCTGGCCGACGGAATGTTCGTTGACATCCGGGGCGAATACAAGGACGGCGTGGAGCGGATGGTCCGCAGGTTCCGCGTGGTCTCCTACCCCACCGCCCGCGGCTGCGCGGCCGCCTACTACCCGGAGGCCAACGTGCTGGTGCCCCTGAACCACACGGCCGAAGGCAGCAATACGCCGGTCTCCAAGGCCGTGATTGTTAGGCTAATACCCAGCGAGGACCAGACCCCGGACGGCTCGGCTGCCGTGGCATCCGGCGCGGCCCAGAAGCGGTAGGCCTCACCCCACGGGACATGCCCAGCCCTGGCCGCAGCCACTGGACATAATGCCCATATGTCCATCCTGCGCCACCAACGGAGGGCATGTCCCGCGGGAGGAATTTCGCACCCCACGGGACATGTTCAGTTCCGGCCGCGACCACTGGACATAGTGCCCACATGTCCATCCTTCGCCACCAACGGAGGGCATGTCCCGCGGGAGCTAGTTCGCACTCCACGTGAAATGCCCAGCCCTGGCCGCGACCACTGGACATAATGCCAACATGTCCATCCGCGGGCGCACAGGGAGGGCATGTCCCCTGGCGGGACGCAGTTGGTTCCGGCGGCTACTGGGCCCGCTTGGCCCAGCCCTTTTCGTCGGGGCCGCCGGATTCGCCGTGCTCGCACAGCTCGATGACCTTCTGCGACGCAGCGTGGACGGCGTCCTGGGTGCTCTTCCGCCCGTCGGTCGATGCGGTTCCCGCGGCGTAGCCGACTATGAAGGCGCTGATGGCATCCGCGTGCGGGCCGACGGCCTTCCGCGACTCGTCCGCGACCTGGACGATCGCCTCGTGGTCCACTTCGAGGTCAAGGATCTGCAGTGCCTGGATCAGGCGGGCACTCCAGTGCCGCAGCGCGCTGTCTTCATCCCGGGGCAAAGTCATGGTTACTCCTCTTCGTAGGGCACGTCAGGTGATCGTCTACCCCCACAAGGGTTAGCACCGACATCCGCGAACCGCAACGCGACACAGGCAATCCCGCCGGGGAATCCCGGAGCTGCCTCAGCTCCACAGCGCGACGTGGAACTTGGACCCGCGGCGCTCCAGGCCCCGCGAGCCGCCGGGGGCAACCATCGCCGCCGTCGCATCCGCCGTGCCCGCGAAGCGCTGCAGCGTCAGCGCCATGGTGGTGGTCCGGCGGTGGTCCAGCGTGCTGGCCCACCACAGGCCGGTGACCGGTGTCCCGACGACGGGCAGCCGGACGAGGACCCCACTCTGGAGTTCGGCCCGGACAATATGGCCCAGTGCCAGCATGATGCCCTCCCCCGCCCGCACCGCTGCCAGGGCTTCTGTCTCGCTGCTGAGCCGGATGATCTCCGGCGCCACCCCCGTCGCCGCCAGCCAGCGGCCTTCTTCCGTGCTGTCCTGGATCCCCGCAGGCCCGGCAAACCAGGGCCGCTCCAGCAGCCGGGCCACCGGGACCGGTCCGTGCAGCGGGGCCAGCGGATGACCCGCCGCCGCCACCAGCGCGCGCTGGTAGCGCAGGAACGGGACACACTCCAGGCGTAGTTCCGTAACCGCGGTACCGGCAGTCGCCGCCGGCCGGGCACCCAAGGCGATGTCGTATGCGCGCTCGTGCAGGAGCGAGCCAAGGTCCTCAGCGGACTCCACCACCACGTCCACCGAAGCGCCAGGAACCCGCTTGGTGAACAGGTCCAGGAGCCTGCCCGCCGCATGTTCGGCAAAGGGGGCGGTCGAAACGATCTTCAGCCGGCCGGCGTCGTTCTTGGCGTTGGAAACTTCCCAGCGTGCCTGGTCCGCCAGCCCGACGATGTCCTGGGCATAGTCAGCCAGCGCCCGGCCGCCGGGGGTCAGCGCGATGCCGCCCGCGGCCCGCACAAACAGCGGATCACCGAGGTCCTGCCGGAGCGCCGCCAGGGCCGCGGAAACTGCCGGTTCGCTGACGCCGAGCGTCTCCGCGGCAGCGTGCAGGGAGCCCAGACGGGCGACCAGGGCGAACGTGCGGAGCTGGCTCAATGTCATCGACACGGCGTCATAACCTTTCGCTTATGACGATATTGACACTCCGTATCAGGCGGGGCAAGACTTGCCTCACACTGGTGCTGCGCGACGTTGCCAGCGCCCCGGAGTGAGGTAGGGACTATGCAGATTCCGGCTCCTTTCGACTACGTGCGGGCCACGTCCGTGGACAACGCCCTCGAACTCCTCTCCCGCCACGGCCCGGAATCGAGGGTCGTCGCCGGAGGCCACAGCCTCCTGCCGATGATGAAGCTCCGGCTCTCCCGGCCCGAGTGGCTGATCGACATCAACGACCTGTACGAACTCGATTTCGTCCTGCGCGACGGCGACAAACTGCGCATCGGCGCCCTGACCCGCCACACCACGCTCCTGGAGTCCGACGAAATCGCGGCGCTCTTCCCCATCGTCCGGGACGCCGAGTCCGTGATCGCCGATCCGATCGTGCGGAACCGGGGAACCATCGGCGGCTCACTTTGCCAGGCCGACCCGGCCGAGGACCTCTCCACGGTCTGCGTCGTGCTCGGCGCGGAGGCCGTGGTCCGTGGGCCCGCCGGCGAGCGCATCCTGGCCATGGCCGACTTCCACCGCGGACCCTACGAGACGGCGGTGGGCCAGGACGAACTGCTGTGTGAGCTCCGCTTCCCGATCCGCCCCCGTTCCGGCAGCGCCTACGAGAAGGTCGAACGCCGGGTGGGTGACTGGGCCGTCGGTGCCGCCGGCGCGTCCGTGACGCTCGCGGAGGACGGCACCATCGCCGACGCCGCCGTCGGACTCACAGCCCTCGGGCTCGACCATACGGTGGCGGGCACCGCGGAACTGCTCCGCGGCCAGCAGCCCCGGGAGGAACTGTTCGCGGAGGCGGCACGGCTGGCCGCGGCAGCCTGCGACCCGGTGGCCGACCAGCGCGGCCCGATTGACTACAAACGGCATCTCGCCGACGAACTCACCCGGCGGGTCCTGCGACAGGCCTGTGCCCGCGCCGCCCAGACACAGGAAGGCTGAAGCGGATGCAGATCAGCATGACCGTCAACGGCAACGAAGTCACATCCGACATTGAGCCCCGCGTGCTCCTGGTCCACTACATCCGCGAAGTCCTGGGCCTGACCGGCACCCACTGGGGGTGCGACACCAGCAACTGCGGGACCTGCGTGGTCCTGATGGACGGCCAGCCGGTGAAGTCCTGCACCGTCCTCGCCGCGATGGCCGCCGGACACGACATCCGTACGGTCGAGGGGCTCGCCACCGGCGGCACCCTTGACCCGGTCCAGCAGGGCTTCATGGAGGAACACGGGCTGCAGTGCGGCTTCTGCACGCCCGGGATGATGCTGACCGCCCGGGCACTGCTCGACAAGAACCCGCACCCGGACACCACCGAGATCCGGCAGGCCATTTCGGGCCAGATCTGCCGGTGCACCGGCTACGCCACGATCGTCCGGTCGGTGCAGTGGGCCGCCGCCCACCCGGCGGGCGGCGGGAGCGACGCCACGGTGGACGAGGTCATCGACGGCACGGACACCGTGATTGAAGACATCCCGGCAGAGACGCAAGACGCAGAGGTGAAGGCATGACCGTCATCCACGAACGGCACGGCAATCCGGCGGCCGGCGACGAGGACCGCCCGATCGGCTACGGCCGGATCCAGCGGAAGGAAGACCCCCGCTTTGTCCGCGGCAAGGGCAACTACCTGGACGACATCGTCCTGCCCGGCATGCTGCACGGCGCCATCCTGCGGGCCCCTGTGGCGCACGCCCGGCTCGTCTCCATCGACACCACCAACGCCCTCGCCCACCCCAAGGTCCTCGCTGTCATCACCGGAAAGGACCTGCTCGGACTCAAGCTCGCGTGGGCCCCCACCCTCTCCGCGGACGTCCAGGCGGTCCTCGTGACCGACAAGGTGCGCTTCCAGGGCCAGGAGGTCGCGTTCGTCGTGGCCGAGGACCGGTACGCCGCCCGCGACGCGCTGGAACTGATCGACGTCGAATACGACGTCCTGCCCCCGGTCATCGACGCCCGGAAAGCCCTCGACGCCGATGCCCCCGTGATCCGCGACGAGATCGAGGGCCGGACGGACAACCGCATCTTCGACTGGGAAATTGGCGACAAGGCCGAAACCGAGGCCGCCTTCGCGGCCGCCGACGTCGTGGTCTCGCAGGAAATCGTGTACCCGCGCGTGCACCCGGCCCCGATGGAGACGTGCGGCGCGATTGCCGACTTCGACGCCGTCGACGGCAAACTGACCCTCTACGAAACCACCCAGGCCCCGCACGCCCACCGCACCCTGTTCGCGATCGTCGCCGGGATACCGGAGCACAAGATCCGCGTGGTGTCCCCGGACATCGGCGGGGGCTTCGGCAACAAGGTCGGCATCTACCCCGGCTACATCCTCGCCGTCGTCGGCTCGATCGTCACCGGCCGGCCGGTCAAATGGGTGGAGGACCGTTCGGAGAACCTGATGTCCACGTCCTTCGCCCGCGACTACATCATGCAGGGCGAAATCGCCGCCACCAAGGACGGCAAGATCCTCGCGGTGCGCACCAACGTCCTGGCCGACCACGGGGCCTTCAACGCCACGGCGCAGCCGACCAAGAACCCCGCCGGCTTCTTCTCCATCTTCACGGGCAGCTATGACCTGAAGGCTGCGTACTGCAGCGTCACGGGCGTCTACACGAACAAGGCACCGGGCGGTGTCGCCTATGCCTGCTCCTTCCGCGTCACCGAGGCCGTCTACCTTGTCGAACGGATGGTGGACATCCTGGCCCGCAAGCTGGACATGGATCCGGCGGAACTCCGGCTGAAGAACTTCATCAAGCCTGAGCAGTTCCCCTACGCCAACAAGACCGGCTGGGTGTACGACTCCGGGAACTACGAGCCGGCCATGCGGCTGTCCATGGAGCTGGCCGGTTACGACGGACTCCGCCGCGAGCAGCAGGAGAAGCGGGAGCGCGGCGAACTGATGGGGATCGGCGTCTCCTTCTTCACCGAGACCGTGGGCGCCGGCCCGCGCAAGCACTTCGACATCGTGGGCCTCGGCATGGCCGACGGCGCCGAGCTTCGCGTCCATCCCACCGGCAAGGCCGTCGTCCGGATCTCGGTGCAAAGCCAGGGCCAGGGCCACGAGACCACCTTCGCGCAGATCGTCGCCGAGGAACTCGGCATCCCACCGGAGGACATCGACGTCGTCCATGGCGACACCGACCAGACGCCGTTCGGCCTCGGCACGTACGGCAGTCGTTCGACGCCGGTGAGCGGCGGCGCCGTCGCCCTCGTTGCCCGCAAGGTGCGGGAGAAGGCGAAGCTGATCGCGGCCGCCATGCTGGAGACCCGGCCGGATGACCTCGAGTGGGAGAAGGGCCGCTGGTACGTCAAGGGCGATCCCAGCGCCGGGAAGACCATCTCCGAGATCGCCATGGCCGCCCACGGCACCATGACGCTGCCCGAAGGAGTCGACGGCAACCTCGACGCCGAGGTCACCTACGACCCGCCGAACCTCACCTTCCCGTTCGGCGCCTACATCTGCGTCGTCGACGTCGATCCGGGCACCGGACACGTCAAGGTGCGCCGCTTCATCGCCGTGGACGACTGCGGCACCCGGATCAACCCGATGATCATCGAAGGCCAGGTCCACGGCGGGCTGACCGACGGCGTCGGAATGGCCCTGATGGAGATCATCGAATTCGACGCGGACGGCAACAACCTCGGCGGGTCGTTTATGGACTACCTGATCCCCACTGCGATGGAGGTGCCGGACTGGGAAACCGGCTTCACCGTCACCCCGTCCCCGCACCACCCCATCGGCGCCAAGGGCATCGGCGAATCCGCCACCGTCGGGTCGCCGCCGGCGATCGTGAACGCCGTCGTCGACGCGCTGGCCCCCTACGGCGTGGTCCACATGGACATGCCCTGCACCCCGGCCCGCGTCTGGGCCGCCATGCAGGGCCGGGCAAGGCCGCCGATCTGACATGGCGACGATGGGAGATTCCCTCGCGGCCCAGGCCAACGACCTCGCCTCCCGCCGTGAGCCGTTCGTGCACGCCACGGTGGTCCGCGCCCAGCGTCCCACCAGCGCCCACGCCGGAGATACGGCCCTGGTGCTGCCCAGCGGCGACATCCAGGGCTTCGTCGGCGGCAACTGCGTCGAGTCCTCGGTGCGGGAGTACAGCCTGCAGGTCCTGGTGTCCGGGGAACCGCTGCTGCTGCGCGTTGTCCCCGGCGAACCGTCCCGCAGTGCCGAGGAAGGCGCCGTCGAGGTCTCCAACCCGTGCCTGAGCGGCGGTGCCATCGAGATCTTCCTCCAGCCGCGCATCCCGGCACCGCGGGTCCTGGTGGTCGGCACCACGCCCGTGGCGCAGGCCCTGGCGACCCTCGGCTCCGGCGTGGGGCTGGCCATGGAACTCACCGACGGGGAATCCGCCCGGCCGGGGGCCGATGATGCGGCGCTGATCGTGGCGTCGCACGGCAAAGCCGAGGAGGTTGCACTTGAGGCGGCCCTTCGCGCCGGTGTGCCCTATGTCGCGCTGGTGGCCAGCGGCACGCGGGGCACCGCGGTACTGGAGTCCCTTGACGTCGAGCCGGCACAGCGCTCGCGGGTCTTCACACCGGCCGGGCTGCAGCTGGGCGCCCGCACGCCCGGCGAGATCGCGCTGTCGATCCTGGCCCAGCTCATCCAGGAGCGGGCAAAGTCCCGGCACGCCGCACCGGCGCCTCCCGCGGCGGCAGCCCCTGCGGCCTCAGCGGCGGCGACGGCGGTCGACCCCGTCTGCGGCATGACCGTCGCTGCGGTCGAATCCTCGCTGCACCTCGAGCACAACGGTGTCACCGTGTACTTCTGCTCGCCCGGCTGCCGCGCTGCCTTCCGCAAAGATCCGGAGCGCTATGCCCTCACTCTCTGACCGCACGCCCGCACAACACCGGACGGCGGGGCTGGTCCTGGCGGCCGGGGCCTCGCGGCGCCTGGGCCGGCCCAAGCAGCTCCTCCCCTACGGCCGGGGCGTGCTCCTCGACGCCGTGCTAGCAACCGCCCGGGACTGCGGCTTCGACCAGACGATTCTGGCCCTTGGCGGCGCGGCCGCGGAAGTGCAGCGCACGGTCGACACCACCGGCTGCGAGATCGTGCTCAACCCGGACTTCGGCGAGGGCTGTTCCTCCTCGGTCGCTGCCGGCATCGCCGCGCTCCACCCGGACACGGACGCCGTCGTCCTCCTGCTGGGGGACCAGCCGGAGGTCCGGTCGGCCACCGCACGGGCACTGCTGCAGCTGCTGTTCGCTTCAGACGCCGGCAACGACAGCCCCGCGATCGCCGTCTGCCGCTACGACGACGGCGTCGGCCACCCCCTGGCGTTCACCCGGAGGATGTTCCCGGAACTGGCCGCCCTGCACGGCGACAAGGCGGTCTGGAAGCTGCTGGAGCAGCGGGCGGCCGACGTCGTCGAGCTCCCCGTGCCGGGAACGGTGCCGCTCGACGTCGACACGGATGAGGACTACCGCAGGGTCCTGGCCGGGCTGGAGGGCGCCCAGTGAGCACAGCGGCGCGCACCGGCGCGGAGGAGGATGTCCAGCGGCGGATTCCCGACGTCGCGTCCCTGGCCTCGGCGCTGGACAGCAACGACTACCTTGCCGACGTAGGGCTGGCCACCGCGCTGTTCCTGGCCGTCCGGCTGCCGCAGCCCATCCTGCTTGAAGGCGAGGCGGGCGTGGGCAAGACCGAGGCGGCGAAGGCCCTGGCAGACCTGCTGGACACGCCCCTGTATCGGCTGCAGTGCTACGAGGGCATCGACGCCGGAGAGGCCCTCTATGAGTGGAACCACCAGCGGCAACTGCTCGGGATCCGGCTGGCGGAAGTACGGGACGCCGCGGTCACGGAAACCGACCTCTTCGGCCCGGAGTACCTGCTGCGCCGGCCGCTGCTGCAGGCCATCGAGCATCCCGGCCCGCGCCCCGCCGTCCTTCTGCTGGATGAGATCGACCGGGCCGACGCCGAGTTCGAGGCCTTTACCTTCGAGCTCCTGGCCGAGGCCGCGGTCACCATCCCGGAACTGGGCACCATCCGCGCCACGCACCCGCCGATCGTCATCCTGACGTCCAACCGCACGAGGGACCTGCACGACGCCCTGACGCGGCGCTGCCTTTACCACTGGATCGACTACCCCGGCCCGGAACGGATCGCGGAAATTGTCCGCCGCCGCGTGCCCGCCAGCAGCGGCCCGCTGGCGCTGCAGGCCGCCGCAGTGATCACGAAGCTGCGCACCCTGGACCTCGCCAAACCGCCGGGGATCTCAGAGGCCATCGACTGGGTGTCGGCGCTCGCCGTGCTGGGCATCGACCGCATCGACGCCACGACGGCGGACCGGACCCTCGGCTCGATCGTCAAGAACCGCGACGACCTGGAACTGGTCGGCGTCCGCGGGGCCGACTGGCTCGTGGCGGGCACGGGCGGGTGAGCCGCTGATGGCCGGGCCCACCCATACAACGGCCGCAGCACTCCCCGCGGTGGAGGCGGCCACCTTCTCTGCGGCGTTTGTAACCGCCCTGCGCCGGGCCGGGCTGTCCTGCTCTCCGGACCGGGCAGTCCGGCTGGCCGAGGCCCTCCGACTGGTCCCGCCCGCCGACGTCGGGCAGCTCTACTGGGCATCCCGCGTGGTGCTGGTGTCCGCGCGCGAGCAGCTGCCGGTGTTCGACGCCGTCTTCGCAGCAGTGTTCCGCGGCGCCTTCGCCCCCGCTGCCGCGCCCCGCCACGCCGCTCCGCGCACCGTGTCGCCGGCCGAAGCCCCCGAGGAGGCACGCACCTGCCCTTCCCCGGCCGAGGCCCGCGCCCCCGGGCACCCGCCCGCTCACCGGCCGACGGCGCCGGCGATTGCCTCCGCGGGACCGGACAGCACCGGGGACCGCAACGCGCCGGAGCGGGAGGCCGTGCTGGCCATGGCCTCCACCGACGAGCGGCTGCACAGTATGTCGTTCGCCCGGCTCACAGAGGCGGAAGTCCTGGAGATCCGGCGGCTGGCGTCCCGGCTGCTGCTCGCCACGCCGCCACGTTTGAGCCGCCGCACGCGCAAATCAGCCCACAGCAGCGCCCGGCTGGACGTCCGCGCCACGGTCCGCGCCGCCCGGCGCTCGGGCAGCGACACCACCCGGCTGCTGTATGCCCGCCGGCGCGAGCAGCGCCGCAAGCTGGTGATGCTGTGCGACGTTTCTGGCTCCATGGAGCCGTACGCGCGGATCTTCGTCTCGCTGCTGCAGGGTGCAGTGGCGACGGCCGGCGCGGAGGCCTTCGTCTTTTCCACCCGGCTGACGCGCCTGACCCGGCAACTCGCGCTGCGCGATCCGGACGAGGCCCTGGCCCGGGCCGCCCTGGCCGCCCCGGACTGGGCCGGCGGTACGCGGATCGCCGACAGCATCCGGCACTTCGTCGACGAACACGGCCGCCGCGGCCTGGCCCGCGGCGCGGTGGTGGTGATCTTCTCCGACGGCTGGGCCCAGGAGGACCCCGCACTCGTGGCGGCACAGATGGCAAGGCTGCGGCGTCTGGCACACCGCATCATCTGGGTCAACCCCCGCAAGGCCGCCCCGGAATACCGGCCCCTGACCGGCGGCATGGCCGCGGCCCTGCCCTACTGCGACGCGTTCGTCAGCGGACACAGCTACACAGCTTTGGCAGAGGTGGCGGCCGCAATCCGCGGCGACGGCCAGTCATCACTCAAGGGAAGAGGGACCTAATGCAGATTGACAGCACTTTCTCGGTCGTCGCTCCGATCGACACGGTCTGGGAAACCATCATGGACTTTGAACGCGTGGCCGGTTGCGTTCCCGGCGCCAGAATCCTGAACAAACTGTCCGACGACGCCTACCAGGTGGGCATGACCGTCAAACTCGGCCCGGTCAACATGCAGTACAAGGGCCTGCTCAACGTCATCGAGCGGAACGCCGCCGAACACCGCGCCGTGCTCGGAGGCAAAGCCCAGGAAACCCGCGGCCAAGGCACGGCCGAGGCCACGGTGACCCTGCAGCTGGCCGAAGAGGCCGGCGGCACCACCCGCGGTACCGTCAGCGCCGATCTGAAGCTGTCCGGCAAGGCCGCGGCAATGGGCAAGGGCGTGATCGGCAGCGTGACCGAACAGATGATGGCCCTGTTCGCCAGCAATCTGCAGGCCATGATCACCTCCCCCGCTCCGGCCGGAGGAACAGTGCCGGCGGGAGGAACAGAGTCCGGCGTTCCGGAACCCGTGCCCGCGGCGGAGGCCGTGGCGGCAAAGGTCGCCGCCGCGACGGCCCCGGCACCGGCGTCGGAACTTCCGGGCGTGCCGGCGGGCACCATTCCCGCAGCGCCACCGAAGGCGTCCGCGCCCACGCCGGCGCATGCCCCCGCCGGCAGCCTGGACGCCCTCAGCCTCGCGAAGGGGATCGCGGCGGAGCAACTGTCCAGCCCCGGGAAGGTCCTGGCCCTCGTGGCGGTGGTGGCGTCCCTCTCCTACTGGGCGGGCCGGTGTTCCGCGTTCCGGCTGGTCCGGGCGGTTGGAAGGATGAAGACCGACCGTGCGTGATGTCCTGGCAGCCATGATGCCGGGCTGGCAGAGGGGTGACACCGCCGGCCTGGCCACCGTGGTGAGCACGTTCAAGTCAGCCCCGCGGCTCCCGGGCGCGTCCATGCTCGTCACCGCCGACGGGGAAGCAGTGGGTTCCGTCTCCGGCGGCTGCGTCGAGGGTGCCGTGTACGAGCTGGCCACGCAGGTCAAGGAGGACGGTACCCCCGTTCTGGTGCGCTACGGGATCAGCGACGACGACGCGTTCGCCGTCGGCCTGACCTGCGGCGGGATCATCGACATCTTCGTCGAGCCGGTTTCCCGGCAAAGCTTCGCCGAACTCGACGCCATCAGGGCGGACATCGCCGGCGGGCGCCGCGTCGGGGTCGCCACCGTGATCGAGCACCCCGACCGCAGCTGGATGGGCCGGCACCTGATCGTGCGGCCCGACGGCGTCGAGGGCAACCTCGGTTCCGAGCGGGCCAACCACGCAGTGGGCGATGACACCCAGGGACTGCTGGCCGCCGGCCGCTCCGGCATACTGAGCTACGGCCCCGACGGCGAACGTCTGGACGCCGGGATGCGCGTATTCTTCGCAAGTTACGCCCCGCCGCCGCGGATGCTGGTTTTCGGCGCGATCGATTTCGCCTCGGCGCTGGCCCGTCTGGGCACCTTCCTGGGCTACCGCGTCACGGTGTGCGACGCCCGGGCAATTTTCGCGACGCCCGCACGCTTTCCCGATGCGGACGAGGTAGTCAACGCCTGGCCGCACCGCTACCTTGCCGGGCAGCTGGAACAGGGCCTGGTGGACGAGCGCACGGTGATGTGCGTCCTGACCCACGATCCGAAGTTCGATATTCCGCTGCTGGAGGTCGCGCTGCGCGGCCGGCCGATCGCCTTCATCGGCGCCATGGGTTCGCGCCGGACCCATGCAGACCGGATCGCCAGGCTCCGGGAGGCCGGCCTGGGCGAGGAAGAGCTGGCCCGGCTGCACAGCCCGGTGGGCCTTGACCTTGGTGCGCGGACCCCCGAGGAGACAGCAGTGTCCATCGCTGCGGAATTCATCGCCAAGCAGTGGAGCGGAAGCGGGGAACCGCTGCGGGGGCTCGACGAGCGCATCCACCACGACGAGCAGCACTGACCGGGCACCCGTGATCGAGAACGGGTTCCTGCTCTGGGCGCTGACGGCACCGTTGCTGGCAGCGTCGCTGTACGCGGCGTTCCGCGCCAGCCGCGACTCCCCGCCGGCCACCCGTGTCAGCTTTGGCCTCCACGCCGCGATGACGACCGCCATGGTGCTGATGCTGATCCCAGGACTCCGGTGGCCCGCACTCCCCCAGATCCTGTTCTTCGGCCTGGCCGCTTGGTGGTTCGTCCTCCGTGCCGTCTCCCGGGGGCCGGTATCCGCCGGGATGCATGCGCCCGCCGCCGGCCCGGCGCAGGGCCGCCGCGAGGGAGCGGGCCGCGGCACGTTGCTGTACAACGCGCTGACCATGGCCGCCATGGCATACATGCTGGCGGCCATGAACGGCCAACGGGGTCACGGCGCGTTGGCAGGATCGGAGGCCGCCGGGCTGCCGGGAGAGGGGACGGCGCACCACGGCGGGCCCGCCGGTGTCCTGGGCCAGACGGGGCGCGACGGCGTTGCCTCCGCCCCAGGGCTACCGCTGCCGGGCCCCAATCAGGGCTGGGTCGGCCAGGCCGCACTGGTTCTGGCCGTGGCCTTCGGCCTGGCGGCGGCGGTGTGCGCCGTGCAGCTACTCCGGCGGATCCGCGCCCGCAACGGCGGAGGCTGCGCCGACACGATCCTCGAACTCGTGGGCGCGGCATCGATGTCAGTGATGTTCGCGATGCTCGCGGCCTGACGCCGGCAAAGGCTGCGTCCGGGCGGTCAGTGGCCGGCGGTTGCCGTCACCGGAGACAGAAGCTCCCGGTAGCTCGTGGCGTGCTCCGCCAGTTCCTCGGCCGTCACCTGGCGCGCCGAATGCAGGACCAGGGGTTCTGCCATGTCCAGCCCGCAGAGGTGTGCGGTGGCTTCCAGGGGGCGCAAGAGCTCGGCCATGGTGAAGCGGTTGTGCCCCGCCGCCGTGTAGGACGATGCCGGGCCGCCGGTGGAGGTGACCAGCTGCAGCCGCTTACCGTGCAAGGCGTCGCCGCCGGCTCCGTAGGCGAACCCGTAGGTAAGGACCTGGTCCATCCAAACCTTCAGGACACCGGGAACTGAGTACCAGTGGCAGGGGAACTGCAACACGATGGTGTCGTGCTCGCGCAGGAGGTTCTGCTCCCGGCCGACGTCGACGTGCCGGTCCGGGTCAGTGGACGAGAGTTCCCGGACGGTCACGCCGTCGAGGTCCCGGATGGCGTCGGCGAGCTGTGCCGTGATCCGGGACGCCGCCAGGTCTGGATGGGCGACGACGACGAGGGTGCGGTGTGGGGTCATGGGTGGGTCGTGCTTCTTTCGGAATCGGATTCGAGGCCGACCAGGTCCATGCTGACCTGCCAGAGGCGGTCAATATCGGCCTGGCCGTAACTGCGTTTTGATGATTTCTTGGGTGTGCTGTTGGCAAAGTACTGGCCAGTGACGTTTTCCAGCTCGGGCGCCGAGGCTAGATGGATGGACGTCAGGGCACCCTGCTCCGGGGTTTTCATCCACCGCTGGACCAGCGGCGTCAGGAACTCCTGCATCCGGCCCGGATCCTCGGCTCCGAACGCCGTCGCCACAACTCCGGGGTGCAGCGCGTTGGCGGTGACCCGGGTGCCGGCGAGCCGGGCGGCGAGTCCGTAGGTAAAGAGGACATTGGCCAGTTTCGACTGGTTGTACGCCCGTTGCCCGGAGTAGGACCGCTCGGCCTGCAGGTCCCCAAAATCCATGCGGCCCATGGCCTGGGCTCCGGAGGAGACTGTCACCACCCGCGCCGGTTCGCTCTCCTTCAACCGCTCGAGGAGGAGGTTGGTCAGCAGGAACGGCGCGAGGTGGTTCAGGGCAAAAGTGTGCTCGAGCCCGTCGGCCGTGAGGCGGCGCGTGTTCCAGAACCCGCCCACATTGTTGACGAGCACGTCGAGCCGGTCCAGGGTTTGCAGCACGTCGCCAGCGAGGCGGCGGACCTCCCGTTGGGAGGAGAGGTCGGCGATGAACACGTCGACCTGGGCCGAGGCTACGGCGCGGATCTCCTCCGCTGCGCGGGCGGCACGGCATGCATCACGTCCTGTGATGGCGATCCGGGCACCCCGGGCGGCCAGTCCCAGCGCTGTGGCCTTGCCGATCCCGCCGGTGCCTCCGGTGATCAGAACGGTTTTTCCTGCCATTGATTGCATTCGGGTCTCGCTCTCGGTGCTCGTTCGCCGGACCGTACTGCCGTCAGCGGACCTAGACGGAGTTGTCCACGTCGGGCATGAAGCTATCAGACAGATCTGTCTGTGCACAAGCCGCGGCAGCTGCCGCCCCGGCGGGACGCGCCGTGCTGCGCCGTGCCGCACTTCCCTCCGTCGGGCGTAAGCTCGTGCCATGGCGAGATACTTCGATGTTCACCCGGACAACCCCCAGGCACGCTCCATCAGCCAGGCGGTGGAAATCGTCCGTTCCGGCGGACTGATCGCCTATCCCACCGACTCCTGCTACGCGCTCGGCGCCCAACTGGGGAACAAGGACGCCCTGGACCGGATCAGGACCATCCGCCGCCTCGACAGCAAGCATCACTTCACGCTGGTCTGCAAGGACTTCGCGCAGCTGGGCCAGTTCGTGCAGATCGACAATGACGTGTTCCGCAGCATCAAGGCCGTCACTCCGGGGAGCTACACGTTCATCCTGCCCGCCACGAAGGAGGTCCCGAAGCGGCTGCTGCACCCGAAGAAGAAGACGGTCGGTGTGCGGATCCCGGACAACAAGGTGGTCCAGGCATTGCTGGCCGAACTGGGCGAGCCGTTGCTCTCCAGCACGCTGTTGCTGCCGGACGAGGAAGAGCCGCTGACGCAGGGCTGGGAAATCAAGGAACGGCTCGAGCATGTGGTGGACGCCGTCGTCGACTCCGGCGACTGCGGCGCGGAGCCGACGACCGTCATTGACTACTCCAGCGGGACGGCGGAAATCGTCCGTCGCGGCATGGGCGACCCGGCGCGGTTCGAATAGGGCGGCCGCCCTTATGCGGACGCGGCCCCCGACGCTCCCCCGACACCCGGCGCCCGGTTCCGCAACCAGCGGCGTGACAGGTCCACCACGGCGATAAGTCCCGCGAGGGGCGTGAGCACCGCCGCGGCGTAGACGAAGAGCAACCAGCTGAGCGTGGTCAGGAGCGTCTGGTGGTTGCTCAGCAGCGAGAGCCCGCCGAAGATCCCGAGGACCCAGAACAGGAGCACTCCGGCCAGCACCGCCGCGGCAGGAAAGTACTCGTTCGTGACTGTACGTTTCACAGTGCCCTGCAGAATTTTCAACGTTTTCATGGACCCTCCTCATGCCTGGCGGTGGGGAGAATCCGCCGGGGTCATTCCAAGTATGGGGCCGTCCGCCACCGGATTTTCAACGATTCCCCGCGACGTGAGCAAGCTAACGGATTGCACTCCAATTTGCTCCTGCCCGGCCGGACCCAATCCGCCGAGTGGTGGCATGATGGGCGCATGAGCCAAGTCACATGCGATCTGACTATCTCCCTCGACGGATTCGCCGCCGGCCCGAACCAAAGCATCGCGGAACCTCTGGGCGAGGGCGGCGAGCGCATGCACAGGTGGCAGTTCGAGGAACCCCACGCCAACGCGGCCTGGCGTGCAGGCATCCTCGCGTCCGGCGCCTACATCATGGGAAGGAACATGTTCGCCGGGCCCGGACCGGGGCCGTGGGACGAGGAATGGCGGGGATGGTGGGGTGAAGAACCGCCGTATCACGCACCCGTGTTCGTGCTCACTCACCATCCACGCGAGCCACTGGAGATGCAGGGCGGCACCACGTTCACCTTCGTCACCGATGGAATCGAGTCGGCGTTGGGCCGGGCGCGGAAGGCCGCTGGCAGCAAGGACGTGGCCATTGCCGGAGGGGCGCAGACCGTCCGCCAGTACCTTTCGGCGGGGCTAATCGACGAGCTGCGGCTCCACATCGCGCCCATCGTCCTGGGAGCGGGCGAACGGCTGCTCGACGGCGTCACGAACCTCCAGCTCGAGCCGACGGAAGTGAACGGTACCGGCCTCGTCACCCACGTGCGCTACCGGGTAACCCGGTGAAACGCACGACGCCGGCCCTGCTGTCGCTGGCTTGCCTCGCCGTCATCGCCGTGACTGCAGCCTGCGCGGCTCCGTCCCCAAACGCGGACGCCAACATAAAAGCGGTCGCCCAGCCGCCGGCTGCCTCGGCCGCACCTTCCAAAGGCGCCGGACTGTCGCCAGGCATGACGCTCGCGCCGGTTCCATCGGTGCCAGCAGCCCCCGCCGGGCAGGGTGCAGACGAATGCTTGCCCCGGGGTGCAGAGGACGCCGCGGCCACCGGAACGCTGGAGTGTCAGTACTTCACTTCCGGGTCCATGCAGCCGGCTACCGTGCCCCGCGGTCCGGGATTGAGTTCTGGGGATTACGCCGTAAGGTTCGGCAGCCTTGGCGGCCACCCATTGATGACCGTGCGGATCCCGTGCGCCTCCTACACGGTTAGGGTCAGCATTGCCGACCAAACAATCACGCCGGATCCGGGAACCCTGGAGAGTTTTGTCGGCACTTGCGACTTCCCGTGGGACGAGGAACAGCAGCGGATGGCACGGTATGTCCAAGCCCCGCTCCAGTTCGTGCAACACGACGCCAGTATTGTGCTGCATAACTCCGAATGGGGAGTCACCCTCTTCCGCACTCCCTACGGGACCCCCTAGCTTTCCTCGCCGACCCGTCGAGGACAGTGTCTGGTAGCGTCGGGCAGCGAACATCGGGGGAAATTGTGAACAGCGACGCTACGGGGACGGTTCCTGCCCGGCCACGACTGGCCGCGGCTTTGGCAACCATCCGCCAGAAGACGGGTAACAATGAGCCCTTTTGACCTTCCGGCCCACCGACTCGCCGCTTTCGCCCGCCCCGTACTGGAATACCTTCCGGCCGGGTTCGACGCTGAGGACGCAACACAAGCCGAGATCGACGACGTCGGATCCCTGGCCGCTCTTGCCTCACCGGACGTCGCGGCGGCCAGGATCGGCCGGCTGGGAGTCAACGCCAGCACATGGGACATGACCGAGCGGCTACTTGAAGCCAGCGACGAGCGCACCGTCGTCTCAGGCCTCCGATACCTCAACCTCAATCCGGCTTTCCCCTTCGTGGCAGTCAAAACCACTGCCCGGGTGAACGATGCTGAGGCTGTTGATGCACTGGCGGCGAAAGTGACCGCGGCCTACCGCGGTGTTGGAGTGCGTGGCTTCACATTCTGGGAGCAGCCGGGCCTCGACCTATCCCCCGCGGAAAACTGGGCAACGGTCATGGCCGGGTCCCTCAGCGCGGCAGCCGGCGCTGACAAACGGGATCTGACCGGGGCTCTGACGATCTCGTGGCCGGAAGCGGCGGCTGAAGTGTTCGCCGAATACCAGCGCGAACATCAAGCGTGGCGGTCCGGCGCCCCAGGGCTCTCAGCGTTTGTTTCAGAGTCCGACCAGGCGGGTCTCCAGGAAGCGGCGGACCAGGGGTTGTTGTTGTCGGTCCGGGACGACCACGGCTTTGCGGGACTGGCGGCAGCCACAATCTCACCGCTCTTTGGCCGACCGGCACTCTGCATGCTGGAAGTGTTCCTGACGGAACGCTTGCGCGGCAGGGGCTTGGCTCCCGCGGTGCAGTCGTCGTTTCTGGCCGGTCAACGATCGGGTGTGGACACCGTATGGGGCCACATACACGAGAGGAACCTGCCCTCGCTCCGCACGGCGCAAAAGCTGGGCCGCCGCCCGGTCCAGCAGGAGTACTTCGTCAGCCTGCCCGCATCCTGAAGGCGGCTCCCCACGGCGCCGTCTCGGAGAATCCGTCCAAGGAGACCGACATCATAAGGACGATCTTGCGCATTCGAGTACCTCCCCGGTACTACCAGGGCAGGTCCTGTTCACCGAGGGAACAGAAGCGGGGCGAAGTCCGGACAGCTGAATCGACCAGCTCGCGGAGTTGGCGGGCGGCGCTGCGTGGATCTTTGGAAGCGCCAGGCTGTCCCATGTCAGTCGCGAGTTTGCCCGGGTGAACTGCCCAGCAGCGAACGCGGCCCTGCAGGTCCTGAGCCAACGAGACGGTCAGCATGTTCTGCGCGGCTTTGGAGATTTTGTAGGCATAACTCGTCGACAGATGTGAGAAGTCACCATTGGCCTGGGCAGCAAGGGATCCCAGCCGGGAAGTCATGTTGATGATGATCGGATCGGGGGCCGACAACAGGTTCGGCAACAGGAACTGCACCAGGCGAAGCGGACCGGCAACGTTGACATCAACTGCGTTCAAGATGCCCTCTGGGGGAATCGACCCGAGGTCATCATGGGGTGCCCCCTGCGCCGCGTTATTGATCAGTAAGTCGACAGGGCGGCCGTCCAGGATTTCGAGAAGTTCTGCAGCAATGTCCGATCGAACATCCTGCCGGACTGTTACGACGTCCCGCGGGTAGGCGCCCGTGTTCGGGGGCCGGGGTGACCGCGCGACGGCGACGACGCTCCAGCCGGACTCCGCAAACTCCTTCACCAAGGCGAGCCCCAGACCTCGGTTAGCGCCTGTAACGACAACCAGCTTCTTCATCCGCTCAGGCTAGCCGCATTGCGGGGCACTTCGTTCGTTGGCGGTTCGAGTGTGGACTCAGTTTGCTTCGAGGACGAAGAAGATGAAGGACAGGAACGCTGTCCTCTCGCCGTTGAGGATGCGCGGCGGAAGGAGGTCGTGCGGTGTGTCTGGAGATGGCTCTGGTTCGCTCACGGCGGCTACGCGGTATCCCGTCGACGTGAAGGCGCTGATCATCGCATGAAGGGGCCGGTGCCAGAAGGTCAGGACCGCAGGCTCGCCATCGAACTCGTAATCTTCCGAGTACTGGCGGATGGCGAAGTAGTCCTCGGTTGGATAGTTGACCACGCTGACCGTGGGGTGGTTGACCGACAGGATCAGGCGACCGCCCGGCTTCAGCACGCGCCGCAGTTCGGCGAGAGGCGCCGACCAGTCTTCCAGATAGTGCAGCACCAAGGACGAGACGACGTCGTCGAAGGAACCATCGGCGAAAGGCAGCGGCTTGCTGAGGTCGGCCACGTGCAGGTCCGCGGCCGTGCCCAAACGCTGTCTTGCCAATTCCAGCATCGCAGGACTGGAATCGAAGCCGGTCATGATCGCGCCCTTGGCGCTCAGCGCCGCGGACAGGGGCCCGGAGCCGCACCCTGCGTCCAGGACCCGGCGACCTGACACGTCGCCGGCAAGGCCTATCATCGCCGGCCGCTCGTAGTAGGCGTTGAGGAGGCTGGCCTCATTTTCAGCCGAGTAGTTCCCGGCGAAATCGTCATAATGGTCGGATTTCATGTCTTTTCCCTTCAGGCGGATTCTCACGGGCCGGACAACAGGCTTGACCCTAGCAAGCAAGAGGCGCCCTCCCATGGAACTGTCGGTGAATTTCCTCTTTGACGAATATCTCTCGCTCGCCGAAAGCGGCATCCAGCGACAAACATGAATTTGGCATGGTTGACTCACCGAAGGGTTGCTGAACGCGGGGCCAAAACACAGATAGAGCTGGTGTATCAGGGCCAAGGCGTCGGTAATGTGATGGGACGGCAGTGACTTTTCCCGGCAGCCAAGCAGCGACAGGAGGCAGAGATGACTCGTAGAACCTCGTTCGCGCTGACTGCGGGACTTCGCATCTTGCTGCTCTTGTCCGTGTTCGCGCAGGTATGGATCTTCCCCTCCGCAGTGGAGAGAGTAGTTGCCATCTTCTTGTCAGCGTTTATCGCTCTGAACGTGCTGGCGTACACGCCCCCAGGCGTGATGCTTGGACTCATCGCCGGAGGGCTCATGGCTCTGATCGCAGCGATCTCTCTCGTGCTCCTTGGGACCAGGCCACCAGAGCGGCAGTATTCGAACCCCTGACGGGCAAAGAATATCGGTAACTTGCGGAGTAGCTTTTGAACGAATGGCCCTTCAAGTTTGGGCCATGTCCACCCGCTCAGCTCCGGCGCGCACGGAGGTAGCGGCGCTCATTACTTTCTTATTGGGACAAACCTGCGCAGCCGAACGGTTTAGCCCGGCATCGTTCGGCTTTGATGTGGGCCCGCGCTATTTCAGCGTGTTCGTTACCTTGTCCGTGTCCGGTTAGTCCCTGCGGGCTCTAACTGCATGCACGAGGCGCCCCGCGAAGTAGACGACGGCGACCACGCTCACCGCCGACAAAATCCACGTGCCATCCATGCTGAGCGCGGGGCCGCTAGTACACATGCTCGTAGCGCCAGACTCGATTGTGTAGTCGACGCACTCGCCCCGTTTATACCCCAGAAGCGTAATGTTCACGGTGATCAAGAGGAGGATCGCGACGGCCCAAGGCCACCATTGCGGTGAACGGAATCGCGGCGTTTCATCCATGTAGTCACCCTACTGATCGGGCCATCAAATTTCTGCCCCTTCAACGTTCTGTTTAGTACCTGCAGATCCTCAGGCCGCAACGGCCGGCCCTGGACTAAGGGCGCCGCCGCAGTCCTGGCCGCCGCGGCGACGCTGCGGGAGTCCCCCACACCAGGCGCCCAGCTGCCCGCGGCTGGCCCACGCTCGGCAGACCGGATCCATGGTCTGCTCATTGTCAGCGCCCGGGGCTACACTGGATGTATCGAACATATATTCGAATAAAGGTGTGTTGTGGGCGTAATCATTGGGCCCCGCGTGATAGACGCGGGCACTTCTCTTCTGTCCGTCCTGATCTCGCCAGTGCCGGTGGCCGCAGGCTACCCTTCTCCGGCCCAGGACTACTTTGACGGCCGCATCGACCTCAACGAACACCTCATCAAGGACATCACCAGCACCTACGTCGTCAGGGTGTCCGGGGACTCCATGGAGGGCGCCGGGATCAGCGACGGCGACGAGCTGATCGTAAACCGCGCGCTCGAGCCCCGCGACGGCTGCGTCGTCGTCGCGGTCCTTGACGGCGAGCTCACGGTCAAGAGGCTGCGGATCACGGCCTCGGGTGTAGTGCTGCAGGCCGACAACCCCCGCTACCCGGACATCAGGGTTCCGGCGCTGGCGGACCTTGTCGTCTGGGGCGTCGCTACCCGCTGCCTGCACCATGTCTAGTGCTGCGACCGGCCGGGGCAGCATCGCCCTGGTTGACGTGAACTGCTTCTACGCCAGCGCCGAACGCGCTTTCGACCCCTCCCTGGAGGGACGTCCGCTCGTGGTGCTCTCCAACAACGACGGTTGTGCTGTCACCCGCTCCCCCGAAGCGAAGGCCCTCGGGATCCCCCTCGGAGAGCCCTGGTTCAAGCTCGCCCCCCGGGCGAAGGAATGGGGGCTCGTGGCGCGCTCCAGCAACTACGAGCTCTACGGCGACATCAGCGCCCGCGTCATGGAGCTCCTCGGCCGCTACTCCGCTTGGCTGGAGGTTTACAGCATCGACGAGGCCTTCCTCGGCGTCAACGGCAGCCCGGAGGAACTGCAGTGCCTCGGCCACACCATGAAATCGGCGGTGCGCCGGAACGTCGGCGTCCCCGTCTGCGTCGGGATCGCCGGCACCAAGACCCTGGCGAAACTCGCCAACAAGTGGGCGAAACACAATCCGGCGTTCGACGGCGTCTGCCACTGGGACGCTGTCCCCGCCGCCCAGCGCGAGAAGCTCATGGCGGCTCTGTCCGTGGTCGAACTCTGGGGTGTGGCCGCGCGGCTGACCAAACGGCTGAACGCACAGGGAATCCACACTGTGCTGGACCTCGCGCGTGCGGACCCCATCAGGATCAGGGACCGCTTTTCGGTGGTGCTGATGCGGACCGTCCTGGAACTCAACGGGACTCCGTGCATCCCGCTGGAAGAGGAACGAACCGGCCGCGACCAGCTCATCTTCAGCCGGTCCTTCGCGGCCCCGATCACCACCGGCGCCGGACTGCGCCAGGTCCTCGGCGTCTACGGCCAGCAGGCCAGCGCCCGGCTGGCGCGCCACGGGCTGCAGGCCAAGGTGCTGACGGCGTTCGCCGCCACGTCGTACTACAACCCGGATAGCAGCTCGAACCCCTCCGTATGCGTGCCGTTGCCGATGCCCACTGCCGACCCCGTCCTCCTGGCGAGGGCAGCCTACGCCCTGCTCCCCCGGATTGACGACGGCGTCAAGTACGTCCGCGCGGGAATCATGGTCACCGATCTGCGCCCTACCGGCAACCAGGCGCCCCTGGCGATGTTCGAGAATCCGCACGAGGAACGCGGCATCGGCCCGCTGCTGGAGAAGGTCAGCCGAAGGTACGGGCGGGGGTCGATCGGCCTGGGCTACGCCGGAATCCGGGGCGGACCTGATTGGAGCATGAGACGCGACATGCTGTCTCCGCGCTACACGACGCACTGGGCCGAGCTCCCCGTCGTCAAAGCCGCGTGACTGCCTCCGAAGACAGCGTCGAAAACCCCGTTGCTTCATACCGGGCACGTATGTCAGCCTCGAAGTGATTCCGTCGCCGGGCGACGACGGGCGGCACAGAAGGAGCACGGCATGGGACTTATCCATATCGACCTGTTCACGACGCTCGACGGCGTCGCGCAGGCGCCAGGCGGGCCGGACGAGGACCCTGACAACGGTTTCGCGTTCGGCGGCTGGCAGGCGCCGCTCTTAGACAAGGTGGTCGGCGAGCAGATCGACTCCGGAATGGCGGGGATGGACGCATTGCTGCTGGGACGCCGGACCTACGACATCTTCGCCGCGTACTGGCCGCACGCCGACGGGGACATCGCGCGGCTGTTCAACCGGCTCCCGAAATACGTGGCCTCACGCCAGACACCGGACCTCGAGTGGGCCGGCTCCACACTGCTAGGCCCCGAGGTCGTCGCCGCCGTTCGCGAACTGCGCGACCGGCACACCAACATCCACGTCATCGGCAGTCTCAACTTCGTACAAACCCTGCTCGCCGAGCGGCTCTTCGACCGGCTCACGCTCTGGGTCTATCCGATCCTCCTCGGCAGTGGAAAGAAGGTCTTCGCCGACGGGGTGGTCCCGACAAACCTCAGACTCATCGAGCCGGTGGTCGCTTCACCGATAGGTGCGGTGCTCCAGCGCTACGCGCTCGCCGATGGCACGCCCGGCGTCGGCGATATGTCCGTCGGCGACCAGTAGGGCCAGGCACGCCCAGTCAGACGGCGGCGGCAAGCGCCTGCTGAAGGAAGGAATCTAGGACCCTGCCGGCATTCTCGTGCATGCGCCGGGATTCCTCGGCGGCAAACTGCGTGCGCTTGGGGCCATGCAGCCGTTCCCCCAGGTAAAGCAGGGCCGCCAGGACTTCCGAGAGCTCGGTGTTTCCCTCGGCGCGCTGCCGCAGCAGCCTCAAATGGGCAGCCTGCAAGGCCGGACCCGGGGCGCAGCCCAGGTCGCGGTCGAACAGCCGGCGGCAGCGTTCGTAGGCTGACAGCCCTTCGACGGGAAGTCCGGCCTGTTCATATCCCGAGACAAGAACGGTCCAGGCACGTTCGTTGAGCGGTTCGGACTGGATGGCCGCCTGTGCGAGCGAAATGGCCAGCTGTGGCTTGTCGAGGAAAGCGGCGGTCTCGGCGGCGAGAATCTGGGCGGCAACCTTCTCGGCAGCATGCCGCGTCCGTGCATCTTCTGCCCAATCGGCCACGAGCTCAAAGCCCAGCAGCGGCTCATCGGCGAGTTCCAGGGCCTGCAGGGCCAGCTGGTGGGCCTCGGCCGGAGCGGCCTGCCGGGCCGCATGGACCAGCTGTTGGAACTCCGACAGGTCCAGCTCCACCAGCTGCGGATCCAGTACGTAGCCGCCGTTCGCTGTGCGCAGTGGGCCCGTCTTGGTGTTGCCCGGCTGGATCGCCCTGCGGATACCACTGACATAGCTCTCCAGATTTGCGACGGCGCCGCTGCTGGCCCGTGGTCCCCACAGGATCTCCACGAGGCGTGTCTTGGAGACAGGGGTCCCCAGATTCAGCAAGAGAATTTCCAGGATGTGTCGGGGCTTGCAGCCGCCCATGTCCGCGGCCGTGAGTACGGCGCCATTTCTCCGGATTTCGAAGGTTCCGAATAGCCGGACCGAAATTGCCGGCGCGTTTACGCCCAAATTGTCCACATTGATCTCCGATTTCCCCATTTAGAACTTAATCCATATTCGGAGAGCCGGAAAGAATTATTGGAACTACGTGCTGAGACTCATTTCCGTCCGACTTTCTAGGGAAACGGTGACACGCAAAACGGGGCACAACAAGCAATGAAGCTACCCGTTCCTTTACCGTGAGGAAAGTCGAGTACACCGTCGAGCGCCACCAAGTACCGCCCGAAAACAATGTGAGTACTCGGAACCCGTGGCAAGTATCGCCATGTCCAGTCGGCCCGACTTCGTCAGGTATGCGAATCCACACTCTGGCGGACCCAGGAACAGGGAACGGCGGCATCGCTGCAGAGGGGCAGCAGGCCAGTTGCAGTCCGGAATCATCCCCCGCGAGTGGGTGCGTGAGCCGCCCTGCCGCACCTGACCGAAAATTCAGCCGCTGCGCCTATTTCTGGATATTTCCGGCCGCGACCAAATGACCGCTCACCCCGCCTGCGCGCGGAATTATCTCCCAGCCGCATCCCTATTGAAATTTCGGACTGCATTGAGGATCCATCATTCCTCGGACATCTCCTCGGGAACGGCGGTCACCTTGGTTTCAGCGCCGTCGCGCAGCACCGACAACTCCAGGGGCATGCCTATCGCCTCAGCAAACAGCAGCCTTTGAAGACTCTCGGCATTGGAAACTGCCTTTTCGCCGACGCTGAGGAGCACATCGCCGGGCCGGAGTCCGGCCCGCTCGGCGGGTGAGCCGGCCAGAACTTCCACCACCAGCAGACCTTCGCGGCGTCCGGTTCTGACCACAGCGCTTGGCTGCAGCCGGACAGGGGTGTTGACCAGGCCGAGATAGGCACGCCGGACGCGGCCGTCCTTCAGGAGGGCAGCAATGATCCGCCTGGACGTGGCGTTGACGGGAACCGCCAGTCCCAGCCCTGCCCCGGCCACCGCCGTGTTGATACCGACGATCCTGCCCCGCGCGTCCGCGAGCGCCCCACCGGAGCTTCCCGGGTTGAGGGCAGCGTCAGTCTGGATGACGTCCTCGATCATGCGGCGGTTACGGCCGGACCAGACGGGGATGGAACGGCCCAGTCCGCTGACCACGCCGGCGGTCACGGACCCGGAGAGTCCCAGTGGGTTCCCGACCGCGATGACCAACTGTCCCACCTTGAGCGACTCCGCATCGCCGAGATCCGCCGGTGCGGCAGTCGGGGCCTTCCCGTGCACCACAGCGAGGTCCGAGAGAGGATCAGAGCCGACCACGTCCACGGCTGTGCGTGTCCCGTCGGAGTACTCCGCGCTGCCCCGCTGGGCGCCGGCCACCACGTGGGCGTTGGTCAGGAGGTACCCGTCGGAGGTGAACAAAACTGCTGATCCGGCGCCCGTGCGGAAGCGGCCGTGCCGGCCGGTGCCGCCCACTTCGAGGGCGGCCACATGCGGGGTTACGGCGGCGGCCACACGGATGACCGTCGCGGAGTAAGAATCGAGAGGGTCCCCGGACGCCTCGGGTCCGGGGACCCGGCTGATCGCAGTGGCCACAGTGCACCTCCAGAGCTGGTACTTATCTAAGTCAACCACCGGCCCCCCGGAGGTAGTCCGGCGCCGCCTACGCCCTCAGAGAAGTACTCCGGATGTCACGCCAACCGGGCGCCAGTTCATCTGGCGGGCAATCCGCCGATAGGCTCAGGAGAGACCAGCCTCACAGCCACAGGAGAACGTACGTGAACCCAGCGAACACCGCGCCCGATCCGCTGCCTCCGCCGGGGCTGAGCTGGGGCATCAAGCGCAGCTTCATCGACTACATCGCCAGCCTGCCGGACGGGTCGGTTTCGGCGACCGCCGGGGCTACCGTGTCCGGATCGTCGCTGTTCTGCTTCAGCCCCGATTCGTCCGACTACGACGCCGCGAGCGGCACCGGCGTGTTGCGCTTCCGGGGGGACGTCCGGCTGGCCGGGCACCATGGCATGCTCCTGGTCCGGCTGCTGGACCCCTGGATCACCTTCACCTCCGGCAGCGGCGTACTGTCCATCAGCACCGGCGACGGCGGCGGCCAGGACCGTACCGCCGTCGGCTTCCTTAGCCCTGCGAAACCGCGCGACGCCGACGGGTCCCTGGTCTGGGAGCACGTCGACGTCGTTATTTCTCCCGAAGGGTCTGAACTCTTCGACGGCCAGTATGCGGCCGGGCAGCCGATGGATCCGCTCTTCATCCGGGTCGCCAGCTAGACCGACAAAGGAGAACCTCCATGGTCGACATCGCCGACGCCGTCGAAACAGCCCGCCAGCGCGCGCTCCCGGGCCCGGGGACGGGACCCAGGCCCGGAGACAGGGACGCGGCTGATTTCCGGGGCCGCCTGGACGCCCACCTCCCCGAACTGGCGCGGCTGTTCCACGATCTCTACGGCACCCGCGCGGACTGGGCGGACCAGCTGACTGCCCTGGTGCAGCAGGCCGCACAATCGTGGGCCGAGCGGCCGGCGGAGCTAAAGTCCCTCGACGTCGTCCGCGGCCAATACAGCGGCTGGTTCCTGTCCAACGAGATGCTCGGCGGAGTCTGCTACGTCGACCGGTACGCCGGGGACCTGGACGGTGTCCGCGACCGGATCCCGTACTTCAAGGAACTCGGCCTCACGTACCTTCACCTGATGCCTTTGTTCCTGGCGCCCGAGCCGCACTCCGACGGCGGCTATGCCGTCTCCAGCTACCGCGAAGTCAACCCAAGCCTCGGCACCATGGAGCAGTTGCGCGCCCTTGCCGCCGAGCTCCGGGCCAACGGCATCAGCCTGGTGGTGGACTTCATCTTCAACCACACGTCCGATGAACACGAGTGGGCGCGTAATGCCTCCGCCGGGGATCCCGACTACAGCAACTACTACTGGATCTATCCCGACCGGACCATGCCGGACGCGTTTGAGGAACAGGTGCGCGAGATCTTCCCGGATGACCATCCGGGCTCGTTTGTTCCGATGCCGGACGGGCGCTGGGTCTGGGCGACGTTCCACACCTTCCAATGGGATCTGAACTACTCCAACCCTGAGGTGTTCCGGGCTATGGCGGGCGAGATGCTCTTCCTGGCCAACCTCGGCGTGGACATCCTGCGGATGGACGCTGTCGCCTTCATTTGGAAGCAGCTCGGAACACCCTGCGAGAACCTGCCGGAAGCGCACCTGCTGCTGCGTGCCTTCAACGCCGTGTGCCGGATCGCGGCACCATCGCTTTTGTTCAAGTCCGAGGCGATCGTGCACCCGGACGAGGTGGCGCAGTACATCGACCCGGGAGAATGCCAGCTCTCCTATAACCCGCTGCAGATGGCGCTCATCTGGGAAGCCATGGCCACCCGTGACGTCTCCCTGCTGGCCCAGGCGCTGGAGCGGCGGCACAACATTCCGGAGGCAACGTCCTGGGTGAACTACGTCCGGAGCCACGACGACATCGGCTGGACGTTTGCGGACGAGGACGCCGCTGAGCTGGGCATCAACGGCTTCGACCACCGGAGGTTCCTGAACTCCTTCTACGTCAACCGCTTCCCGGGCAGCTTTGCCCGGGGCGTCCCGTTCCAGGACAACCCCCGGACAGGCGACTGCCGCATTTCCGGGACGACGGCGTCCCTCTGCGGGCTGGAGGGCGGCACCGGCCAGGCGGTGGACCGCATCCTGCTGGCCCACTCGGTCGCGTTCAGCACCGGCGGAATCCCGCTGCTCTACCTTGGCGACGAGGTGGGGCAGGTCAACGACTACGACTTCGCCCTTGAGGACGGCCACGGCACGGACAGCCGTTGGGTAAACAGGCCGCACTTCCCGGCCGCCCGGTATGCCCGGCGCCATGACACCTCCACACCGGAGGGCGCAGTGTTCGCCGGGCTCCGGAACATGATCGCCGTCCGCTCCCGCACGCCGGAACTGGCCGGCACGCGCTTGCTGGATTTCGCAACAAAGAACGCAGGCGTCCTCGGCTACCAGCGGCCGGGGGACGGAACCCGGATCCTGGCGCTGGCCAACTTCAGTGACCTGGCCCAAACAGTGGCGGCGGCCACGCTCTCCGGTTTCGCCGTCGACGCCCTCGATATCCTGACCGGAGCCGCGGTGGACCTTGAACACGGCATCGCGCTCGAACCCCAGGAGTTCGTCTGGCTTAGGGTAACGCCAATGTCCTGATGCCCCGCACCCGGCGGGCAGGAACGGCACCCCTGGGCGTCAAAACGCAAAAAAATGACCGGCCGCACACTGGTTGAGGAGAGAGTGCGGCCGGTAGTCTGTTCTGGACTTCGTCTTGGTCCAACTGTGCCTTAAGCCACCTGAGAGGACGCTGAGAAGGCCCCCGCCGGATCCTGGGCCGGAAAAGTGTCCTGCGGCGGTTGTCCGGGGACCGCAGGTGCCGCATTCTTGAAACATGGACAAGCTCACGTCCACTACCCCGTCCGGCCGGTACCGCCGCCGGGCCAGCTGGGGATTGCGCAAGCGATCGACGGCGGCCGCGGTCGCCGTCGTGGCCGTTGCCCTGCTGGTCGGCGGCGTCATCTGGATCGCGCTGCTGCAGAGCACCCTTACGGCCTCGATCGACACATCTTCCCTTCGGAAGGCACAAAACGTGATCGTTGAGCTGGCTGACCATGAAGTCGACGATGCGGCTGAATATATCCGGCTGACGGGCTACGCCGGCCAGTACGTCCAAATCATCGACCCTTCCGGGCAGGTGGCTGCCGCCTCCGATTCCAAGGCCGCACAAGTGCCCTTGACCGGGCTGCGTCCCCCGCCGGGGCAGACCCAGGCACAGGATGTCTCCAGCCTTCCGAACATCGGCAACAATGATGACTTCCATGTGGTCGCAGCCGGTGTAGTGGTCGCTAACGAGCCCTACACAGTGGTGGTGGCCTCCTCGGTGCAGGTCCAGTCTGACACTGTGGTCACCGTGGCCTGGTTTCTGCTGGCGGCTACGCCTCTGTTGCTGGCCATCGTTGCCGTCTCAGTGTGGCTGCTGGTGGGCCGTTCGCTGAAGCAGGTCGAAAGGATCCGCGGCCAGGTTGCCCGGATCAACGCCGACCACCTCGATGGCCGCGTCGACGTTCCGCGCACCGACGACGAACTCGAGGCACTGGCACTGACCATGAACATGATGCTGGAGCGGCTCCAAGCATCGGACCGCGAACAGCGCCGCTTCGTCTCTGACGCGAGCCACGAGCTGCGCAGCCCGCTGGCCACCTTGAGCGCCGGGGTCGAGATCGCCGCAGCGGATCCTTCCGGAGCGATGTGGACCCAAATGAAGGACGTTCTCGCCGGCGAAACCGACCGCATGCGCTATCTGGTGGACGACCTGCTCACCCTCGCCAAGGCGAACGACGGGGGGCTGGCGATAGAGGATGCCGAAGTGGACCTGGATGACGTTGTTGACCAGGAAATCCGGCGGCTGCGCTCGGAGAGCCGGCATCAGGTCTCCGCCGACCTCACCCCGGTCCGGATCCATGGCGACGCCCGGCGCATCGGCCAGGTCCTGCGGAACGTCCTCGACAACGCAGAGCGGCACGCGCTGTCCCGGATCCGCGTCGTCCTGCGCACAACGGAAGCCGGCGCCGTGATCACGGTCGATAACGACGGCGTGCCCGTACCCGAGGCGGAGCGCACCCGGATTTTTGAGCGGTTCGTCCGGCTCGACGAGAGCAGGTCCCGGGAAGGCGGTGGAAGCGGCCTGGGCCTGGCGATTGCTGCCGGGATCATGTCCGCCCACCAAGGCACCATCCGGGCAGCCGAAGGCCCCGCCGGTGAATGCCGTTTCGAAATTACTTTTCCCGTGCTCGAGCGGGAGGCTCCGGATGCGGGGGCGGAACTTGCAACGGTTCAGGAAGCTGGTCGGAGCTGAGCTGGTAACCCATCCCCCGCACGGTAACCAGGCTGCGGACACCGAAGGGGGCGTCGATTTTGCGCCGCAGGTAACCGATGTAGACCTCTACGACGTTGTCCCCGCCCTCGAAGGCCGAATCCCAGACGTTGTCGAGGATCTCCGCCTTCGACACAACCTCATCGTGCCGGCGCATCAGATAGTGGAGCAGCCCGAACTCCCGGGCAGTCAGCGGGATATCCGATCCGCCACGCCGGACGCGTCGGGTGACCGGGTCGATCGACAGGGTCCCCAGAGTCAGCACCACGGGCCGCTCCGGCGCCCCGCGTCGGATCAGCGCGCGGATCCGGGCCACCAGCACCAGGAAACTGAAGGGTTTGGTCAGGTAGTCGTCGGCGCCAAGGTCAAAGGCGTCCGTCTGGTCGTATTCGCCGTCCTTCGCAGTAAGCATCAGCACCGGGGTCCAGATTCCGCGGCGGCGGAGCTCCTTGAGCACGTCGTAACCGTTCATGAGCGGCAACATCAGGTCCAGCAGGATTGTGTCGTAGGCGGATTCGCTCGCGGACGACAGGCCGGTGACGCCGTCGTGGGCCACATCCACCACGAACCCTTCATTCACGAGTCCGCGGCGGACTGTATCGGCGAGGCGCCGTTCATCCTCCACCATCAGAATCCTCATCGCAGGACTCCTCTCCTCAAACACAGTATGCGCCTCCGGCGCCTCGGTGGGGCGCCGGGAGGAGAGTGCGGCGGGAGGGTCCTAAACGTCCCCGGTGCTCCGCGAAACCTGGGCAGGAGGACCGAACAACCAGCCGGAGACGTCGCTGCGCAGGACAAAGTGGGGTCCCCCCGTGGAACTCACGCTGCCGGTGGGAACGTAGTACCCGCGTCCCGCCCCCGGACCTCCGGCCGCGCGGTCCAGCGCCTCTGTCAGGTGTCTGGGCAGATGCCCCGCGGGGCCGAGGGCCCGCAAGCCGTCGAATTCTTCCGGCGTGAGCCGTCCGAGCACTGCAGCGATATCGGCCATCATGGATCCCTTCCGGCGGACGGTGACTAAGGGTCCAGCTTAGGATCACGCCATGAACGGCACATTAACTCCGCGCAACGATCATCGAACACGTGCCGGGGGGCGGGGCACGGCCTCAGCTTTCTCCCCTACCGCGCCGGTGTCATGAGGGTCACTGCCCACAGTCCCCTTACACCCAGCAAATTAACGGGTGGATGCTGTACCGTTCAATCCCGGGAAACCCAGACCAACGGAATCGAGAATCAACCAGGTGGCAACCGACTATGACGAAGTCCGATCCGACGTTGCGGAATCACGCAACGCCTCGCTAGAGGCCCTTCGCTCCGCGAACGCGCCGGACGCCCGCAGCGTCACCCGTGAGCTTGACGAGGCTGACACCTCCGAAGGCGTGGAACTGCCGGGCGCCGACCTGTCCGGCGAGGAACTGACGGTCACCGTCATTCCGCAGAAGGAAGACGAGTTCACGTGCTACTCGTGCTTCCTGGTCCGGCACCGCTCGCAGCTGGCGCGTGAGAAGGCCGGCCACTCGTACTGCGCTGACTGCATGAGCTAGCAGCCGGCCGGCTGAACAGCTCCTCATCGACGGCCCCGGCACCGGCAGGACCGGTGCCGGGGCCGTCGGAGTGGTGGCCGGAGCCCAACGACCAGGTTCAGGATACGGACGCCCGGCTGCAACGTGAACGGGCTTCCGGCCCTGGACCGCGGCCTGGGTTGTCAGCCAGTTGCCCGGTGTCATTTCCCGGCGGCAGGCGGACAATGGAGGTAGTGGCTCCTCCAGTCACTCCGCAGCGCAAGAGGATGGTGCGCCGTGAAAACCGTGGATACCGGCAAAGGCCCCGGCCGCTGGCTTGCTCCCATGCTGGCCGCGTTGCTACTCCCGGCATTGGCCGGGTTGGGAGGTTGCGCCGCCGGTGGCGGAAGCCCGGCCCCGGCGTCGACGGCGGCCCAAACCGGTCCCGGCGTCACAGCGGGCGCCCCGGCCATCACCATTAAGGGCTTTGGATTTGGGGCACCGCTTACCGTGTCCCCCGGGGCGACGGTGGCCGTGACGAACCAGGACAGCGCCCCCCACACCGTGAGCGCCGACGACGGCTCGGCCTTCAATGTGGACGTCAAGGGCAACGGCGGTTCAGGTACTTTTACCGCACCAACGCAGCCCGGAACTTACACCTTCCACTGCATCTACCATCCGCAAATGCACGGCACACTGACCGTGAAATAAGCGTCAGGGTCCTACTGGAGGCTCAGCGCCGGGCGCGTTGCGCCAACGCGCTGTTGAGAACTCCGAGCAATGCCGGTGTGACGACCTGGACACTGGCCGCGTACTGCGTGTGGCTTTTGAGGTACTTCTTGATGTACGGGCATACGGGGACAATCTTCAGGCCGGCGGCGGCCGTGTCCTGGAGCGCGTGCGCCGCGAGCCGGCCGGCGAACCCTTGGCCGTTGAACTCCCCGTCAATGACCGTGTGGTAGAAAATCCGGTGGGTGCCGCCGTGGTCGATGTAGGCCGCCTGGCCGATGACCGTGTCGCCGTCAAGAACCTCGTAGCGCAGCCGGTCGGGGTTGTTGCGGATGGTGATGGTGGTTAGCACATTTCTCGTTTCTCAGTGGGAGGGATCATTCGCGGGGGCGAAGCCGGGCGTTCGGGAGCGCAGGCGCCGGCAGAGGCGCCGGTTCCCCAGGGGGGAACTCCCCGAAGCGCGGCCGCGCGTTGTCCGTCCCAGCGGCTGGCACATCCTCGGCACCGATTTCCGCCTGCCATTGGGCCCGGTAGTCGACAATTTCCTCATGGCTGCGTCCCACAAAGTTCCACCACATGACGATCTTCTCGCCCAGGGGTTCGCCTCCGATCAGGAGTACGCGCAGGGGCTCGACGCCGGCCGCCAAGGCCACGGACGTGCGCCCCGCCGGCAGATACGCGAGGTGGTCCCGCGCGACCGGGCGGCCATCGACTTCGAGGGTTCCGGTGTCAACCAGCAGTCCGTGCTCAAAGGACGGATCCGTGACCAGATCCAGCGTGGCGCCCGCCTCGAGCAGGACCTCGGCGCCGAGCAGCGGCGTGTGGGTGGTGACCGGCGAGGAGGCGCCGGCCAGGGATCCCAGGAAAACGCGCAGGGTCCAGCCCGGCCCCGTCAGTGGCTCGGGACGGTAGTGCTCAAAGGTCGGCTCCATGTGGCGTGCCCTGTCCGGCAACGCCACCCACAACTGCGCCCCGTGCAGCACGTCGGTCTCCGGAGTGGAAAATTCCGAGTGGCTGATGCCGCGCCCGGCGGTCATGAGGTTGACTTCGCCGGGCCGCACGGCCGCGAGGAAGCCGGCCGAGTCCCGGTGCTCGATCTCCCCGGTGAAGAGCCAGCTGACCGTCTGCAGCCCGGTGTGCGGGTGCCGCGGCACGTGCATGCCGCCGGACTCGCCGATCCGGTCCGGGCCGTAATGGTCCAGGAAGCACCAGGCGCCGATGAGGCTCCGCTGGCGCTGCGGCAGGGTCCTTCTGACGTCCATCGCCCGCGGCCCGCCCAGCGGGACCTGGCGGGGAACCAGGATTTCGACGCCGGAGCCGTCGTCCTCCGTTTCGCAAAGGATCTCCTGAGGGGCCACCTCGGTATTGCTCATGGCACCAGCGTAGCTGTATCGACCGCAGCCGCGGGTGACCGTTTCCGCAGCACCCGCACGCACTGCAGGCGTCATGATGGACTCATGAGCATCCCCGAGTCGCCTGTCACGATCGCCGTCGGCGAATCCACCGTATCGGGCGTCTATGCCCGCCCCGAGAAACCGTCCGCCACGCTGGTGGTCGCCCACGGTGCCGGAGCCGGTATGGAACACCCTTTCCTGGCCGGATTCACCCGCGCCGTCAATGAACTGGGCGTCGCAACGCTCCGCTTCAACTTCCCCTACCGGGAGGCCGGCCGGAAGTTCCCCGACAGGCCTCCCGCCGCCATAGCGGCGTGGCGCGCGGCCATGGCGGAGGCCACGGCCCGGTCCGGGGGCGAGCCGCTCTGGGCCGCGGGCAAATCCTTCGGCGGACGCATGGCCTCCATGGCGGTCGTCGAGGGGATGCCGGCGGCCGGACTTATCTACCTGGGCTACCCCCTCCATCCCCCGGGCAAGCCGGAGAAGCTCCGCGACGAACACCTCTACGGGCTGACGCTGCCCATGCTCTTCCTGCAGGGCACACGCGATCCGTTCGCCACGCCCGAGCTGCTGGAGTCCGTGGTGGCCCGCATCGGCCCCACGGCAACGTTGCAGTGGCGCGACGGCGGCGGCCACACTTTCGACGTCGCCGGAACCAAGCGCACCGCGGAGGAAGTTGGAGCCTCGCTGGCCGGGTCCGCGGCGGCCTTCATTGCAGCGCACGGTCCCGGCTGAGGCCTCCGCGGAGTCAGACCCGAGCCGCCTCAGGTCCAGCTGGTCCGGCGCAACGGCGGTTCGGCGCCGCCGGACCGCTGCACCAGGATCTGGTTGACACCGGTCATACCGGATTCGAAGCCCAGGGCGCTGGCGGCCATGTAGAGCCGCCAAACCCGGGCCCGCCCTTCCCCGGCCAGTTCCACGGCTTCGCTCCAGTGTTCCTCGAGGTTCCGCACCCAGGCCCGGAGGGTGAGTGCGTAGTGCCGGCGCAGGGCCTCGACGTCGAGCACTTCCAGCCCGCCGGTCTCGAGCGCCCCGACCATCTCCGCGAGGCCGAGCATCTCGCCGTCGGGGAACACGTAGCGCGGAATGAACGAGTCCGGGTCCGGCGCGGTGGGCCCCGCATTCCAGGAAATGGCGTGGTTGAGCAGCCGGCCGCCGGGCCGGAGCAGCCCGTACAGCTTGGCAACGTAGGCGGGCATCTGCTCCCGGCCCACGTGCTCGGACATGCCGATGGAACTGATCGCATCGAACGGCCCGTCGTCGACGTCGCGGTAGTCCTGGACGCGGATGGACACCCGATCCGTCAGGCCAGCCTCTGCCACCCGTTTTCCCGCCATGCCCGCCTGTTCACCGGAGAGCGTCACGCCCACGACCTCGACCCCGTAGTTGTGGGCCGCGTGCAGGGCGAAGCTCCCCCACCCGCATCCGACGTCCAGCACCCTCATGCCCGGCTGAAGGCCCAGCTTCCGGCAGACCAGATCGATTTTGGCGTCCTGCGCCGCTTCCAGCCCGGTCTGTTCGTCCTCCCACACCGCACAGGAGTAGACCATGGACGGGCCAAGCACCAGCGCGTAGAAATCATTGCCGACGTCGTAGTGGTGGGAGATTGCCGCGGCGTCCCGCTTCCGTGTGTGCCGCTGGCCCGCCCGGACGAGCTTTGCCTCCTCCGGAGGAGGTGCCGGGTTGGGGCCCAGGGCGCCGAGCAGGGCGGCATTCCTGAGGATGGTCGCAAGTTCACGCGCCGTGGGCCGGCGGAACGGTCCAGGTTCGGCGAACTTGCCGGCAGAACTGAGGGCGGCGAAGCTGGCGAAGACATCGCCCGGAGCATCGATGTCCCCGGCAACGTAGGCGCGGCTGAGGCCCAGCTGGCCGGGCGACCACAACATCCGGCGCAAAGCCCGACGCGACCGGAACTCGATGACCGGCGCATCCGCAGGACCGGCCTCCGATCCGTCCCAGGCCCTAATCCGCAGCGGGACGCCAGCGGTGCCCAGCACGATGGCGAGCACTTCAGCCAACCGTGGCGCCTCCCCAGTCAGTTTCGTCATGATCATGGCCTCTCTTCCGGTGCGATAGTCCGGTTCCAAATCTATTTCGACGTCCGGCGGGAAAATAGGGGCCGTATGGCCCTGACGTCCTGCGGTTCCGGGGCCAAGGACTCTGGCGCTGCCCCGGACCGCACGCCTATCGTCGTAGCCATGACTGAAGCACTTTCGTCTCTCGCGGAGACGTTCAAAAACGTGGGTGTGTCCCGGGCCTATGGACCGGCCGTCACAGTGGACGGGGAGGAACTGGTTCCGGTGGCCCTGGTGTCCTTTGGGTTTGGCGGAGGTGGAAACTCAGACGCCGGAAGCGCCGTCGTCGGCAACGGACAGGACAGCGCGGCCGGCGGCGGGGGCGGGGGCTTCGTGCTCCCGCTGGGTGTCTACTGCCGCAACCCCGGCGGGCATGTGACGTTCCGGCCCAACACCATCGCGCTGCTGGCAGGGCTGGCACCACTGGTTTGCGCCGTCGGGTACACCGTGCGGGGAATCCTCCGCGCCCAGCGGCGGTAGGATTCTCTGACGACGACGTCGAAGGAGGCCAGGTGGAAACGATGCGGGACACTGACGTACCGCAGTGGTGGGCAGGGCTTGGACTTCCGGGGCTGATCGACATCCACACTCATTTCCTTCCGGAACGGATGCTGCAGCGGGTGTGGGCGCACTTCGATGAGTCCGGTCCGCTGATCGGCCGGCCGTGGCCGATCACGTACCGCTCGGACGAGGCCAGCCGGCTGGCCCAGCTGCGCCGGCTGGGCTTGCGGCATTTCACGGCACTGACCTACGCGCACCGCCCGGGCATGGCGGCGGACCTCACCGACTTCGCCCTCGGTCTGGCTGCCACAGAACCGGACTGCGTCCCGAGCGCGACGTTCTACCCCGAAGAGGGTGTCCTGGACCAGGTGCGGTCGGCGTTGGACCGCGGCGCGCGGGTGTTCAAGATCCACGCGCAGGTGGGCGGATTCGATCTGCGCGAGCCGATCCTCGACCCGGTGTGGGGGCTGCTGGCCGAAACCGGCGTTCCCGTTGTGGTCCATGTCGGCAGCGGCCCGGTGCCGCGGCCTGGCTTCACCGGCCCGGACAAACTCGAAGGCGTGATGCGCCGCCATCCTCAGCTGACCGCCGTCGTCGCCCACCTGGGGGCACCCGAGTACGCCGAGTTCCTGGACCTGGCGGACCGGTACCCCCGCGTCCACCTGGACACCACGATGGTCTTCACGGACTTCTTCGAGGCCGCCGCGCCCTTCCCCCCTGAGCTTCTGGCACGGCTGGCCGGGATGCCGGAACGGATTGTGCTCGGCAGCGACTTCCCGAACATTCCCTACCCCTACGCCCACCAGCTGGAGGCCCTGGAACGCCTGAGGGACAAGGAGCCCCGCCTCGACGACGACTGGCTGCGCACGGTCTGCTGGTTCAACGGCCAGCGGCTCCTGGACGTTTAGTCCCGGGGAACTAGTCCTTGTTCTTGGCCCGGCTGGGCTGCACGCGCATCGGCTCCCCTGGCATCTTCGGGAAGTCAGGCGGGAAGGGCATTTCCCCCAGCCCGGCTGCCTGATCCCGCTCCCACCACCCGAGCAGGACGTCGATCGTGCCCGGATTGGCATGCATGGCGGCCCACGGGTCCCCGGTGTCCCGCAGCCGCTTCGGCACCGAGACGATAGTGAAGTCCTTTGGGGTGACGTGCTCCAGCTCCTCCCAGCCGATCGGGCAGGAGACAGTGGCCCCGGGCAGGGCGCGGGGGCTGTAGGCCCCGGCTATGGTGCGGTCGCGGTTCGCCTGGTTAAAGTCGACGAAGATCCTCGCACCCCGTTCCTCCTTCCACCAGGCGGTGGTGACTTTCTCCGGCATCCGCCGCTCGAGTTCGCGGGCAGCGGCGATCACGGCATGCCGCACGTCAAGGAACTCGCGGGTGGGTTCGATCGGCGAGTACACATGCAGCCCCCGGTTGCCGGAGGTCTTGATGAAGGACTCCAGCCCGGCCTCGGACAGCACGGACCGTAGTTCCTGCGCCGCCGGAACCGCGTCCTCGAACCCGGTGCCCGGCTGCGGGTCCAGGTCGATCCTGAGCTGGTCGGGGTTGTCCGGGTTGCCGGCCCGCGACGCCCAGGGATGGAAGACCACGGTGTTCATCTGCACCGCCCATACCGCCGCGGCGACGTCGTCAATCACGAGCTGGGGATGCGAGCGGCCGCTGGGGTAGACCACCATGACCGAGCGCACAAAGTCCGGGGCGCCCTTGGGCGGGTTCTTCGAGAAGAACTGCTCGCCGTCGACGTCGCCGCCGAAGCGCTGGAGCGTCACGGGACGGTCGCCGTTCGCCGCCAGGAAAGCGTCCCCGACGTCGACGATGTACCGGGCAAGGTCCAGCTTGGTGAGCCCGAGCTGCGGCCACAGGATCCTGCCGGGGCTGGAGATCCTCATTTCCCGGTCTCCGCTGGGGCTGCTGACAGTGACAGTCGCTTCTTCCTTGGCCATGGGGACAAGGTACTCCCAGTCCCGACGCAAACTGAATAGGCAGGCGGACGGCATCGCGCCCACCGGCCGCCACGGAGCCTAGGGTTAATCATGGACACCACGCCGCTCTGGGACGGCCCCGCTACGTCCCTCTACACCGACCACTACGAACTGACCATGCTGCAGGCGGCCCTACATTCCGGGGCTTCCGGGCGGAAGACAGTGTTCGAGGCGTTTGCCCGCGGACTGCCGGAGGGACGACGGTACGGGATCGTGGCCGGAACCGGCCGGCTGCTGGAAGGCATTGCCGCGTTCCGCTTCGGACCGCCGGAGCTCGAGTTCCTGAACCGGACTGGCGTCGTAAATGGCGAGACGCTGGCCCGCCTCGCGGACTTCCGGTTCTCCGGCGACGTCTGGGGCTATCCGGAGGGTGAGGCGTACTTCCCCTACTCCCCCGTCCTGATCGTGGAGTCCACCTTCGCCGAAGCCTGCATCCTGGAGACCTTCGTGCTGTCCGTCCTCAACCACGACAGTGCCATTGCCTCGGCCGCCTCCCGGATGGTCAGCGCGGCTGGCGGCCGGCCGTGCATTGAAATGGGTTCACGCCGGGCCCAGGAGGAGGCTGCCGCGGCGGCCGCCCGCGCCGCCGTCATTGCCGGCTTCGAAGCAACGTCGAACCTGGAAGCCGGCCGTCGTTTCGGCCTCCGGACGGTCGGCACGGCGGCGCATTCCTTCACGCTCCTGCACGACACCGAACGCGATGCGTTCCGGGCGCAGCTGGACTCGCTGGGTCCCGGGACCACGTTGCTGGTGGACACCTACGACGTCGAGGCGGCTGTCCGGACCGCCGTCGGACTCGCCGGGGACAAGCTGGGCGCGGTGCGGCTCGATTCCGGTGACCTGGTGGCACAGGCCCGGTGGGTCCGTGAGCTGCTGGACAGCCTGGGCAATGTCCACACGAAGATCGTCGTCACGTCCGACCTCGACGAATACTCCGTCGCTGCCCTCCGTGCCGCCCCGGCCGACGCGTACGGAATCGGCACGGCGCTGGTCACGGGCTCTGGCGCCCCCACTGCAGGCATGGTCTACAAACTGGTCAGCCGCACCAACGACGCCGGCGAGTTCGTTGCGGTAGCCAAGAGCTCCAAGGGCAAGATCAACATCGGCGGCCGGAAGCATGCGGTGCGCAGGCTCGACGGATCGGGCACAGCCACTCATGAAGTCCTGGGGGTTGGCAACCCGCCGGCGGAGGAACCCAACGGCAGGCCGCTGCTGCGGCAGTTCATCCGGGAGGGAGAACTCCTGCCGGGCTGGACCGGGCCCGAGGCCGTGGCGAGGGCCCGGCGCCGGCACACTGAGACCATGGCCGAGCTGCCCTCCGTCGTGAACCGGCTGCAGCGGGGCGGCTCTGCCATCCCTACCGTCTATGCGTGAGGGAGCCGCCGCGCCCGCCGAAACCCCGCCGGCAGGACTGCGGGGCCCGGGATGTCATTGCGGCGCTCCAGTTCGTCGGAGACGAGCTGCAACAGCTTTCCGGCCGACTCCGACAGGTCCCTGCCTTTGTCCGGTGAGGCCAGCTCGACGCACTGCAGCAGCGCCGAGCGGAGCCGCACCAGCTGCGAGGAGGGCACCAGGGGCCAACGGCGGAAGGAATCGAAAATCAGCTCCGCCCCGTGGCCATGTGCGAGGGAGCCGTACCCGACAGCCACTTCGGGCCTCATGCCGCACGCACCCGGCCGGCCTTGCCGGCCCCGAGCAGATGGCTCCCCTGCCAGCCCGAAGCGCGGATCATGGCCACGGCTTGAGGATCAGCGGCAGTCAGCTTCCGCAGATCCACGACTGTGTCGAGGCCGTACCCGAACGAGCCGGCCCTGCGGGCGACTGCGATCAGGCTTGTGACGTTGCGAACGGTGAGTTTGCCCTGCGGTGACACGAGTGCGGATTCGGAACTTAGATCGACAGCGACGGTGATGTCGAGTTTGCTGGTCATAATAAATATCCCCTGTGAAGCATGAACGGCCGACTTCCTGACCGCCTCTAGGATACCCAACACGCCGTGAGCCACGTCACAATGACGTAACAGCGGCCCGCGCTTCAGCCCCTGCTCTTGGTTCGGGCGGTCGCCGGCGCCGTCCAGGGATCCTCCGGCCAGGGATGCCGCGGATACCGGCCGCGCATCTCGGCGCGGACCTGGGCGTAGGGTCCGGACCAGAACGAGGCGAGGTCATCCGTCACGGCCAGGGGCCGCCGGGCGGGCGAGAGCAGGTGGAACAGCACCGGCACGCGGCCGCCCACCAGCCGCGGCGTCCGGTCCCAGCCGAAGCATTCCTGCAGCTTGACGGCCACTACCGGGCGCCCGCCGTCGTCGCCCACTCCCGGGTAGTCGATTTTCACCCAGGAGCCGCTCGGCACTTCAAGCCGTTCCGGCACCAGGTCCCCGAGCCGGGCGGCGTCGGGCCAGGGCAGGAGGCGCCGCAGAGGCTCGCCCAGGTCGATGCCGCTCGTGGCAGCGCCGCCGGCCAGCGCCTGAAGTTCAGGCTCCAGCCACTCGTCGAGCCGGGCCAGCAGCGCCGGCTCGGACATGTCCGGCCATGGGTCCCCGAGTTCCCGGTGCACCAGCGCAAGCCGGCGGCGCAAGGCGTCCGCCGCCGTCGACCATCCAATGCTTCCCAGCCCCTCCTTCGCCAGGGCCCGGGCGACCGCCGCACGGCCCTCCGCGGCTGAGGGGCGCAGCGGAGTGGACGAAAGTACGATCGCGCCCAGCCGGCGTTCCTTCCGGGCGGTGACCCGGCCCTGGCTGAACCTGGCCTCCACGGTGTCGCCCAGGAGATGCCGGGAGGCGGCCTCGGCCGTGTCCGCCGTCAGCGGCGCGGCCGAACGGATGACGGCGCCGGTACCGGCCGCATCGCGCCCCTGGGCCCGGGTGACTTCGGCGACGGCAAGCCATTCGTGCCCGGACAGTGAACTTCCGGCTGGCAGCCCGGCCCGCGTACCGGAGGTGAGCAGGTACCGTTCCGGCCCGTCGCCGGGGACCCTGCGCGCGACGCGGTCCGGGAAAGCGAGGGCGACGACGTAGCCGACCGCCTCCGCGGCGCTCACGGCATTCGCCGGAGGGGGCGCGACGCCGGACCGCTCTTGGCGCGCGATCGCCTCCATCCGCTGGACGTCCTCCGTCCAGCGCCGGGACGCCGGATCATTGCCCGTGCGCAGGGCGGCCAGGAGGCGCGGAAGATCGGCGCCGGGGGCACGCTGGTCCCCGGCGACGAGGGCGACGGCTTCCGCGGCAGCGCGGTTCCCCACGGCGGCAGCTCCGTCCAGCAGCGCCCGGGCCAGCCTGGGATCGGCGGGAACCCGGGCCAGCGCCTTGCCGAGATGCGTGGCGGTCCCGTCCGCACCTACCGCGCCGAGTTCCCGCAGCACTTCCACGGCCTCGTCCATCGCGGCCCGCGGCGGGGCGTCAGGCAGCGATAGCCCCCGGCCGCCGGGCGCACCCCAGCAGGCCAGGACCAGGGCGGCGCCGGTGAGGTCCGCGACGGCGATCTCCGGTGTCTGGTGGGCCGGTGCGGCACCGTAGGTCCTTTGGTCGTAGCAGCGGACCACCCGGCCTGGCCCCTGGCGGGCAGCCCGCCCGGCGCGCTGCTCGGCGGACGCCCGGGAGCAGGACACGTTCACGAGCCCGGACATACCGCGGCTCGCGTCGCGCCGGGGCTCGCGGGACAGCCCGGAGTCGATGACCAGCCGGACTCCCGGGACGGTCAGGGAGGATTCGGCCAGCGACGTCGCCACGATGATCCGCGGGTTCCCGCCGGGCTCCCGCCCCGAGACGGCGCGGTCCTGCTCTGCGGGACCAACCTGCCCGTGCAGCTCCAGGATCTCAGCGCGCGACCGGCCGCGGAGGCGGCCTGCCACATAGGACACTTCCCACGCCCCCGGGACGAACACCAGGGCATCCACGTCCTGGCCGGACGCCAGCGCTTCGGCATGCGAAGCAGCGGCCGTGTCCGCCACGTGGTCCAGGAAGGCACGCGTCACTCCGCGTTCATCCAGCCGGGGCACCGCTGCGGGCACCCAGTCAAACTCAAGCGGGTACAGCGCGGCCGGACAATCGACGACAGGTGCCGGCCCGCCGCCGTCGTGGTCCGCTGCGTCGCCGGGTTCCCCGGCGTTGCCGATCAGGGCGGCGAAGCGCGGCGCGTCCAGCGTGGCAGACATGGCGACGACGGTGAGATCGCCGCGCAGCTGGCGGACCTCGTTGAGCATGCCGAGCAGCAGGTCGGTCTCGAGGCCGCGTTCGTGCACTTCGTCGAGGATGACGGCGGTGGCTGTTTCCAGCCCCGGATCCGCGAGCAGGCGGTTCAGCAGGATTCCGGGGGTGACAAATTCGATCAGGGTGCCCGGCCCGGCCTGGCGCTCGCCGCGAACCGTGTACCCCACGCGATCCCCCAGCCGGCTGCCGTCCAGCGCAGCGAGACGCCGGGCCGCCGACCGCGCGGCAACCCGTCGCGGTTGGGTGACGATGATGCGCGGTGCGCCCGCCCGCCCCGGCTGCGGGGCGGCGTCCAGGGCGAGGTTGGCCAGCACCGGCGGAACGAGAGTTGTCTTGCCCGTGCCCGGCGGCGCCTGGACCACGGCGGTTGCGGATGGTCCGCCGGCCCGGAGCGCGTCGGCCAGCTCGCCGAGCGAGTGCGCGAACGCCAAGCCGGTCCCGATGACCGCCAGATCGAAGGGCGCAGGAGCGGGGGGCAACGGAACGGCCGGAGAAGTCACGCTTCCATTGTCCCTACAAAGCCGGGGCCCCGGATCCTTCCGGGGCTGATGCGGGACTTTCGGCTCATGCGGCCCCAGCTCCTGGGGGCCTACGCTTGGCCATGACCGACTCCGAGATGCTCGAAGTGGAGCGAAAATACGACGTCGGCGAGGACGACAAGCTGCCGGTCCTGGAGTCGTTGCCGGGGGTGGACCGGGTGGGCTCGCCCGAGGAAGAGGCACTCGACGCCCTCTACTTCGATACCGCCGGCCTGGCACTGGCTACCCGCGGAATCACGTTGCGCCGGCGGACCGGTGGCCACGATGCCGGATGGCACCTGAAACTCCCGGTGGCGGTTGGGGAACGTCAGGAGTTCACGGGGCGGTTGGGCAAAGACCCGGATTCGGTGCCCAGGCGGCTGCGGCAACTCGTCCAGGTCCATACGAGGGATCAGGACGTGATTCCGGTTGCGCGGCTGAAGACCCGGCGGACCACCCAGCGCCTCTTTGCGTCCGATGGAACGGCCCTGGCCGACTTCTGCGACGACCGGGTGGATTCCCAGACCTTGCTGGAGCCGGAGGCCCGCACCGCTTGGCGGGAATGGGAAATAGAACTCATCGACGGCCCCAGGAAGTTGCTCAAAGGCGCCGATACACTGCTCGCTGAAACTGGACACCATCCGTCGGCACTGCCGTCCAAACTCGCCCGAGGCTTGGGCGGACAGTATCCTCCGGGCGACAAACCGGCACCCGGGCCGGAGCCCGAGGGGCCGGCGTCGGCGGTGCTCCTTTCCTACCTGAACCAGCAGGTCGCAGCCCTGAAGCGGCATGACCCCGGGGTCCGGGAGGCCGCGCCGGACTCCGTCCATCAGCTCCGGGTGGCCGCGCGAAGGATCCGGTCCGCGCTGGCCACCTTCCGGAAACTTGCCGACCACGATGTCACACGGTCGCTGCGCTCGGAACTTCAATGGCTGGCCGGCACCGTGGGTGAAGCCCGGGACAATGAGGTGATGCGGGCTAGGCTCTTGGACCTGATCGGCGCCGAACCGCCGGACCTGTTGATGGGTCCGGTAGTGCAGCAGATCGAGGAGCACTTCGAGGCTGCAGCCCATAGCGCCCGCGCAAAGGGCCTTGCTGCACTCAGGAGTGCCCGCTACTTCCGCCTTCTCGATTCGCTGGATGCCTTCCTCAGGGAACCGCAGCTGACTGACATTGCCGGGAAGGACGCGCTGCAGACGGTGGGCCGACTCCTGGCGAAGGAGCGCAAACGCCTGAAAAAGGAAGTACACACCCTCGACGCCGCTTCCGCGAGTCCGGCCACGGATGCCGCACTTCATGAGGTCCGAAAGAGCGCCAAGCGGCTGCGTTATGCGGCCGAAGCCGCGGTCCCGATTTTCGGGAAGCGGGCGACCACGCTCGCACGGTCCGCGGAGGCGATCCAGGAGAGCCTGGGCGATCACCATGACAGCGTGGTCACCCGGGACCGGCTGCGCGAACTGGCGGCCAATCATCGCGGAAAGGCTGCTTTCACCTACGGCCGGCTGCATGCCCTGGAACAAGTGGCTGGCGAGGAATCCCGCGAGCAATTCTTCCGGACATGGAGTACGTCACCGCCCGAGCCGTTCCGCTGGAAATAGGCGGCCGCTGGGCACCCGGATGTCGATTACGACGCCGGACGGCGGCGCACCTGGCCTCGGCCTGGCGGTCACGGGTCCTGAGCGGGGATGACCAGGACTGGCCTGGATTGCAGGCTGGCCAGCTGCGCGCTGACCGATCCCTCCAGCATCCGCTCCATGGCAGCGAGCCGGCCGGGACGGTCTCCTCCGACGATCAGCACTGACGCGTCGGTGCTTTCCGCTAGCCGGCCAAGCGCCGGGGCAACAGCGCCGTTCAGCACCCTGAACGACCAGTCCTCCCCTGGCGGTCCCAGGATGGCCTGGAGTTCTTCGCGGACGTGGCCGGAGGGGAAGTCCGCCTCGCTGCTGACGGCCGGATCCAGGGATGAACTGGTCCTCGAGTCCGAGGGTTCCCATTCGGTGAGGTAGCTGGCCGGGTCCACGAACGCGCAAATCAGGTGTGCGTCCAGCCGGGCCGCCAAACTGGCGCCGGCGCGGACCACGTGTCCGGACGGTTCCCACGCAACGCCCAGCACCACCGGGCCGGCCGGCCACTCGCCGCCGGCCGCGGACCGGCGATTGTAGCGGGAGGAACCCATCAGAGGAGGCTTGCGCCCGGGGTTGCCAGCATGTCCATGGGGTCAGGATAGCCAGCGACCGGAATCGAGCGCAGCAGGTTCCCCGAAATTCGCGGGTGGTACTGCTATTTTTGCGGCAACGGCTGCGCCGCAGCAGCCCCGGTAGTTCCATGGAGGATGAGTTCCTGATGGCCTTAGACCAACTTTCCGCACTACTGGCATGCGCAATCCTGGCCGGCCTGGCGATTTTCCAGGCCGCCCTCGCTGCCGGGGCACCGCTGGGGAGGATGGCCTGGGGCGGAGGACACACAGTCCTTCCGAAGAAGCTGAGGGTTGCCAGCGCTGTGTCCATCGCCCTGTACGCTCTTTTCGCCTATACCGCTCTGGCCAAGGCCGAGTTGGCGCCACCGCTCATCAACGACACCGTCACGGGGGTCGCCGCGTGGGTCCTCACGGCATATTTCGCGCTCGGCATCGTCATGAACGGGATCTCCCGCAGCAAACCGGAGCGACTCGTTATGACGCCTACCGTCCTGGTGCTTACGGCCCTTTATCTCATCCTCTCGCTCAATTGACCGGGCTTCAGTCCGGCCAAGCTGCCCGGTGGTGGTAGTTTTTGCGCATGGATCATGGGGGAAATGTTCCGAAGCGCCGCGCGGTCCTTGCCGCGGGTGTCGGCTCCGCGGCGCTGGTCGCGTATTCGGTAGCCGGTGCCTACCAGACCCTTGTGTGGAATCCGCTGGCGGCAGTCCCCGGCGCCACTCTTGGCGAAATCCATGCGGCCATGGACGCCGCCGGCGAGACCTTGGGCGCGCCGCGCGTGATCGCCTGGAGTGCTGTCGGTGTGGCCTTGGCCGTTGTCGGCCTGATCGGCACGATCCTTGAGCGGGCCCCACGCGCGCGCCACGTTGTCGCCGGTTATCTGGCATTGCTGGTCCTCGCGGCCCCGTCCCACATGTTCGTGGCGTTTACGGGCGGGATGGGAATCGCTGATGCGTTTGCCACGTCGGGCGGCGATCATGCCCCCTGGGGCGGAATGCTCTATCTGGCAAGCGGACTCGCGTTATTGGCCCTCCTGGCCCTCGCCCTCTTGCGGACTGCCGGGTGGCGGGAGAAGCTCCGTGCCTGAAGCTCTGGCGGCCGGTCCCGGGCACCCCGCCCGCCGCCGTCGTCGCCTCCGGTCCCTGGCGGTCCTGCCGGTGTGCGTCATCCTGTTGGCTTCCGGGGTGTCGGGTTGCGCATCCACCACCCCCGGGGACGGGGCGCCGCCTTGTTTCCCGCCGGCATTTTCCGTGGCACCGTCGAGCGCGAAACCGGGCGACCGGGTGACATTGACGGCACCGGATGCCGACTGCGACCCGCGCTATGGCGCGAACGCCCGGATCCAGGTGACCATGACCGACGCAGCCGGCGCGGAAGTGTTCACTGCGACAGCCCCCATGAACGACGGCGGCAGCTTCAGCTACGCCTTTGACGTACCGGCCGGGACCGCCGACGGAGAGGCAGCCATCACCGCGATGCCCTTCAACATCGACTGGTGCGATGACACCGGCAGGAACAACCGGGTTGCCGGTGCGGCCGTCACCCTTGAAAGGGTGTCCTGCGTGATACCCACGAAACCCCTGACCATCATCCGGTAGACCCGGGTGATGGTCGCGATGCGTGACACTGGACCCTGCAATGGCCAGGACGCATGCCGGCTTTAAGCCGCCCAGGCCTGTCGGATGCCGGCACGTTTGAGGGACTTCGCGTGGTGTCGGAGTTTGCGGCGGTGGTGGCTGACTTCGACCGCCGGAAGGGTGGAACCCGGCGGGGGTGGACCGGTCAGCAGCATCCCCGGCAGTGGTGGTGACATGGATTGGTAGGTGTGGCCGGTGGGGGTCGTGATTTCGAGGGTGTGCCGGGGTCCTGGCCGGCGTTTGGCGGTCCATCCGGGGGTTTCTTTGGTGTGGTTGCAGGCTTCGCAGAGTCCGGCGCCGTTGGCGTGGGTGGTTTGGCCGCCGTGGTGCCAGGGGATGATGTGGTCCAGGTGGCGGATGGGGGCGTCGCAGTACGGGGTCCGGCAGGTGCTGTCGCGGACTGCCAGGAAGCGTTTGAGCCCGGCCGGGAAGAACCTTGCGCGGGAGTCCATCACGGTGAGCTCCCCGGCGCCGGGAGCGGTGCAGAGCCGCCGCAGCCAGACGCTAAGGTCACGGTCGTCGTCGGCGGTGTCCGTGACCGTATCCGTTCCCTCAGTTCGTGCTCGGCCGGCGCCTGTTCCTGCCACGCCGCTGCCGCCTGTTCCCGTTCCGTGCTTTGGTTCCTCGCGTGCGCCTGCCGCTTTTCCTCCTCGTTTGAGCAGTTCCCGTGCCCAGCCGGCGGGGACCACCCCGTAGCCGGGGAGGCGGGCGGGTTCGCTGTCGCCCTGGAAAAGGGTGCGGTCGGTCATGACGAGCTGAATCTCGATCCCGGTGATGCCGCCGGGG